>CAZELO010000003.1:0-167044 GCA_964513245.1 uncultured Candidatus Bathyarchaeia archaeon | reverse complement strand
TTCCCCGAGACTGTGGGCCTCCCGTGTGTGGCTCGCCCGGACACGGTGGCCGCCTCTTCTGCGGATTTGACAAGCCGCGGCATCGCTATATCTAAGCTGCGGAAAAGGGCAGGTGAAAACGTTCTGCTGGTCTTCGACTCCCTGACTTCGCCCTATCTTCTGAGCGGCCCAGAGGTTGTACGGTTCATGAGGCTGACCCTGTTGAGGTTGGCGGCTGAGGGGAACGCTGTGTTGGCATGCGTGGATGAGGGTTGCGGTAAGCCAGAGGACATGGTGGCAATGATGAGCACGGCGGATGGCATCGTCAAGATAGAGCTTATGGACGGCTCGAAAACGTTTAACATCACGAAGCACCCAAGGACGGAGCCGACAAAAATAGAGGTTCCCATGACATGGAGCCCCGAGGTTCCCTACCACATAGAGATGGAAATGTGGACGAAACACTGGGAGATGGCTATGGGTCTGACGGCTGGAACGACTCTGAGAACAGAGGTTGGGGATTATGTGAACCTGTTCTGGTCAAACTTCGCCCGTTGGTGTGGCATGCTCTGGGACCCTAAAAGGTTCCCAACTATGGCATACAACGCAAACAAGCACAGCGAATCCATAAAGACAAGATCGGAGGTCATCAAGATTCTTCCCTGGAGTAGAAAGGCTCTTTTCAAGTTATTCATGCCTAAGAACTTCAGCGAAGTAAAGGACATGAAGAAGCTAATGTCACGAGGCCGGCGCTTATGGGAAGAAGGCATCGGCATTAATGAATACCTCGAAGATGCCTCTAAGATGAACGAACATTACATTAGAGGATACGAGGCTCCGACATGCTGGGGATTTGAGAACGTCGGTGCACCCCTAGGGCTGGGAACCCTCGGGACATGGGCGGGCGTCATTATGATAATGGAGAAGCTCAAGGGACTTGAGAGGGACTGGAACTGGGTTGAGACGAAGTGCATAGGGCTCGGTGATCCCTACTGTGAATGGAAGATTGTGCCGGGAGAAATAGATGAGCTGAAGGACTCTCTGGTGTCCATAGACAACACAATTATTGAAAGGATACAAGACCGCCTCATGGATGGACTTATGAGATTCATACTCCGTGGGGAGACCCTCTGGAAGGAGAGACCGAAGCTGGGAAATGAGATTAGCTTGCATGCCTTTGGACACATGATGATTCTACCCGCCATGGCGAGTGATAGATACCGGATGGCCGTGAGGCTTGGGGGCACCATGGGAGGGAAAAGGGTCGGTGAACGCCTGATGGACGCCGGAATAGGGGAGAATGAAGCGGTGAAGCGCATTCTTAATTTATTTGAATACTGCAAGGTTGGCAAGGTTTCCATGGGTGAGACTTTAAGGATGGTGCAGAACTGCGAAAGCTTCATGATAAGAGGCAAGGAACCCTCCTGTTACTTCACCACTGGCTTCCTCAACGGTTTCTTCTCAGTCGTCAAGAACCAGCATGTCAAAGAAACCAAGTGTATTGCGATGGGTGATCCTTACTGTGAGTGGGAGTTCAGGTAGGTGAATATAAGGTGTCAGTTACTCAATTACAAGAGATTCCTCCTGAAAGCATGGTCTTGTTGGTCGGTCCCCCCGGCTCTGGAAAAACTTCATTCTGCGAACAAACAATTCTCAAGAGATTAGCTGTGGATAGGCCCATCATCTACGTGACTACTGAGCGAGGCCCATCCAAGGCGGAAACAGCCTTGAAAGAGAGAGGGTTAGCCCATGTCGAGCCTGGTCTGCTGAGTTTCGTTGACGCCTACAATGAAACAGTAGGGGTTTCAGTTTCGGATAGATCAGACACCGTCTATGCTGACTGTAACAACCTTTCAAGCATCGACATAGCGATATCAAAGATGAGCGAACGAATAGGAAGGAAGGATATCTTATTGGTCTTCGACTCTCTAACCTCTCCATACCTCTTCAGCGGTGCCGAAATCTCAAGGTTCATGAGGCAGACCCTATCAAGGTTCGCTACTAGGGGAAACGCGGTCGTGGCATGCATAGATGAAGGCTGCGGGAAGGAGGAGGACCTCGTTGCCATGATGAGCATCTCCGATGGCGTGATAAGAACGGAGAGGGAAGAAAGTAAGCTTCTTTTAAACGTTGTGAAGCATCCGAAAGTGAAGCCGACGAAAATCGAAGCCGTTATAGAACCTGAACGACGGTTGGAATATTTTTTGAGTATGATCGATGAAAACGGGGTAAGAAAGTTTTTTGAAGCATACACGCGAGGAAAAGGCGCGATAAGAAAGTATGTTGGGGACTATGTCAACCTCTTCTGGACGAACCTCATCCACTGGAGCGGCTTGCTATGGGATCCTAAGAGGTTTCCGACGATGAAATATGAGTTGGAGAAGGAGGACTTTAGCAGGGGATATCAGATGTTCAAGTATATGCCTCGGTACGAGAAACTTCTTATGAAACTGCTCTTGCCAAAGCGCTTAAGCAAGGTAAAAGACATTAAGAAAGTCTTTGATTTGTCGGGAGAAAGAATATACCAGAGACAAGACCGTATCGGCATCGTAGAATACCTTGACGCTGTCTCCAAGACTGACGAACATTATGTTCGAGTATATGAGAACTCTGACTGCCGTGGATTCGAAAATGTGGGCGCCCCGCTTGCTTTATTGCCTCTCTCATACTTCGCTGGTGGGTTGATGACATTTGAGAGGTTTGGAGGAGGCCCGGTTAGGGACTGGAACGCTGTTGAGACTAAGTGCGTTGGCCTAGGGGATCCGTACTGTGAATTCAAAATAGTGTCTGGAGAGATCGCCGAGTTGAAAGCTTCTTTGGAGAAGGATGTCTCAGTCCTTGAAAGGGTTCATGACCGGTTGATGCAACGCCTCACTGGATTTCTGCTTGAAGGTAAACCCCTTGTAGAGAGGCCTAGGTTGGGGAGCGATATCCACATCACCATGGCCACGCATGCCGTAGGCTGGCTAGCTCACGCTGACGAGAGATACCAGATGGCGTTGAGGATGGGAGGCGCCAGGGCGGGAAAAGAGGTCGGAGAGCATCTGATGAAAGCCGGGATAAGCGAGGATGACGCTGTGAAACGTGTTCTTCGTCTACTAGAATATTGCAAGGTTGGGAAGGTTACGATGGATGAGACGATAAAGATAAAGGAAAACTTCGAGATCCTCATCTGGACGATGTTCGTGACAGCTAAGAGTAAGGAGCCTTTATGCCTATTCACTACTGGCTTTCTAAACGGGTTCTTCTCCACAGTCAAGAACCAATACGTTAAAGAAACAAAGTGTATAGCCATGGGTGACCCGTACTGCGAGTGGGAGTTTAGATAGATTGCACTATTAAAACTTGGGTGTAGTCCTTTGCCTATTGATCCCGAGTTTCAGAAGAGAAGGAAGAAAGTTGGGAAAGAGAAGGGTATAGATATTTGGGGACCCGTCGATCCACCAGAGAAACTAGGCATACGTGGAACTTATGTGGCGGTTGACTGGGATCTTTGTACAGGTTGTGGTGCATGTCTTAAGGTTTGTCCACAGCAGTTGTACGAGTGGGTGGAAACTTCTGGTCATCCTGCCTCGGAGAAGAAGGTTTTTCCTGCTAGAGAACTAGATTGTGGACAATGCTATAAATGTGAAACAAAGTGTCCAGTCCAAGCGATAAGAATCTTTTATCCAGATCTAACTGGCTGGCAGAACATTCTCGCATACTCATTCTTTTTGCTAGGGATTCCACAGATTATCGGGGGTCCCATTTACGGAGCTATATTTGGACCTTATCTGGGTCTTGAAGTTCCATTTTATGTCGGATGGATGATCTTAGTGGCTGGTTTGCTCTTGGTTTTCCCGTCTCTTCAATATTTTAGAAAAAGTGGGAAGCCTGCAAAGGGAAGAAGCCTCATGAGTACCACAGTTCTTGTTGATAGCGGGACCTATGCCGTTGTTCGCCACCCGCAATTTCTAGGCATAATACTGTTACTTTGTGCCTCTATTCTAACCTCTCAACATTGGATGGCTGCGATTGTTGGTGTTCCTTACATTTTGCAGATGCACATGTGGGTACAAGAGTCGGAAAAACATCTCATCTTAAAGTTTAGGGATGACTACAAACGCTATATGCAGAAAGTGCCAAGAATGAACTTCCTACTGGGATTATTAGGCTGCTAAGACGTAGACAGAAGGAAAAGATCTAGAAAAGCTATAAAATGAACAACCTAATTGAGAGAGAAATATTATGTCTCTTGGCATGTTATTTGGGAAGTCGTCTAACAATATTTGGAGCAAAGATGACAACATTTGAATTCGGCTGTCAAGTGCATATTCAACATACATAAAGTCATAACTGTTCCATTTTGCTCTGATATTCTCAAACTTGTCCTCCATCTGCCATTCTACAGTCTACGATTAGATCAGTTATTGTTAGTCAAACAAATATAATGTAAAGGAGAGCGTAGTGGTTTTTTCCTTTACGAACGATGTAAGGCAATGACGGCTTGAGTGGACTGTTACATTTAACAGCTGAGGGAAAATAGTTTCTATAGAGTCTTTTTATCTCGGTTAAGTCTTCGGATCTCGTTATCCACCATCTCTATGGTCTCTTCTTTGAGGTCATCCCAAGACTTGGAGAAGAGTTCAACTTTTTCCAAAAGCCAATTGTTAGTAAGGTATACTCTCGCAATCATGTTGCATCATGCAAATCCTAAAGGAGTTTCATGGTTTCGCTTCTGTCTTTTTGTGACAAGGATGCTTTGAACCTAGATAACTCTCAGCAGGTGCAGGACTATGGCATAAACCACTGTGTTGCCTAAGACCGTTACAGCAGCGGTCTCCAACTTTTCTTTCGTTTCTCTGTTCATTTCTCGTTCACCTTCCTAAACGTAAGCCGAAAAGAAACAGCATCGTGAGATATAAACTTAATGAAGGTTCTGTCTGTTTTTTCGGATATCCTTGCAGCTGGAAGCAAATAAATAGGATAATGAATGATCTAGTTTGGAGGAGTCAGCAGATATGAGCAAGGACGTGGTTGAGTTTAGATGGCTTGAAGCTAAACCTGTGACTTCCGATACCGTAACATTCCAGTTGGAAGATGGTGCAACCGTAAAGGTTACAGTTGCCATTCAGAGAGCAGGTGTCGCTGTGAACTATACAAACCCTGACGGAACCCCGCATTACAATATCGGAGCAGGTCTGAGAGTAACGGTGATACCGCCAGTCAAGAAATTCTTCGTGCCTAGGTCACAACTCATGGTTAGAAAAAAGGACAAATCTGAAAACTCGTCTATCATATAGTATCATTCTGAGGAAGAATTTGTATCCAAGATTTCTCGCAAATTCCATGGAAACAAAAACCATACCAAGAAGACTAGAACCACAAGATGTTGCTTCTTTTTGACTCGTTTTGCGGTTCTACTCTTCGTTCATCAGATGATACTCTTCGTCCACTACCTTTCCGTTCTCGAAAGTGAAGATCTTACGCCATTGCGATCTGGATTTTGAACCGACCAGCTTGACTATGCACTCGGTATGCAATTTGCCGTTGCCATTAACAACCTCGTTCTTGATTATCTTCATGGAGACTGTATCTTCATTCCAGGAGTCTTTGAGAAACTTCTTGGCAGCTTTCACCAGCTCATCTACTGAAGACAAACAGAGAACACCTCGACTCATACAATGTGTGAGAATAAAAGGCGAGAATGTACAAAAGCTTTTTGCTTGAACCGCTGAAACATTATGATGGTGAGTCTTGTGTCTGTTAAGTCTCAACCTAAAGCCAGCATGAGAACTAGACTGCCAAACGGAGATTTCCTTACCTTGACCGTTTGGACTGGGAAGGCAGATCCCACGGCAGAGGTTATCACAGTGCAAATTCGCCGACTTTCAGGCGACCGTTGGGAGACTGCCGGCAGGCTCGCAGCCTACAGAACCGCTGATGGAAAATACTCCCAACTGCCAGAACGTGAACCGCCAAAAAAGATTTCACACTAGAACTCTGAGCGTGCTGGCTCTGGGAAAAGATGTTCTGCTTTGCATAGAAATAAATAGGCAAGATATGACCTTTCTTACATGGTTTCAAGGGTTGCGTTGGTTAAGACAGATGAAGGTGTGTTAGAGGCATATCAGCACGCTTTAGGGTTGCTTGGCGGCATAGAGGACTTGGACGGCAGGAATATCACAATCAAAGTTGGCATATTTGATCAAAGAAATCTCAACTACCCATCTGTTCAAGTGGTAAAGGCAGTAGCAGACTCTTTTGTGCGCTCACAAAAAATTCGTTTGGCAGAATCAGATAACTATCAAGGAAAAGCCCTAGATAGACTTCAAGTCTGGAATACAGTCTTCTCTAGCAAGGTGATACCCTTCAGTTTGTCAAATGATTCGTGCATGAAAGAAGTATCAGTCTGCGGCGAACGTATACGGTTTTCTTGTGCCCTCTTCAAGCCAAATGTCCTTGTGAGCCTTCATATCCTGCGTAAGGGTCAAGCGGGGTCCATCTTCAAGAACCTACTAGGTTTAGTTCCAGACATCAAGAAGGATAGGTTCCACAATAATCTCGGTGATGCTCTTGTTGATATGGCTCAGGCAGTAGGATGGATTGACCTTGCAGTGATCGACGGAACATACAGCTACGGAGGCGAATGGAAAGAGGGCATTCCACTGGAAAAAGAGAGAAAAGACTGCCTCATAGTAGGCAGAGACCCCGTGGCAGTTGAGACAATTGGAAGCCTAATAGTCGGCGAAGATCCGCTGTCTATCCCAGCTATGGTCGTGGCAAAGGAAAGAAGACTCGGCGAAACAAATCCCGACAAAATCAAGGTCTTAGGGGAACCACTCAAAAAGATCATTTGACGTGAACAGGCGAAAAGTGCACAGCACAGAGAAGGGTCAACACGAGGCAACAGAGGTCGTCCAACAAGTCCAAAATGTTAAGCAGAAATCTCAGAATGAAGCGAAACGCCAATATTCAGGTTTGCACTACGAAAAGAAGCGGGGACATTCTCATATGAGCGAAGCAAAACAAAAGCTGGCACTGCAAGAGAAGAGAAGGCGACTGCAACGTCAGGGTCAGGACTTGGACATTGTGGACAAGGTTAGGCTACAACGCTTAACCCAAAAAAGGCAGCCTACCAATCCCAATGGGCAGTAAATAACTCAAATCTTCCGTCGGCCAGTACTGTAGGTTCTTCTGCCAAATTGATATCCAATGCAATTGATAATGTTGTCTAAATCAAGTAAACACTATTCTGCTCTTTACACAACGACTCAGACGAAGACACTTTGATTAAGTACTTATTTTGAGTTCATAGGATGGTTTCGCATCGATATAAAAGCAATAGATTAATGGCTAATGAATGAAAAGAAATGATGCGCCCCAATAATGCAGAAAAGAGAAAGTTCTGGGCAAGATGCCTACGTATTGCCAAAGAACACCCAGAGCTAAACGCAGAAGAAGTTGAAAAAAGGGCAGTTCTCTCGCAGCTGGGACTACATCCCATCTAGAGGCCTTATCATTTTCAAAAATTCTTTAGCCGTTCATATCCTTCGAAAAATCTTTTCTGGCTTGGCGTAAGACCTATCCGCTCAGCATAAGCCTCTGGCATGTTGCTTGTTGCCCAATCACCAATTTCTGCAAGCTCATGTGAGATATAACCTGACGCCAAATACTTTTCTGCGCCGCCACAGCGGAACATGCAACTTGTCCTTCTCGGGTCTAGCTGCTGAAGTATTCCATCATAAGTTTGTATTTTCATCGGCTTGGTAAAATCAAACTTCGCTATCGTGAAATGAATTCGTAGCGATGGAAGAAGCCTCAAGTTATATAACGGCACCTGATCAGTTGTAGATGGCGGTTATTCGGTATGATGAGGTAGCAAAGACGCGGAAGTATCAATCCCATGAATACTGATGCCAAGATGCTGCGTGGATATCGAGATAGGGACTTCCTAGAGACAGCGGAGGCTTTCCTTTTCTGCGTCAATGGCAGTGTTCACCCTGATGACCGCGTGAACGCCTATCTGAAGTATGTTCCTGACCCAGCAGGAAAATGGGGCAAAAAAGGCAGAAGGTTCAGCCGGATTCTGCGCAGCTATACGGTTCCTGACCTTTTGGAGACCCTCGGCTTTTTGGAAGCCTACCCGCAGTATCTTTATGACTCGCCTGTGACGGGCATAAGGATGTCCGTTGTGCCGCTGAACAGAATCTCAGTGCACTTTAAGCCTGAAGAGAAGATTGATCAGCTCATGAGGATGGAAGCCCCAGACATGCTCCAGAGGAAAGCCGTGGATCTGGCGCACTACCTTTCTGATGAGAGCAGCATTCCGATCAGTTCTTTCGGTGTCACAGGCTCCCTTCTTTTAGATATCCATCAGCCTTTCTCTGACATAGACCTCGTTGTCTATGGAAAGCCCAGCAGTCGGCTCGCAAAAGAGACGCTTAACCGCCTGTACGAGGAAAGAGACGCCCAAGTGAGAAGGTTCAACTCGGAAGAAACCCACAGATGGTGCTTGGAAAAGACCAGAAGTTTCCCACTAACATACGACGAAGCCCGCGCCATATTCAAGAGGAAATGGGGACGAGGCATGTTCGCCGAAACAATGTTCTCACTGCATCCCATAAAGATTGAGGCAGAGGTCTCTGAAAGATACGGAGACCGTGTTTTCACGCCTGAGGGACTCGTCAAAGTTGAAGCTGTTGTCTCGGACGCTTCCGAAGCAGACTTTTTGCCCGCCGTATACCTAGTTGAAGACGTTAAGATTGTTGATGGTGGAAACTTTGCAGACATCTGCGAGGTGGTATCCTACGAGGGGCTCTACGGCGGCATAGCCGAAGAAAGCGAGAGAATAGCGGTTTACGGAAAACTGGAAGGCGTCAGCGACAGAAGAACAGGAAGAAAATACCATCGCGTGCTCGTGGGCTCAAAAGAAGCTATGGGAAAAGACTACATCAAACCCGCCTGCCTCCACAAAGCCTGAAAACACCCGAACCATTTTTCGTCCTTTTCTGCTTCGCCATGAGCAATCATTCGTTAGCCTTTCTCAGCTCTTTCACAATAACTTCCTTTGAAGGACGCAGTCTCGCCTAAGGAAAAAGGATCTTTCTAATTCTTTAAGCATCGAAATAGCGTTGTGTTTCAAAAATAGAGAGTGCAAACTTGAGTTCGCTGAGATTCAAGGCTAGTTTGCGCTCAGTTCAGAGGAAGATGAAAGCGACCCTTGTTGCCTTTTTGGTGTCCGCGTTATGTTCTGGGACATTGCTAGCTGCAGCAAAGGCGGTATAACAGAAGGGATGAACATATGCCGGCGCATACGCCGACACAGGTGTTGCAGCTTTGTGCGCATCCTTCGCTGGTGAAGTCAGTTTCCAGATTGTACGTGTTGATCTTGGAACCCAGCAGGTTCGCATTGGGCATTAGACTGTTCACGGATTGCGTAAGCCTCATAACAAGTGTCCTTGAAGGAGCCGTTTTTAATGGGTTGAAGCGGTTTCTTCTCTTATCTTCTCGTAGATCTTTAGCCATGTCGTGCATCGTCATCGCGGCTGAGAGGGTTTTTCCCACTGAAAAAGCATCTTTGTCCCCAAGTGCGGCTTGGAAGACTTCGCCCCCGATGATGGATATGCCTTCTATGTAGCCCGATTCGTCTATGTTTGCAGATTCCATTCTTCTTATGGTTGCATCAGCTTTCTCAACTACATCTTTAAGTTCATTAGACAGTCCTAAGCTGCAGACCTTCTTGACTAACTTTGCCCAGCACCTCTTGATCGGGCTCCTTTCATCTCTAATAACATCGTCCGCTCTGAGAACAGCATAAGTTCTGAAGATGATGTCCGCAGCTTTCGAAGCCTTCTCGTCATCGTATCCGAGAGATCTGAAAATCACATGTAAGGGTTCGCAACGCATACAAAACTTATGCTCAGGCACATATCCCAGTACCTTAAATATACAGTCCATCGCGGTCTCCCTAACCAAGCTTTATTCGGTTGTTTCAACGATATAAACTTTCTAATCTTATGCCCATCCGATCCATCTGGGGATGGAAATGTTGGATGGAATTGTTACTTGAAGCATCAAATGATAGAGGGGGTTTTGAAGATCTCCGCAAGAAGCATCATCGTAGATTTAACCAGTTCTTCTCAGCCTGCTGGATTGCTTATCATGAAATCTGAGGGCTTCGCCCCGAGGATGAGCCTAAACTGTTCTGTCCCGTTCTTTTCCACGATTTTTTCCACCTTACCCTGTGCGATCACCTCTTCGCTTTTCTCAGCTTGTTCGCAGAACCTTCCTCTAAATGAGGCGATCTCGCTTAGCGAAGGCGCGTTCGTTCCTTCGAGAGTTTCAACCTGAGAAACCGCGTATCGGCAAGGCGTGAATATAGAATCTGCGTCGTCTTCAACCTTTGCTTTGATTCTCGCGTAGCCCGAGGGGACATAGATGCGGTCGCCGTACTTCTCGTCCACTTCGTCCCAGTCCAGCAGGAACCTCATGAAGAAATCTCTGCCCTCAAACTTTCCTTGAGAGACCTTCCTGCGCTCGATCCGTACAAAATCTTCAAGGGGCATCCGCGTATCCTTCGAACGGAAGCCATAAAGCCTCTCAAGGTCTTTTCCGCCGTATGCCGAGATGGGCGAGTCTCCTTCCAGCATCAGGCGTCTCAAAGATTCATGTACCGCATGACAGCTTCTCCGCCCGTAAACGATGGCGTCTATGTCTGAGTCCATCTTGTGAAGACCTACTAAGATCGAGCCTGAAATGCCCATCTCGCCAAGCGGAACGTTTGATGACTCGCTGAGGAAGCGGACGAACCTTAGCGCTTGCGATTCTATCTCGTCTAGGCAACGCGCTCTGGTTAACTCGGAGACCTTTCTTGAGGGCTGATAATGTTTGGAAACGGATCTATGTGGGACGCCTTCCAGCTGTTCTCCGAAGACTTGGTCGAAGAAGATGTACTGCGGATACCTGCTCTCGAGCATCTTGTCTCTTTCGCTTAATGAGTAGACTTTGGCGTAGGTTTTGCCTTCTCTCACCCTGTCGCCAGCGGGGTCTTCAAAGTAGCGGAGATATGCAACAACTCTGTCCGGCGGGTGGAACAAGCCCTTGACATCGAATATTAAGCCTTCATGAGTCTCGATGAGGTCTCCCTCGCGGGCTTTAAGGCACTTCAATTCAGGTCACTAGAATTTTAGTCCACAGAGCAAAGCTATCATCAACGCTGCTGCCGTCAAGTCTGCTGTAGTTCCCGGGTTATAATCTTCTCCGAGGCTCTGCAGCTTACTGTCAAACTCCCAAAGGGCTGCCTTGCCATTCGCTGTAGTTAGACCGCCCATGCCCAATACCTGCTCTGCCGTCTCAGATATCCACGTGGTCTCTCTTATGCCCATTTCTACCGCCTTCTCTATGTTGCTGGTTTTTTTGAGTCCTATCTTTCTTGCGATGAAGGTGTCTGGAATCTTGGACAGTATTCTGAGGAATGTATGCGCGGTCGCCGTGTTCAAGTTGCCCGTGCGATTGAAGGCATCCATCAGCTCTTTGTACCCGATTTCGAACGAGTTTTCCATGCCGCTTGTCAATTCTTTCGCTATTGTGTCGTAAGACGAGACATCCGCCATGATGTCGAAGAGCGATATTCTATCTTCCACCATCCTTCTCTTCGCCCTTCCATCATAAAGATCTGGGGCTAGCCTACCGCTAAGGTTCCCCAGCTCCCGAGGCGTGCTGACCAACGTTATTGCCTCGTAGACAGCGACGGCATCACGAGGCGTGGTTGCCCGCATAATCTCTTTTACATTGTTCTGCAGAGCCTTCGGCGAGATTCCGTCAGTCTCGACGCCGGTCTTTGCCGCAGATGCCGCCAACGGGACGAATAGAAGGCAGACCCCTAGATGCGTGTTGCCGCCTTCATGCGAGCCTGCTACATCGATGACAGCCTTCTTCACAAGTTTGCCTATCCCGATTCTAGAGATGTCCAATCTGCCTTCGGCGACCTTCAGACCCCTCAGAGCCGCAGACTCAATTGAGGAGCCTAAGGCTATTGAGCCCGCCAGAAAATGCTCGTAGCGCGTGTCAGAATGGTCCGCTGTCCTGTGGACGTTTCCCGGTTTAGGCCAACCGCTTACCTCAAGTACAGCGGCAAGCTGAGCTGAATACCTCACATGCTTTGCTAAATCCTTTTGGTTCAACATATTTCCCTTAAGATTTCGTGTCTGGCAGTTCTCGGCGGTCTACGCTAATTGATGAGACCGGCGTTCTTCAAGGCATAATAGACTGGTATCGCTATGACGCTTGTTAAAGCTATGGCTACTAGTCGCTCTATCGGATACACGTATATCAGCGTATACCAGAATTCCGCTGTCAAGTCAATACCCAAAGTATACCAGAAATACCATATCGCTATGGCGCAACCAGATATGTGGTCGGCTAGAATGCCCACAAAAACTGACATAATAACGCTGAGAGCCAGCCTAGACCTAGTAGGTTTCGATGTGCTGAAGCCAGCGCTCGCAAAACTTGCTAGAGGAGAGAAGGCAACAATCATGGCGGCAATATGCAACCAAGTGAACAGATAGGCTTCGCGGCCAGATGGATAAGCGTAGAAGATTAGCAGAGAAGCGAGGATTGCTGCCCCCGAGAAATAGCCTCTCTTTATCTTTACGCAACCGGTGCAGAATGCCCCCATAGTAGGCGTGATCACTGAAAGCGGTCCAAAGATGGCGCCGAGAGGGTTCAAGTATACGCTGATGAAAGACCCCAGCAGGACTGCTGATCCGCCTATGAAGGGTCCCAGCAGGATGCCTATGAGGGGTCCGCCTATGATGCCGAGTGTTATTTGGCCCTGCACGCCCAGTGTGATTGTGAAAGGTAACAGTGAGAGCACAGCATGCAGGGATGCGAAGATGGGAATTAATGCGAGGTCCTTGGTTGTGATCTTCATGTTGACCCAGCGTAGTCTTGTAATTAGGTATGTAGTCTTCTACATAGCGTTAATAAGTCTTTCGGGAACGAGCCGTGCTCACAAAAAAAGCAAAAACAATAATTGGTTCAAACGCAACAAGTACTAGTGGCGGCAGCCCATGAAGAAGCGGTTATACCCTTACGTAATCTTTCTTCCAAAAAATAGCAAACAGGAAGTACTAAGCTCAGTTTTCGGTTCAATGGTCCCAGTTGCCATTCTGAAGTTCGCCCTCAAACAGGGGGTTTCGGAGAAGATATACCAGAAGACCCTGATCAAGAGCCTTAACTATTCAAACAAAACCGTAATAGAGCACCTGAAGACGCTGGTTGAGCTCGGTATACTGGATGAGCACATGGAGAAGGCTGAAAGCGGAACGCGCACTGTCTGGCTAAAATCTTACACCCTTTCAGATTTCGGCAAGTGGTCTGCGCTCTTGCTTGTTGATGAGAAAAGCCTCAAGAGGGAAGAGAAGATCGAGATTGTCAGCAACGCGCTCCGTTCTTACACAAGGTGGATTAGGGAGCTCTCCGAGAATCTGGGCCTGAGCCGAGAGGAGCTCTCGAAGATCTTTGAAGAAGAAATGAAGTAGATCTCGTTCAAGATCCAAGCGCAATTATCATTAAGACCTCTATGAAGGCCGCCAGCAAAAGCAGAATTGAGCAAATCGCGATGTTCTTGACTGCTCGGGTCACTTCTTCTCTGAGTCTATTTTTGGTCATTGCGTGCACAAGCCAGAGGCTCTCGGAGATTGCCAACGCGTAGCATATGTATTCTAACCAAGCGAAGGGATAGACGAACAGGGACGCAAAGAGAACCAGCGGGTTCATTCCCGAAGCTGAACCTATTGCCGCTATAACTCTTCCGGTCGAGTAAAGGACGTAGGAACCGAAAAAAGGTCCGAGAACTGGAACGAACATGATCAGGCAGAGCATCAAATTGTTCCCAAAGACTATTGAAACACCTGCATATTCCAGTGCATCTCTCATTCTCTCTTCATCCTCATTGATCTGCTGCACATCTGATGGATCTACGCTTGATGCTGCTCCAAAAGCCGTAGCTGCGAAACACAGCAGAATGACGCCGACCATGACAAACACACGGTTCGACAAAGCACCGAGCTTCCTCGCCTTAGGCGCCTCGGACTTGGCTGTTCCAGGCTCCTCGCGAACGGCGTAGAGCGACAAGGGCACGCCGCAGTTGGGGCAGAATCTGGCTTCTCTGTCTTCAGGCAGACGGGTTCCACATCTTAGGCAGTATGGCATCGTCTTCACACGATAAACTACAATGTACTCACGAAGAAAAAAACGTTCCTATCTGACAGAATTGCCGCTCCGTTACTAAGTGCAGACGGTTTTTGGCTGCTATCTCTCGAGAGCCGCCCACAGGTGGTCGCTTATTGGTCTTGGGAGCTCGGTTGTAGTTCCATCCGGCTGAACTAGGATGCGTTGCGCGGGGTCGTTCAAGAACTCGCCGATGACAGCCGCACCTATACGGTGGGCGGTCAATTCCTCAACGACTTTTTCTCCGTAACGTGGCTTAGCTGAGATGAGAAGCGCACCTGAGCTGATTAGCTGAAGTGGGTCAATCTTGAAGAACTCGCATATCGCCGAGGTCTCCGATTGCACTTGAATCTTCTCTCTAAAGACTTTAACACCAAGCCCAGCAGCATCTGCCATTTCATGGATTCCCCCGGCTACCCCGCCTTCTGTGGGATCATGCATCGCTGTGATTCCGCCTGTGTCGAAGGCCAGGGTTGCCTCTTCCACGACGCTTATCTCGTCATAGAATTTTTCAGCCGACTCCAGAAGGGCTTCATCCAATCCTTTCCTGAGCCTATCGTGCTTTTCGGTGGCAAGGATCGCCGTTCCCTCGATACCTGCTCCCTTTGTGAGGATCAGCTGGTTTCCAGGCTCTGATCCGCCGGAAGTGACATAGCGCCCATGTTCAGCCACCCCCATGGCGCAGCCTACAACTATGGGTCTATCAAGCCGAGGTGTTACCTCCGAATGACCGCCTATTATGGCAATGCCCAGTCTTTTGGCTGCAAAATCCATCTGTTTACATATCGACTGAATCACTTCTTCTTCAGTTTTTTCCGGTAGAAGAAGACAAGACGAGAAGAAGGATGGGCGAACCCCAAATGTAGCCACGTCATTTGCGTTTACATTCACAGCAAGCCAGCCGATCCTTTTAGCCGCGCCAGTTATCGGGTCCATGGAAGAGATAAGAACCTTGTTTCCAACCTTGACTATGGCGCAGTCTACGCCGAGAGACGGGCCGAGAATTACTTCCTCGCTTTCTGCGCCGAGATGCCTGAATACTATCCTCTTCAATACGTCAGCGGGAACTTTGCCTTTTTGCAGCCACAACTGCGAGCGTCTCCTCCGCGAAATCTGGTCATTACGGGGAATTGCAGGCCCCCGAGTTAGATGACATTAACAGCCACAAATTTACTTGAGGGTAACTGAAGTATATTTATGGTTTTCTGAGCACCAATGTCGGCGTGGCTATTGATGATGCAGACTGTGCAGGATGTGATTTCCGCAAAGGTGAAAGCGATCAGGTTCAACAAGAAACTGGCAACCGAGAAGAACAACATCGCCGCCCTTATAAGTCTGCCTTCTCTGGATCTCTCCAGCCTTTTCATTGTTGATACATTGTTTGGTGAAAAAACCCAGATCAACTACATTCATCCCATACACACATCAAGTTTTTAATGCCAAAATCAACTGAAAAAAGCTTCTGCAAACAAAGAGCACCTAGTAAAGTTTATTAATGTCTTCTGTCGTTTAAGATTTGCTTTCACAACATATAGAAAGAGAAAATAGTCTTGAAGCCCTTTTTGGGCTGGATGAAAGCCAGTCCGTCGGAGGAACCATCCTGAAGATTACATCCCATAAAGCCCCGATCAATTTAGCCCCAAAGGGGGAATTTTGTGAGTTTGGCTAAGATTGAAGATTCGTATTTGCTCCAAAAAGCCTTCTTCGAAGAGAAAGGTTTGGTCAGACAGCACCTAGACTCGTACAACGAATTTGTCGAACACGGTCTACAAGAGGTCGTAGACGAAATAGGCGAGATCGAGATCGAAGTCCCCGAAGGCCCATACAAAATCAAGTTCGGCAAAATATTCATCGTACGTGAAAACGAAAACGGCATCATCTACGGGCCGTACGTCACAGAAGTCGACGGCACACGCCGCGAGATCTACCCCATGGAAGCACGTATAAGGAACCTGTCATACGCGATGCCTCTTTCTCTTGAGATGACGCCTGAAATTGGAGACCGGGAGCTTGACAAGGAACTCGTCTACATAGGCGACCTCCCCACTATGCTGAAGTCGAAGTATTGTCTGCTGTCCGAGCTCTCCGATGAAGATCTGGTCCGGCAGGGAGAAGATCCCCTTGACCCCGGAGGTTACTTCATCATAAATGGTTCTGAACGCGTCATAGTTGCGTTAGAGGATCTTGCACCAAACCGCATAATCGTGGACATCGACACGAGGGGCGTAAACCCTGTCTATCAAGCCAAGGTCTTCTCCACGACAGTGGGCTTCAGGGCGAGAATAGAACTGCGAATGAAAGCAAATGGAACCCTGTACATCTCAGTGCCCGGCGTGCCCTCAGAAATTCCATTCATAGCCCTTATGCGAGCGCTGGGCTTAGAATCGGACAGGGAGATCGCCGAAGCAGTCTCGCTGGACAAGTCCATGCAAAGCGAGCTTGAAGATTCATTCGAGTCCACAGTAGAGGTGGACACAATTGAGGATGCTCTGCTTCTCATCGGAAACAGAATAGCGCACGGCCAAGTGAAGAGCTACCGCCTCTCAAAGGCAGAGACCGTTCTGGACAGAAACTTCTTGCCCCACATAGGCAGAACATCAGACAAGAGAAAGGAAAAGGCCTATTTCCTCGGAGAGATGGCTTCCAGAGTCATAGAGCTGAAACTTGGAAACCGTAAGCCTGACGATAAGGACCACTTTAAGAACAAACGCATGAAACTCGCAGGCCCAATGCTTGCTGACCTCCTAAGAATGGCGTTCCGAAACCTCTGCCGCGATATCAAGTATCAGCTCGAAAGGATGGGCACGAAGAGGCGCATGGTCAGCGTTTCAGTCGCCGTGAGACCCGGCATAATCTCAGAAAAGTTGCAGCACGCGCTGGCAACAGGTAATTGGGGGAGAGGACGGGTGGGCATAACACAGCTTCTCGACAGGACAAACATTGTGTCCACATACAGCCACTTAAGAAGACTCCAATCGCCCCTGAGCCGTAGCCAGCCTAACTTCGAAGCTAGAGACTTGCACCCGACCCACTGGGGAAGGCTCTGCCCAAGCGAGACCCCTGAGGGCGCAAACTGTGGGCTGGTCAAAAACTTGGCTTTGTCAGCTGGGATCTCTGTCGGCATAGATTCAGGGGATGTCAAGCAGGAACTCTATGAAAGAGGCGTTGTTCCGCTTTTCGAATCGAGCCAGATTTCAGAGTCTTCTATGGCAAAGGTTTTCGTGGATGGTTGCCCCATCGGCTACCATGGGTCCCCCAATATACTTGTTGACGGCATGAGGAAAGATCGAAGAAAAAGTGAGTTATCATCCGAGATCAATGTAGCCTACTTCTCTAAGGATTACGGAACAAACGAAGAGGTCTACGTTAACTGCGATCAAGGTCGTGTACGCCGTTCGCTTATCATAGTCGAAAACGGAGTCGCGAAACTACAGAAGGAACACATCGAGAAAATCCGTGCTGGAACATGGTCTTGGGAAGACCTCGTTAAACGCGGCATAATCGAATATTTGGATGCTGAAGAAGAAGAGAACACTTTAATAGCCCTTGAACCGACCGAAGTATCCGATAAGCATACTCATCTTGAAATAGATCCCTACTCCATTCTCGGCATCTGTGCTTCCCTGATACCTTATGCCGAACATAACCAGTCTCCACGCAACTCTTACGAATCTGCGATGTCAAAGCAGGCACTGGGCTTCTACGCAGTTAACCATTTTTTCAGAGCGGATTCCCGTTCGCACATACTGCATTATCCGCAAGTTCCCATGGTTAAGACTAGACCAATGGACATAATCGGCTATAACCTCCGTCCTTCTGGGCAAAACTGTGTCGTGGCTGTCCTCTCCTTTCAAGGGTACAACATGGAGGATGCACTCATCTTCAACAAGGCTTCAGTAGAACGGGGTTTAGCCCGTTCCACATTCTACAGGGTCTACGATGCTGAGTGCCGCCAATATCTGGGTGGGCTACGTGATCGTCTGGTAATGCCCGATCCCACCACCCGCGGATATCGTGGCGAACAGTACTACCGCTTCTTGGAGGAGGATGGCATAGTCGGTCTGGAGGCGGAAGTCTCCGGCGGCGATGTTTTGATTGGCAGAATAAGCCCTCCACGTTTCCTTGAGGAGTACAAAGAGTTCGAAATTAGAGGTCCCACCATGAGGGATTCATCTGTCGACATGAGGCCTTCTGAAACAGGCGTCGTTGACGCATCGATAATGACAGAGACCAGCGAGGGCAGCAAACTCGTAAAGGTCAGAGTACGCAGCGAACGCATACCTGAACTGGGCGATAAGTTCGCCTCTAGGCATGGTCAGAAAGGCGTCATAGGCATGATTATACCGCAGGAGGACATGCCCTTCAGTGTGGACGGCACGGTTCCTGACATAATAATAAATCCCCATGCTATTCCTTCAAGAATGACCATCGGCCAGTTTCTGGAGTCTGTATCTGGGAAGATCGCTTCAACCAGAGGCGAACCGATGGATGGGACACCTTTTGTCAACACGAAGGGCGACGAGCTGAAACACATGTTAATCGATTTAGGTTTCAGCCACACAGGTCGAGAAGTCTTATACGACGGCATCACGGGTCGGAAGTACGTAGCCAACATCTTCATTGGGGTCGTTTACTATCAGAAGCTGCATCACATGGTAGCTGACAAGATCCATGCCCGCGCAAGAGGACAAGTTCAAATGTTGACAAGGCAACCGACAGAAGGCCGAGCCAGAGGCGGCGGGCTACGTTTCGGTGAAATGGAAAGGGACTGTCTCATCGGACACGGTGCCGCTATGCTGTTGCGTGATAGGCTTCTGGAAGAGTCAGACAAGTATATCCTCTACATCTGTGAGAACTGTGGTTACATAGCCTACTATGATATCAAACAACGCAAGTACATCTGTCCTATCTGTGGAGAGAAGGGCGAAGTCTCCCCTGTTGTTGTATCGTACGCGTTTAAGCTTCTTCTTCAAGAGCTTATGAGCCTGTGCGTGGCACCCACGCTTAAGTTAAAGGAGCGAGCGTAAAATGTCCCTAGAAGATGCTTATCAGAAAATAATTGACGAAATACACTTTGGAGTTATCTCACCCCAAGACATACGGAAGCTATCAGTGGCAGAAATCCAGACCGCCGATACATACGACGAGGACGGCGCCGTCATACCTTCGGGATTGATGGACAACCGACTTGGCGTGCTTGAGCCGGGGCAACGTTGTAGGACCTGCGGCAACACGGCTACAAGATGTTCAGGTCATTTTGGGCATATCGAGCTGTCTGTTCCCATAATACACGTGGAATTCACAAAGATAATTCATGGACTCCTTCAGACAATGTGCAGAAACTGTGGGCACTTGTTGCTGGATGAGAAGGCGATCAACGGAATTAAAACGCGAAGGGAACGCCTCAAAAAGCTGATGGGCACCGTACCTGATTCATTTTCTGGAAGAGTGATAAACGAAGCAAAGAAGAATAAAGAATGCCCCTATTGCGGCGCAAAACAGTACAAGATAGAATTCGATAAGCCGACAGTTTTTCACGAATACCCCGAAGAAGGCGTGCAAAGGCTGACTGCCAGCATGATCCGAGAGCGGTTTGAAAGGATACCTGACGAAGACATGGAGATACTCGGGTTCGACCCGAAAAACGCCAGACCGGAGTGGTTGGTTCTTCAGGTTTTACCTGTTCCGCCAGTTTATGTTAGGCCTTCGATAACTTTGGAGTCAGGAATTCGATCGGAAGATGATCTCACGCATAAACTTGTCGATATCATCCGCATAAACCAGCGTCTCAAAGAGAACATTGAAGCTGGTGCGCCAACACTGATCATTCAGGACCTTTCGGAGCTTCTGGAGTACCACGTTACCACTTACTTCAACAACGAGTCTTCTGGCATACCTCCTGCGAGGCACAGATCTGGGCGGGCGCTCAAGACATTGTCACAGCGCCTCAAAGGCAAAGAGGGACGGTTCAGAAGCAACCTTTCCGGTAAGCGTGTTGATTTCTCGGCTCGTACAGTGATCAGTCCAGATCCCAATCTCGACATAACCAAGTGGGCGTCCCAATCAGCTTAGCCACCAAGCTTTCTCTGCCGGAGAAGGTTACCGAATGGAACATCAACGAGATGCGAACCCTCGTGAAAAATGGACCTGAAGAATACCCTGGAGCCCTCTACATAGTTAGGCCTGATGGAAAACGCGTTAGGTTAGAGTTCGTTATAGACCGAGAAAAGATCGCCGAAGCACTGGAGCCAGGCGCCATAGTTGAGCGGCATCTCAAAGATGGGGATGTAGTCGTCTTCAATAGACAACCTTCGCTCCACCGCATGTCGATCATGGCGCACTATGTCAAGATTCTCCCATACAAGACTTTCCGCTTACACCTCTGCGTTTGCCCACCCTACAACGCTGACTTCGACGGAGACGAAATGAACCTGCACGTACCCCAGAGCGAAGAAGCCCAAACAGAGGCCCGCCTTCTCATGCAGGTTCAAGACCACATTCTCTCGCCGAGGTTCGGAGGTCCAATAATCGGCGCGATTAGGGATTTCATAACTGGGTCCTATCTCTTCACAATGGAGTCTACCCGTCTGACAAAGAAGGAGGTCTGTGAACTTCTGATTGCAGCTGGAAATGAGGGACCTCTGCCGAAACCCGTCACTGAGGACCCTGAACCATTGTGGAGCGGGAAGCAGATATTCAGCCTTTTCCTCCCGAAGACTTTGAATTATACTTTGAAGGCAAGTGTCTGTCGAAACTGCGGTTCCTGCAAAGGTGGAGATTGCCCGTATGACTCCTACGTAGTCATAAAGAATGGCGTTCTGATACAGGGCGTGATCGACAAGAATTCTATCGGAGCCGAGAAGTCTGAAAGTCTCCTTCACAGAATAATAAAGGATTACGGAACAGAAGCGGGCAGAACTTTCCTGAATCAGATAGGTCGCCTTATCACTCGCTTCATAACTATGCGGAGTTTTACCTATTCCTTTGACGAGCTCGACCTTTCGCCAGAAGCCCGGCGAGATATCCGGCAGGCAATGAAACGAGCAGAGAAAAAAGTGGAGGGCTTCACAAAAAGTCTACAAGATGGAACCTTAGAAAGGCTACCTGGCCAGAGCCTCGTGGAATCCTTTGAGATATTTGTGATGAATGAGTTGGCTGAGGCCAGAAACAAAGCCGGAGAAATCGCTGACGAAGATCTCAAGATGGACAATTCGGGCATAATCATGACCAGAAGTGGAGCCAGAGGGTCAACGATGAATGTTGGCCAGATTACCGCCTGCCTTGGTCAGCAATCGGTGCGTGGAAAACGGATTACACGGGGATATTTGGAGAGGGCTCTGCCGCACTTCGAAACAGGAGATCCTTCTCCGAAGGCAAGGGGCTTCGTCTACTCTTCTTACAGAGATGGCTTGGACCCGATAGAATTCTTCTTCCACGCTATGGGTGGACGAGAAGGTCTCGTAGACACCGCTGTCCGCACACAACAGAGTGGCTATATGCAGAGACGTTTGATAAACGCCATGGAACATCTGCGCGTCGAATATGACGGCACGGTGAGAAATTCGATGGGCGACATCATCCAATTCAAATATGGTGAGGACGGCGTGGACCCTGCCAAGAGCGACCACGGGAAGGCAGTGAACGTCAGCAGACTTGTGGAGCAGATCAAGCTCATGGAGGAGAAAGGCAAAGTAGCATCCGAAAAATACGTAGAAAGCCGACTGAAAGAGGTGGAAGGTCAGATCACACCTCTATTGATGGGGAAACTTAGAAACAGCCTTTCGAAGGCCGCGTTGAACAAAAAAGGAGTAGACTTAGCCATCAATCTAACAGTGGAACATTACAAGCGGGCTCTAGTTGAACCGGGAGAAGCCATCGGAATAGTTGCAGCTCAATCCATAGGTGAGCCTGGCACGCAGATGACCCTGCGAACATTCCACTATGCAGGTGTTAGAGAACAGAACGTCACTTTGGGTTTGCCTCGCCTCATCGAGATTGTGGATGCTAGAAGAGAACCGTCCACGCCGATAATGACTATACACTTGGAGAAGCGATATAGAAGAAATCTGGAGAAAGCACGAGAGGTAGCCCAGAGTATTCTCTCCACATCGGTTAGGGATGTTGCGGAATCCGTTTATATGGATCCGGAAAAGGGCATAGTTGTAAAGATCGATCTGAAGAAGATGAAGGAACGCGGAATCACGATGGAGTATCTGAGCGGAACCCTCAGCATTTCGAACTGTGCGCTGACGTTCGAAGGCAACACCGTCTTTGCGGAACCGAAGAAACAGATGGACACGAAGAAGCTTCTTGAACGTATCTCGTCGCACCACGTCAAAGGCGCACAGGGCGTCCGCAGGGTTCTGGTCACTGAAGAGGAAGGCGAGTGGGTCATAAGGACAGACGGTTCAAACCTGCCCAAGGTTCTGGAGATCGAAGGCATAGATCCGACTCGGACGACGACTAACAACGTACATGAGATATCAAAGACGTTGGGTATAGAGGCCGCGGGAAATGCCCTCATCAAAGAAGCATCAAGCGTACTTGAGGAACAAGGCCTTGACGTCGACCTGAGACACATAATGCTTGTAGCCAGCATCATGACCGCGACTGGCGACGTCCGACAGATCGGCAGACATGGCGTTAGCGGTGGAAAAACAAGTGTTCTCGCGAGGGCTGCTTTTGAGATAACTGTTCCAAACATAGTGGACGCTGCGGTTAAGGGGGAGACTGAACCGCTTAAGGGCGTTACTGAGAACGTGATAGTTGGTCAGTCAATACCTATCGGAACTGGGCTAGTGGAGATCTACATGTCAGCTCCGCAGGTTGAGAGTGAGGAGGAAACGACAAGTGGTTGATTTGAGCAATGCGCTCGCCACTGCGGTGAAGACGGGAAAAGTGTTATTCGGAGCCGAAACAACTTTGAAGATAGCCATGAGCGGCAAGGTCAGCCTAGTCGTGGTTGCATCCAATTGCCCGAAAGAAAGCCGTGAAAGCCTTGAGTACAGCTGTAAGCTGTCGAAGATTCCTTTGGTTGTCTATCCCGGAACAAGTTTGGAGCTAGGCAGGGTCTGCGGGAAGCCCTTCTTTGTTTCAGCTTTGGCGATACGTGACGCTGGTAGTTCTGAGATTCTGAAGTTGGCGGTTGAAAAGAATGTCTAAGGGAATAAAGTTTACGAACCGAGAGATGAAGCATATCGCTCTCTTCGAGAGCATAACAGGTGCAAACGTGAGAGACTGCATAATAGATGAGAACTTTGACAGGATAATATTTGTCATAAAAGAGGGCGACGTGGGGATGGCCATAGGCAGAGGCGGCAAAAACATTGCCATGCTGGAGAAGATGACTGGGCAGAAGCACGAGATCATCGAGTTCTCAGATGAGCCAGCGCAGTTCATAAAGAACTCGTTGAAGCCAGCTCGTGTCAGAGAGATAAGGATAACAGAGAGGCCTGACGGCAAGTCGCTGGTCGTGGTTTCCGTGGATCCAAGGGACAAGGGGATAGCCATCGGCAGGAACGGCAAGAACGCTGAGAAGATAAGGTTTTTGGCGAAACGGTACTTCCAGATTAACAACATCTCAATCCTCTGATTCCGAATGCCCCCTGATAAAAGTGTCATGTCAAGTTTCTACCGTTGCACTTGTATAGCTCCGCAGGGTTTGCCAGCAAAAAAGTGTCACCTTAAAAAGAAATTCACGGTTACAAAAATCTTATATACAGAAAAACGGCAATATAGCTATTTTGTGGGGGATGTTTTATGATTAGAGCCAAGTTTATGAATGATAAGAATTTCAGGCTTAAAACCCTGTCTATACTGCTTATCTCTCTCTTGGCTTTCGTCGCGTTATGGAGTCCATACATAGCTCCCACATGGAGCCTATTCCTAGGCGTGAACACAGCTTCAGCTTGCAGCAATTGCGAGACAACTTATCATAATGTCACGGTTAATGCCGCAGGCGAAGAAATCCTGCTGCAGATAGAGCCTATGCTCCTGAACCTGCCCCAGACAGAATGCTCATTTTGCGGACAAAAACAGACGAGCTGTAGCTCTTGCACCCAAGATCAGGGGTGCTCAAGTGCCAATGTATCACCGAACGTCAATTACACGGTGCTGGAACAGAGCGAAAACCGAACAGTAGTCTTTATCACACTTGAGTTTAATGGCACAACGTATGAGGCTACCACTGTTACAGATTTGATTTGGAGCCATGAGGAACTTGTGGACGGTGTCAATAGGACGGCGAAGTTGGGTTCACTAGAAATAACTATGGGCGAGATGACATTCCAATTCTACCGCCTCATCTTCACGGTTCAGCATGCAGAATACAACTTAACCCTATACACGCTTCTTATGTCTTTGAACAATGAAATCTACAATGGTTCCATTACATTTTTGAATTATACACCAGCCGGCAAATCAGGGTTGGTGTCGCTGGAGTTCGTCAATTTCGATTCGTCCGTTACTTTGTCGCAGCAGTGCCATGCCTTAGGCAAGGTTGCTAAGGAAGTGGGTAAGCTTTACGAGAAGAATGCGGCTTTCGCCGTGCTGGCTGAACGCTACAACACCATAGATGTTGAGGCTAAGCGTTTAGCCGTTCTGGTGGAACAGCAACTGCAAGGATATGACAAAGTCATTCTGAAAAGCAAAGCAATAATGATGGACCCGAGCAACGCAATCGTGATGGACGGATATCCGCCGTGTACAAACGATTCATATTGCCAAACTTATCTGCAGGATCCGTACGCTTGTTGCCAAGGTTATGGATGTGACTTCTGCGATCCTTGCGATACAGACGATTGGTGTCAGATCCTATACAATGAAAATTGGACTTGCATAGGTGGCTTCTGCAGAGGACCATATTATCCGCCACCTTCTTATTCATGGGAATGCTTGGAATGTCTTATTAATTGTGGATTAAATATTCCAGCGTGCGCATTTGTCTGTTATGATGCTTTGGGGATATGCGTTCTTGCTCCGCCATTATGTCCACTTGCAGCTGCAATGTGCATTATATGCGTTATAGCAAGCGGAGCTTGCTTTGTACTATGCGGAACCCCATGCGGTTGGTAGTAGAGCGTCACATGAAACTGGGAGGGTAATGTTATGAAAGGCGGCAAGATTGGGGATATGGAAAGGAGGCTTCGACAAATCGGCGTCGTGAGCATAACGTTTGGATCATTTTTAATGGTAGTTAATCTTGTTACGCTGATTCTGATTTCCGGTGGTACACAATTTAGTGTCATAGGCTTCATAGTGGGTACCTGCTGTTTTTCTAGTGGAGCGCTCCTTCTCATCAGTGCCCGAGGCATCGCTTACCGAGAATCATGGATGATGGAAACTCAAAGAGAGAAGCCCCATGGGTTCGCCGGGTGGTTCACAAACAAGAGGAACTTCACCCTAGTGATCATTCTGTCGTTCATATTGACCTTCACCATCGGATTCATCATCATTAAGGCAGTGGCAGTGTCTTTATGAATATATATATGTGGCCACTGACGTGCTCGGTCATTTAGATGGTGTAGTTTTCCTTGCCACCCGTATTTTTTCGCACACTCTCTAATTAAGCGAAGGAGTAAGAGGAAGGCCTTGATGAGGAGCATCTTGATAGTTTTGATGTTTTCTTCTTTGTCGGTTTTTGGGAGTGACGCATAAGGCTGTGCAACGTGAGGACCAGAGCAATGTTTGTGTGTACTTCTTTTATGGTGCTGGTTGTCTCAGCTGTGAGAGGGTTGAGCCCTTCGTAAGCGGGTTGGAGCAGAGGTACCCGCAGCTAGCCGTTCACTGGTTTGAGGTTTACGGGAACAGGAGCAGCCTCGCTCTCTTAAACAGCCTCTTCGGCAAATACGGCGTGCCAGAAGACAGGAGGGAGATCCCAGCAGCCTTCGTCAATGACAGATGCTTGGTTGGCGAGGAACAGATAACGGGAGAACTGGAAGGAGCCGTTCAGAGCCTGCTTGGAAGCGGATGTCCATGCCCATCCCTAGAAGAGAATAAAGCTCTTACACCTGTATCCATACTCGTGGTCACATGGGCTGCGCTGGCAGACTCGATCAATCCATGCGCCATAGGCGTCCTAATATTCCTGTTGAGCATGCTCTCGGCATCCAAAGACAAGGAAAGACTGCTCAAGGTCGGCGCAGCATTCACAGCCTCAATCTATCTGGCATACTTCCTCTTCGGCTTGGGAGCCCTCTCCGCCATACAGGCAACAGGCTTATCCCAAGGCTTCTACAGGCTTGCCGGAGCCCTAGCCATAATCGTCGGAATCCTCAACGTCAAGGATTTCCTCCGATACGGCGGCTTAGGCTTCACCATGGAGGTCCCACGCCCCCTGAAGGCTAGGCTTAACAGCCTGCTCACGGCGGTAACGAGTCCGGCTGGAGCCTTCACAACAGGCTTCGCCGTCTGCCTTCTCGAGCTGCCGTGCACAGGAGGCCCATACCTCTACATACTCGGCTTGATGGCTGACAAGACAGCACGGGCAACAGCAGCGCCTTTGCTCTTGTACTACAACCTCGTATTCATCTCGCCGCTGATCCTGGTAACGCTCCTAATCTACGCTGGGACATTGTCTACGAAGCGGATGGCACATTTGAGACACAAATCAACAAGGCTGCTCCACCTAACAATGGGCCTGACCATGATGGCGCTGGGAGCAACAACCCTACTAGGACTAATATAAAGAAGACTAAGAGACAATCACATAACATTGTCCCACAAACAATCATAAGTGAAATAGAAGAACAGTGTCACGTTAGAAAGTTGACTTTGCAAAAAAGGAAACCTTTATGAATGAAGGACGTCTATTGGCACTGATCGAAAGATCTGCTTTGACGATATGATGGACGAGGAATGAAACCATGGGTTCGAAGTCGCCTAAGGGAGAGTTCGCCGCAAGAATCTTAATCGGCAAAAGGAAGAAGCGGCGATGGAGCGACATCTACTACAAACGTCGCATACTCAAACTAGACGTCAAATCCGATCCCTTGGAAGGCGCACCTATGGGACGCGGAATCGTTCTCGAGAAAGTTGGAAGGGAAAGCAAGCAGCCCAACAGCGCCATCAGAAAATGCGTCAGAACCCAACTCATAAAGAACGGAAAGGTTGTCACAGCCTTTCTGCCGGGCGACGGAGCGCTGAATGTTGTTGACGAACACGATGAGGTGGTCGTCGAAGGAATAGGCGGCTCCAGAGGCGGCGCAATGGGCGACATACCCGGCGTACGTTGGAAAGTAGTAACGGTCAACGGCATGTCGCTCAAAGAACTCGTACTCGGAAGAAAAGAGAAACCAGTACGCTGAGAAATTTTTCTGCCACACAAAAACGGTCAGTGGACAGTGTCAGATGATAGCCTACGTTTATGATCTGTGAAAAAGCAAGTAACACTTTCGGGACTGCTGGTGGTGGAGAAATCTTAATAGGGAATTGGGTGTTGTGATATGTCAAAGGGTGATGGATTTGAAGGGATACGTAGTTGACCTTGAGAAAGAGACGGAGAAAAACACTGATTTTCGCCGTGTACTGTACACGGGAAAGTACAGCCAGCTCGTGCTCATGAACCTCAAGCCTGGTGAAGAGATAGGCGAAGAAACGCATGACGATGTTGACCAGTTCTTCAGGTTTGAGGAAGGCGAAGGAAAAGTGATTATCGACGGCGTAGAACACCGTGTCAAGGACGGAAACGGAGTCATCGTCCCAGCAGGCGCCAGACACAACGTGGTCAATACCTCTAAGCTCGCTGAGCTCAAACTTTACACGATTTACTCGCCGCCTGAACACCAAGACGGCGTAGTGCGCCACACCAAAAAAGAAGCGATGGCCAGCGAGGAACATTTTGACGGAAAAACCACAGAATAACGCAGTATCTCGCGCCACGATTCTCTCTTTTACGAAAAATCTCTTCCTTCTTTCTATTTGGACATGCATGTACAGCCATCGGCTTGGAAGACTCCTCATTTGACAGTCAATATTTCCGCCGTTTTAACTGTCACAGTCAAATCCTCGCCTCTGTGAAGGGCGTCTTCTTTGTGGCACAATGGCTGACTGGATCTGCAACGGGTTCCAATGCATGTCTAGGCTTGAAACCAGCTTCGTTCCTTTGTCTCCGCCTGTGCATACGTGCAACGAAGCCACACCTACTCGTTGTTGTTGACTCAGTAACTTTTTGACTGTCTCACAATGCAGCTCTAGTAGATTTTCTATCTCGGTCAATGTTCCTTCAATTTCTGGAGTGAGTTGCTGAAGTTTCTTCCTAAACTTCTCCGAATCTGGTCTAGCATGATTCTGCCTAAACAAAGATTAAGAAGGAGACAACAATGATTTTGGTGGTGACCGATGAAGCCCCTCAGGATAGCCCAAATATCGGATTTGCACCTGCGTCCAACACGTCCTGAGTGGGAAGACAACGCTAGACGGGCAGTCATGGATGCATACAACCGAGAAGCAGATCTAATAGTTTTCTCAGGCGATGCAACAGAACGTGAAGGACTCATTCACTTCCAGAAGTTTGCAAGGGAGTTGCCAATACCATGCCATGTGATCCCAGGAAATCATGAATGCGGGGATGATCCGCTATTCAAATCGGGTTCGTGCAGTACCCCCCAACAGACATCAGCTTATCGTGCAGTATTAGGTCCTGATTATTGGAACGTTCAGAAGCTTTCTTGGACTCTACTGGGAATCAACAGCATTTTGTTGAATGCGAATTGGGCTGGTGAGGAAAACCAATTAGACTGGCTTGAGGCTCAACTTTCCCGTGAGAATCCAAACAGAACAATCTTGTTCATGCATTATGCCCCTGCTTTGATAGATGCCAATGAGCCTGATTCCTACTGGGCAGTCTGCCAGCCGGGAAGGATGAAACTGTTCCAACTTCTCAAGCGACACGGGGTTCAAACAGTATTTCATGGGCATATGCACTACTACTGCACAAGGGTGATTGATTCCATTGAGATAGTTAGTGCGCCTGCAACATCTTTTCCCGTCGTCAAACCATGGTTCCCGAAAGGCAACAGCCAACTCGGATACCTCATTATCGACGCCTCAGAGAAAGGGATATCCCACAAGAAGATTACGCTCTAAAAATTTACGCCGTCCATTAAGGGTTAGTGAACATCAAGTCCCACAGTGGATAATCAGAATATTTGCTACTTTTCTCGGTCATCTATTATCGCGGCGGCGGGGTTTGCTTGCCTCTTAAAAAGGTATTCGCACCTAATTAGGTGCAAGTCCGATCTTGTGTGTAATCTGGGCTATAAGATTGTAGTTCTCAGATTGTGAACCAGCTCCAAATCATAAAAGAGGCTTCTCTATGGTGAACCGGGGGTTAATCTAGATTTTTATTCCATTAAGATTTGTTTATTATGATTCTTCACGCATTGGAGTTTTGTTCCTTGCAGATTCTAGTTGTTTCACCCGTTTTTCCGCAACTTTGCACAGAAAGGCTCTTAGTTTTTCGCCCTCAAGCAGCGGGGAGATTTCTTCAATTTTCTCTGCAAGATAGTCGTCCTTAAGAGTTTCTTTGGTCCATTTGCTAAAGTCACCGTCTTTGATGTGGAACTCGATCGAACCTAAAGGTACATTTTTCAGTTTCTCGGCAAAATCGCCCAAATCTGTTGCAAGCTGATTCGTGTATTGCCCGATCCCGGTATAGAAGAAGAATGCTTCAGCCGCTGGAAGTTTTCTTAGAATTATTGCTGCTGCTTCCTGATCAACTCTGCTTGTCACTTGTTTCCCATATCGTTTCTTCAAAAATTGTGCCACCCCAAGCTATGAGAGCAGGTTAGAATGCTCTATTTCTCTAAGCATCGCAAACCCATGTAACCGTATTATGCTTCCACATCTTTTGCATTGGAGGAAAGCCTCTACGAGTGCACCATCTTCCGAGTTGATGGAATCTAATACTTCATAAGTCATTCCCGCTGGATCATTTGGAGACAAGATTTCCCTACACTTTGGACAAATAACTTCACCCTCACCATCAATTTTTAATAGATCAATCCCAAATATCATTCTCCGCCCAAAGGAAATTGTTTTTTCTAGCCTCGTAGCTCTGTTCTGTGCCAGTAACATTTCATGTTTCAATTGATCAATCCGTTCTTTCACAGTCTTCTTGATGGTCTTCCTCAGTTCGACGCCACGCATTGATTCTTCGATACAGTTGAATCTGGAAGCGAGTTCGTTGTCACCTATTATATTTCTGATCCATTTTTGGAAGTCGCCGCGTTCAAAATGGAACTCTATCGATTTTAGCGGCACGTTGTCTATTTCCCGCACGAAGATATCGAGTGATTGTGCGAACTTACCCGTGTAGTGCTCCTCATCGGTGAAGAATAGAAAGGCTTCATGTATTGAAACCCTTCTCAGAATGTGGAAGACCCGACCCGCATATTTTCCGTTTCGGGCTTCTTTTGCCAATACTTTCTGCATGCTCTGATTCCTCGTATCCATTGTTTTCGGGAAAATACTTAAATCTTTGTAACTGTAACTTCACAGTTACAGAGGCAGGTGCAACGTCTAAATCTGATGGAGGGGTTAGCTGTGGCTGCTTTAGAGAGTATTGCCGAGCCGCTTTCTGATTTTGGGCTCACTATGAATCAATCTAAGATCTACGTAGCTGCAGTCCAGATCGGTTTAGGTTCAGTGAGACAAATATCGACTGCATCTAAAGTTGCTCGTGAGGAAGTCTACAGACTGCTACCAGATCTGGAGAAATCAGGTCTTGTAGTGAGGGTTCTCGGCAAACCAATTAGGTTTAGAGCCATACCTGCTGAAGAGGCTTTGGCTGTGCTGATAAGTCAAGAAGAGGAAAAAGCCAACAGGAAAATTTCTCTGCTGAAGTCCAAGAAAGAAGAGGTTTTAAGGAATATGGCATCCATCTCTGGAAAGAGAATCTTGGAGAAAAGCTCTGAATTCGTCTTGATTTCAGAAAAAGACGCAATAATACACGAAACCAGTTCCATGATAAATAAGGCAAAAGAGAGCATTGACATCGTATCATCAAACAAAAAACTAGCCAGATTCATATTCGTTTTTGCTGACGCTCTCAGAAAAGCCCAGAAGAGAAATGTAAGAATACGCATAATCACAGAGATGCCGGATGACAATCATATGGTGCCATTGGCTTTAGAGAAGTATGTGCCCGGAAACTCTTTTGAACTCCGATACGCGGAAAGACTGCCAAGCCATTTTAGAATAATTGACAACAGCGAAGCCATGATTACTACTTCTACAGAAGCACAAATGGCTGAAAGTCCCTCATTGATGACCGACAATAGGAGCCTTGTCGGATTGCTACAAAGTTATTTTGAAGACTTGGTTCACACATCCATAAAATGGGTTGATGTCAACTTCTCCGCGCCAGAGAGGACACAGCGCTTCACAAGACAACTTCACCCAACAGAGCATGCAATATTTATTTACGACTCGTTGGAAATGAAGCATGAGGTTCTTTTCAATCATATTCGAAATGCTTTGGAAAACGGCGAAGCAGCTGTATACATATGCTCTGAAGAGAGCCCAGATCAGATAAGAGAGGCAATGAAAGCATTCGGCATCAATGTGGAAGAACACGAAAAGCGGGGCGCTTTATCTATTCTCTATTACACTGATTTTTATATGATCGGAGGGGACTTCAGCATTCCAAGAACTTTGAATCTTTGGCGTGGCTTATATTCGAAGGCCCTGCAGGCGGGGTTCAAAGGATTAAGGGTTACTGGGGAAACTGCATGTTTTTTCAAACATGGTTTGGTGAAACAGCTCATAGAGTACGAGAGAACATTGCACATGTCAACTGACATGCCAATTGTAGTCATCTGCGCATACAATGCGTTGCTGCTCAACAATGCCGCAGATCAAATGAATACTTATATGGGGTTAGTTAAAGCTCACGGCACGGTTTTATTTGAAGATATAGAGAAACAGCTAGGTAGAATTAAAATGAGTAGTTCCTAGAAAGTTCAAGGAAAAAATGGCAACAGAATATCCGTTGTCTGCTTAACCATAGCGATGGACTGCATTGGACATTGAAGTGACTGAATCGATCTGATTACCAAAACATTATTCCGGCTTATTTCTTTACAAGTCTCTTTTCAATGACGTGGTAAATTGCGCCTATAATCAACGATAGACAACCGATAATCCAAGATTCTGGCAAAGAAAGAAGAATGAAAGCTAACAGTGCCAGACATGTGAAGATGCCTAAAGCTGGCACAATGGCTGGATACCGTCTTTTCTTGCCCTTCAATCGAAGAGCGGACAGATTGGCAATAGCATAGTAGAAGAGCTGTGCAAAGGTGCTTACGGCTATAACCTTTGCAAGATCTATAAACAAAACAAGCAACACGATCAAAACACCAGTAATCCAGATTGAATGATACGGCGTATTATATTTTGGATGCAGCCTGCTTAAGGCTTCCGGAAGGTCCTTTCTTCTTGACATCGCGTAAGCCACGCGGGAGACTCCTAGAATCGAGGAAAGTAGAACGCTTGCAGTTGCTAGCAACCCGCCAATTGATACAACGTAGATCGCAACCGCACTTCCTGTAACGCTCATGGCTTTTGTCAACGGGGAATTTGAATTAGCGAGCTCTGAAGCGCCTACAAGTCCAATGGCTACAACGCCTACAAACACGTAAACAATTGTAGATATGGCTAGAGACAGCAAGATAGCTCGAGGAACATTTCGCTCAGCATCTTTGACTTCTTCTGCGATTACCGCCACTCTCGCAAAACCTCCGTAAGCAAAGAAGATGTAATATGCGCCGTAGAGAACTCCGATTCCAGAGGGAACGAAAGGAGTAAAATTCGTTGGGTTCACATATCCTAACCCGAAAACAAAAAAGAAAATGAGAATAGATAATTTCGCGATAACAAGAAAATCGTTCACATTAGCTGATTTGCGGATGCCGAAGAGGTTGAGAGCCGTGAAAACAATACAGAGGATAGCTGCAATCCAATTCACAGGCATGCTTGGAAACAACACTACCAGATAGTGGGCAAATCCTAGAGAGACCGCAGCCCCAGCAAACGTGTTAGATAACAACCACATCCAACCTGCAAGAAACCCTGCGGAAGGAGAAACAAGCCGATATGCAAATTCGTAGACGCTTCCTTCCTTTGGCAACCACGCTGCCAGCTCAGAAAAACTCAGCGCGGTCAACAAAGCGACGCCAGCAGCTATCAGCATGGAGAATATTGAGGCCGGTCCGGCTAGACCCGCTGCAATACCCGTCACTACATATATTCCAGCGCCTACGATTGCTCCTACGCTTATGGCAGTGGCATCGAACAATCCTAATGTGGGCTTCAGTTTGTTCTTTTTGGCAGACGCTTCATTCAAAGTTATCCCAGCAAACCGTAACATGCTCCAGAACATACTGCATGAACTATCCGAAGCTTCATTTGGTTCGGATCTAGTAGAGATAGGCTTCTGTGATATACCTCCGCATCATTCTGTGGCTGTTGAAGTAGTAGGCAACCTTTCCAATAGAGTTCTTCATCGTGTTTATCCAAGTGTCTCTTCCCTCATAAAACATGGGAATAATTATGTAGTCTAATTTGGAATATAGGTCCTCCAACTCTCTGTTTCTTCTTTCATCTTCATCGATTGATTTATCCGGAGCAGGACCTATCGCCCAGCCAGTTACACCTTCAATACAGCCTTCTATCCACCAGCCATCCAATACACTGAAGTTTATGACGCCATTATGCGCGGCTTTCATTCCACTGGTTCCCGATGCCTCATACGGCGGGAGGGGCGTGTTAAGCCATACATCTACTCCTGACGTGAGTTTAGCTGCCATGTCCATATTGTAGTCTTCCAGGTAAGCGATCTTCATGTCATCTTTCAATAAGTCCTTGTACTTGTAGATCTCCCTTATCATCTGCTTGCCTAGCTCGTCTCGGGGATGTGCTTTTCCCGCGAAGACCAGTTGAAAGTTCCCTCTCTGGTTTGTTTCTCTCAATCTTTTCAAGTCTGAGAAAATCAAAGTTGCTCTCTTATAGGAAGTGGCTCTTCGGGCGAACCCAATAGTCAGTTTTGAATGATCCAGCTCTGTTCCATTCTTTTCTTTGACAAAGTCTATGAGATCTCTTTTTGCCTTCAGATGGGTGTCCCATATCTCCTCTCCGGGAACTTCATCAACTCTGACGAGCAGTTCAGGTTCATTTGCCCATCCCGGGACATATTTATCAAAGAGTTCTCTGAAATGCTGGCAGGTCCAAGTGTAGGAATGGACACCGTTTGTTATCGACTGAATGTAGTGCCCCGGGAAAAGCCTTCTTGAGTATTCCATGTGAGCTTTGGTTACACCGTTCTCGTATTTACTTAGATTCAACGCCAAAAGCGTCATATTCAATCGATCTTGCCCACCATATTTCGGGAGAACATCCATAAAGGATGAGAATTCATCTCTGAGCATCTCTTGAACAAGGTCGTAGGAGAACTTGTCAAAGGCCGCCTCAACAGGTGTGTGAGTGGTGAAGATGCATAGGTTATTGACCTTTTCATCGTCCATGTTGTTTTCTTTAAGCAACTCAAGTGTCAGAAGACTAGAATGCCCCTCGTTCATGTGATAACTTTTGATATTAAAACCGAGCGCTTTAAGCATCCTTACGCCGCCGATTCCGAGCACGATTTCCTGTTTTAGTCTATAACTGTCATCTCCTCCGTAGAGGTAATCTGTGATTCTTTTTTCCTCAGGCGAATTGCCTTCGACATCTGTATCAAGTAAAATTATGGGAACTACCCCGCCATTGGGACTTTGATAGTCGTAGATCCATGCGTTGATTTTGACGTTTCTACCTGCAATGCGTACGTTTGATTCGGCTGGCGCCAATTTCATGAACTTTGAAGGGTCCCATTCATCTGAAGACTCGAGCTGCTGCCCTTCTTCAGTTAATTTTTGCTTTAGATAGCCCTTTCTGCTGACAAGCGTGACTGCGACTAACGGAATTCTTAGATCAGCGCTAGAGCGAATAGTATCCCCAGCTAGTACTCCGAGTCCACCGCTGTAAGTGGGAATCTCGCTTTTGATACCAATTTCCATTGAGAGATATGCGATTCGGGGCGATTCTATAAACCTGTACATGCACTGTTCGCTGCAAAAATAATATGTTTTCCCGAGAGTCTCAGTCTTGAATGTAGTTTTCTCAGGATCTAGCGGCATTCCGCATATGGGGTCCCTGATAATCATGATGCTTAAGCCTCGACATTTTGCTTTAGTTTTTAGATTAAATCGCTCTGAAATATCAAATTAGGCGGGTTTCTTTGATGTGGAATTCGTTTTTATGCGCCCAGATCTTCGCCTCGTCCAGGATTAACCATAAGTGTTCGATCGGTTTCTCGTAGTCCCATTCTCCTTTTTCTTCCACAATCGCATCCAATCTTTCGACATCTCTAAGAGTTTCTTCCCTCAAATGAACATCATATTTGGGTGAAAAGATGTCGTAAAGTATTGAACGGGAGCTTTGGTCAACAAGGAATCTTGCAGCCAAAAAACCATCGGAGCTTTCAAGCCAAAATTCTGAATCAGAAACTTTTTTCACTATCATATCTGTCTTCTCCCTCTTCAGAAAATCCAAGAGACTTGAAACAAAATCTGTTCCCATCTGAATCATCCTCAATTTCTATTAATAGTACTAAAGGTAAGCGGTGTAAAATATAAGGTTAAGTAACTTTTAATCTGGGTTGACCTGTCTCTATCTTGAAACCAGGAGTCTGCTTGCCCAGATGATCCATTCGTGTCTTATAGTTTTAACCACAACAGGATTCCAATGATCAGCCCATAAATAGCAAGAGCCTCAGCAAGCGCAACAACCAGAAAGCTCCTAAAGAACGTTTCAGGCTTCTCAGTTGCCGCACTTATGGCGGCGGTACCTGATGCGGAGATAGCCATTCCAGCTGCCAACCCAGTTAAACCGACAGCGAGGCAAGCGCTCAAAGCGATCAGCGCTCTATCCCATTGTGTCTCAGAAGTTTGACTAACATTCTGTCCTACTGAACTGGGAGCCAAAGAAAAAACGGAGACAACTGAAACTGTTGCTGCAAGGATCAGCGGCAAGAACAGAATCAATATGAGAGAGAGTTTTTTCAATTCTCAAGCCTTCATTCTTAATGTTTGTTTGCTTTCTCTTTAACTTTCTTGTTGTTGTTCAAAATGTTTTCGGTCTCGTTTCCTATTTTTTCAGCTTCTTCTTCCAAATCTTTTATTTTCTTCTTTATCTTTCTGATTTCCTCGTCTGCCATTTTTTCTACATCATATCTGAAATGTTCACATTCTTCTTTGATTTCTTTTTCTCCCATTTCCAACGAGCCTTCTCTCAACGTAACACGAGCACTGGGCATGGCGCATATTCGATTACCCTTTCTGCGACGCTTCCTATGAGTATCCTTTCCATGCCTCTTCTTCCTCTCGATCCCATGACTATCATGTCCGTCTTCAAGGTTTCTGCGTGACGGATTATCTGGTCGTGGGGTTGCCCTTCAACAAGAAGGGAGGATGCTTTTAAACCTTCTTTTTCTGCGGAGTTGACTATGTAATTCAAGCATCTTTGGGCTTTGCTCTTGATCTCTTCTTCTAATACATGGCGTTCATGAATCTTTGAGACTTCTTCAAGGATTAATCGGTCGATTACGTAAATCGCTATTATCTCTGAATCGAATTGTTTTGCGAGTTTTATCGCGTAGTCTGCTGCACGCATAGATGGGTCAGAGCCATCTGTTGGAACAAGAATTCTGCTGATGAACCTATCTTTCTCCGCCAATGCGCATCCGCTTCTTCTCTATTAAGTTTTTTACCTTCTTCATCCTTACAAATTCTTCCCTTTCTCTTTCTTCAAGGACAGTCTCAATTTCTCGGACGATCCTTCTGTACCTAGGTATGTGTATTTGTTTCAGCGCGTTCACTCTTCTCTGTGTCGCTTCCACTGCATCTGCAATTCGATGTACTGTTTCCTCCAGCTCCGTTAACTTACAAAGCAGGTCTAAAAGTTCATGAAATTTTTTGTATGCCGAATCCAAGTAAATGTTGGTCCCTGAGAAGCCGTAGTCCGGCTGAGGCACATCACCTTCCAACTTGGTGATGGGAACCGTGACACCCATGACGCTTCGGTAATCAACCGAGAAGTCCGCCGAAATAACAGTGGATTCCGCGTTTCTTTCAACATTTTCGGATCCAAGAGAGACGACTGCTTTCTCAATATATGAAGTAGCTTCTGTTAAGGCTTTGCCCAGTTCTTCTCTTGTCCTTTGCATGTCATAGGTGAAGTTTCTGAGCTCCATCATCAAGATGTCTCTCTTTTTCTCCAGGATCTCGCGTCCTGATTCCGCTATTTCAAGGCTCCTTTTGAAGCGCAGAAGATTGATTCTTGTAAGCGGAACCCTCAATTGAGACACTTGGTTCATCCCACTTTCTTCTTCAGATACTTATCTAAGTATTCTTTATGAATTCTAGTCAATTCCTCCTCTGGAAGACTGGAGAGCAAGTCCCAAGCGATACTCAAAGTCTTCTCTACCTCTCTTTTTTCAGTCTCTCCTTGCTTTACGAATTTTGATTCAAACCCCTCACCGAAACTCAGATAGGCACGATCCCTTTGGGATAATCCCTCCTCCCCTATGATGGATGCCAAGGATCTAAGCTCGGTGCACTGGGTGTACGCAACGTAAAGTTGGCTTGCAACGTCGGCATGGTCTTCCCTTGTATTGTTCTTTCCTATACCGTCTTTCATCAACCGTGACAGACTTAGCAGAACATCGACGGGGGGATATATTCCCTTGTTATGTAGATCACGGTTGAGAACTATTTGGCCCTCCGTTATATAGCCGGTTAAATCTGGAACAGGATGCGTGATATCGTCGTTAGGCATCGTCAGAATAGGTAGCTGAGTGATAGAACCTTTTCTGCCTCGAATCCTGCCAGTACGTTCGTAGATACTTGCAAGGTCACTGTACATATAGCCTGGATAGCCCTTTCGGCTAGGAATCTCTTCCAACGAAGCGCTTACCTCCCTAAGAGATTCGCAGTAGCTCGTCATGTCGGTTAGTATGACAAGGACGTGAGCATCCTCCTCAAAAGCCAAGTATTCTGCTAAAGTTAATGCAGTTCTTGGCGTTACTATTCTCTCTGTGGGAGGGTCCTCGGCGAGATTAAGGAACATAGCAACCCTCTTTATGGCTCCTCCCTTCTCCAAACTTCTTTTGAAGAAAGCTGCTTCGTCATGTTTGATTCCCATCGCAGCGAAGACTATGTAAAAATCTTCTCCAGAGGCAATATCAGCTTGTCTCGCTATCTGCGCTGCTAATACATCATGAGGAAGCCCGGCTGCTGAGAAGATCGGGAGTTTCTGCCCTCGAACAAGCGAACACGCGCCGTCAATGACAGATACCCCTGTCTGAATGAAATCTCTTGGATATTCCCTGGCGTCAGGGTTTATTGGATAGCCGTTTATGTCTCGGAAGTCTTCTGTGAAAGGTTTGGGATTGCCATCGATCGGTTCACCCAAACTGTTCAGCACCCGACCAAGTAGCTCGGTTGAGACTGGAACTTTCAACGGTTCACCGAGGAAACGAACGCGGGTTTCCGAAGAGGATAGCCCAGAAGTTCCTTCAAAAACTTGAACGATTGCCATTCCTCTTCCTACATCGAGTACCCTTCCACGTCTGATTTCACCTTCTGGGGTGATAATCTCGACTAACTCGTCGAAACCTACATTTGCGACATTTTCAACAACAACAATGGGACCAGAAATTCTTGAGACCCCGACATACTCTGCCTTGATGGTTTCCAACATGTTCACCTCAGTGTCTTTTCTAGTTCCAACAAGCTGTCTTTCACTCGAGTTTGCAGCTCATCAAATTTGCCAAGATTGTCGTTAGGTATCTCTCTTTTCATCCTCATTATGTCCATTATGACGGGCAGCTGGGCGACCTTGAAGATTGGTGCGCCTTTCTTTACGATTGACTCTGCATTGTGGTAGAAATCCACGATAGTCTTCAGCATCCTAAACTGTTTCTGGGGTATCGAATAAGTGTCTATGGGGTCCATAGCGTTCTGCTGTAGAAAAGCGATTCTCAGCATCCTAGCTGCCTCAAGGATCAAACGTTGGCTATCAGGCAAGGCTTCTTGGCCTACAAGCTTAACGATCTCTTTAAGTTCATCTTCACGTTGAAGGATTCGCATCGCTTCATCGCGGTATTCCTGCCATTCCTTATCCACTTTTCCTGACCACCACGCCGAAACCTCTCGAACGTACTGGGAGTAGCTAAGCATCCAGCTTATAGCAGGATAATGTCTAGCATCCGCCAACTCTTTATCAAGAGACCAAAAGACCCTCGTGAACCGTTTCGTATGGGCTGTAACTGGTTCTGAAAAGTCTCCCCCTGGCGGTGAGACCGCTCCTATGATGGTTAGAGAACCAACTTTCTCTTCGGCGCCTAACGTCTTAACTGTTCCAGCTCGCTCATAGAATTCCGCTAATCTCGTCGGCAGATAGGATGGAAACCCCTCCTCCGCCGGCATCTCTTCTAAACGTCCAGATATCTCCCTCAAAGCCTCCGCCCATCTGCTTGTAGAATCAGCCATCAAAGCAACATTGTATCCCATATCCCGATAATACTCGCCCATGGTTACACCTGTGTAAATGCTTGCTTCCCTCGCCGAGACAGGCATGTTGCTCGTGTTGGCGATAAGTATCGTTCGCTCCATTAATGGCCTACCGGTTCTCGGGTCCGTAAGTTCGGGAAAACTTGAGAGTATGTCCACCATCTCGTTTCCCCTTTCGCCACAACCCACATACACGATGACATCGGCATCCGACCATTTGGCCAGTTGCTGTTGCGTAATCGTTTTTCCCGTTCCGAACCCTCCAGGGATGGATGCGCTTCCGCCTTTAGCTATAGGAAAGAAAGTGTCAACAACCCTTTGACCCGTTATGAGGGGAACCTCTGGTAGAAGCCTTTCTCTATGGGGTCTTGGCTGCCGCACAGGCCATCTGTGAAACATGCCGAGGTCTTTCTTTCCGGTCATTGTTTCTAAAGTCACGATTTTATCCTCAATTGCATACTCTCCCTCACTGGCGATTTCCAGAATTTTCCCTTGAACATTCGGGGGCACAAGTATCCTGTGTTCGAGTAATTCTGATTCAGTAATGGTTCCAATAATATAGCCGCCTGAAACCGCATCATTAATCTTCATTTTGGGAATAAAATGCCATTTCTTCTCCCTTGGCAATGCTGGCACTTTAACGCCTCTTATGATAAAAGGTCCAGTCTCTTTTCTTATGGCGTCTAGGGGTCTTTGGGTTCCATCATAGATGTTTCCAATTAGACCGGGTCCGAGTTCTACCGAGAGGGGGCTCCCAGTTCCAACAACTTCGTCCTCTGGTTTTAAGCCGCTGGTGTTCTCGTATACTTGTATCGTAGCATTGTTGTGTTCGATTCGGATTATTTCGCCTATAAAATGACCTGCACCGACTTCAACCATCTCGTGCATCTGTGCGCCAGTCATGCCTTCGGCTTCGATTACGGGTCCGCTTATACGAACGATTACTCCTTTTGCTGGGATTTCGATTCCTCCCTAAATAGTAGATTAGCAATCTTCACTCTGAGGTTAGGCTTCAGCGTGTTTAATCGGTTCTCCAAAGTGTTGTCGACGACGATCTTTCCATCGGGACTCTTGACTATTACCCCGCCGATAATATTTATCGGCTTATCTGATTTAACAAGTTTCACTCCTGCCTCTTTTGATATGTTCCCGAGTCTTTCTTCGGTCAACGCTGCATAGTCGTTTTGATTAAGTTGGATAACCATTTTGTCGGCGTTTATCTTTCCGCATGCTTCAATAATCAGTCTTGTAAGGCATTCCTGATACTCGCGTGTAGAAACATACTCACGTAAGTGGCTTAACGTTCTCTCAAAGATTTCGTTAACGATCTCTTCTTGCGCTTGTAACAACCTATTTTCTGTCTCGATCTCGAAAAGGACCGTTCTCTCTGTTCTTTCAGTTTTTATTCTTTCTTCGCCTTCCTTTGTGATCGAACTGTATCTCTCTTTGGCCGCTTTTTCTGCTTCGTCTAGGATTCTTTCCGCTTGAGATTCTGCTTTAAGAATCATAGATTCCGCTTCTTTTTCTACATCCGCCAAAACCTCCTTTGCAATGCTTAAGAGTCCCCTAGATACGCTAGACAATAACATCTCACCTCTAAACTCTGATTCGCATAATCTCCTGCATCAACTTCTTGGTTGAAGATTGTTCTCCCACAGCCTCAAGGCGTGTAGGGATCTCTATGATCATGGGAGCTGAGCTTTTTGAACGAAACTTATCTATGTCGTCCTGAATCTGAGACGAAAAATGATCGTCCACCAAGATAATTCCGATATCCTTCATACCTACAGCGCTATTCAGTGCATCTAAAGCTTCATTTTTGTCTGAAACAGGCTCTCCTCTAATCCCAACGAGACGGAAACCCAAGACTACACTCTTGTCTCCAATAACATACGCTTTCATTAGCTATCGAGTCCCGTGAAGTTTAAGAGAGAGGAATCGACTTAAAAAGACTTGCTGAAAAGAGATGCTTCGCCCTCAAAGGATGACCGCAGCTACACTCGTATGTCTACAGAAGGACTTGGATGTCGTTCTAAATGCACTAGATGAGTTCGGTCAGTTCCACATTAAAAAAACAGGAAATACGAGACCTGAACCCTTTGGGGCGACTATTGAAGAAGCAGAAAGGGTTTCGGCGAGACTGAACTCCTTAATGGAACAGTTGAAAATTAGCCAAGAATCAGTCAGCCCCTTCAAATATGAAGCGAACAAAAAAACGAAACTCTCAATAGATGATTGGAACTCGACCCTTCAAAATGTTAGCCAAGAAACCTCAGATCTGGAAGAAGAAGCGAACAAAACGCTCAAGGCTTTAGAGGAGACCGACCAAAAAATAGGTGGTCTTCAGAAAATCTCCGAAGTCATACGGATTCTCGATAGATTCAATATCGACCCTAGATCGCTGAACGATCTGCACCTGACCTACGCGGTTATCGCCTATGCGCCCCTCAGAAACGTGATCAGCCTTGGAAGAGCAGTTTCGAACCTGCCAGTCGTCTATCATCATGAAGAAATAAGCGACAACAGAGCCTTCATATTTCTGGCGACCACAAGGAAGCATTCTGAAATAGTTGAGAAGATTCTCAAAACGTATGACGCTGTACCTTTTCCATACCTTGAGAAAATCGATAAGAAACCGTCTCAAGCGTTGTCCGAAGTACAAAACCTGTTAAAGGAACTTCACAGAAAACGGGAAAACATTCTCAAGATGGTTCAGCGAGAAGCTAAAAAGTACAGAACGCGTCTTCGAGTTCTGAAGGAGATTATCTGGAACATTGAAAACATTCTGAAAGCCAAACAAAATGCCCTCAGAACAGAAAGGGTATCCCAGATATCAGGTTTTGTTCCTGCGGATTCATTCAGTGATCTCAAAGGGTTCCTCAAAGAAACTTTGGGCGACCGTTTCATCCTTTTCTCAGATCATAATTTCGAATCTGAAGATCCTCCCACAGCCCTGCACAATTCATCCTTCGTCAAGCCTTTTGAGATGATAACTGGACTTTACGGGTTGCCGCACTACGACGAGGTAGACCCAACACCCATAATGGCGGTTACCTTTCCGTTGATCTTCGGTCTCATGTTCGGCGACCTCGGACACGGTCTCATACTATTCATTGGAGGACTCACACTTAGCTTCATGATAAAATCCAGAGAGGGATGGCGAACGTTCTGCAGAATATTGGCTGCATGCGGTTTAGGTTCGGTCTTTGCGGGGTTTCTTTTCGGTGAAGCCTTCGGCAAACAGATCTTCATCCCTCTATGGCTTGATCCGTTCGATAACATCGTGACATTCCTCGTTTTTTCCTTGCTGGTTGGCGCCTCACAAATCATGGTAGGTTTCATCCTGAATTTCACCAACTGCGTTCTAAAAGGCGAATATATCGATGCTCTAACAGTGTCACTACCGAAAATGGCACTCTACATTGAAGCATTATACTTCCTTCTGAAATATGCCATAGATTTTCAACTGTGGCTTTCAGGTCCCATATTTTATCTGGCATCTACCCTGATTTTCCTCTTCTTCGGTAAACCTATACTTTTGTCAATCTCTGGAAAGGGACGGTTCATCTCGGTTCTGGGTGAGCGGCTCTTCGCTGGCAGCGAGCTTCTCCTCAGCCTCATAAGCAATACGATGTCTTACACAAGGATTCTGGCTCTCTTAATGGCTCACTGGGCTCTGCTTACAGCGACCTATGCCGTGAGCGGTCTTGTGTCGGTCTTTCCTGTTGTCGGACAACCCCTCGAATTAATCATGATAGCCGGTGGGAACCTTGTGGTCATGGCGTTTGAGGGCTTGATCGTGTTCATTCACACTCTGAGGCTTCACTTTTATGAGTGGTTTTCAAAGTTTTATGAAGGAACAGGCACAGCTTTTCAGCCGTTCAAGTATCAGGAAAAGTACGTTGAAATCGAGATCCCTAACTTGAGTAGGGAGCGGTAAGGAAAGAGGCTATACTTTCAGGTTTCCAACCATATTTGATGCCTGAACTTATTATCGCCAAATTCTCTACTTCTTTCTTTTTCTGCATAATTACGCTGAGAGGCGTTGCTACATTGAAAGGATCACTAATACGCGTTTTATATAGCAGTCTGAGGACGAAATTTTGAAGCGCATTTTCGAAGACGGCCAAGGTTTCTTCGATGCTCACTTGCTGGATGAGGAATCTTCCGTAGAAACTGTGGCTGACTAAGTCGATTGCTGAGTTGACGAGCTCACTTGAGATTATGGCTTGGATATCGTTCTCTGAAAGCTTGTAGAAGCTATGTGTTACTGCCCTGTATGTCAAATGTGATGGATAATTCAGGAGTTTGGAGCGTATGATCGTGAGAATATTAAATCTGTCGATTTCTGGTCCTAATGAAGAGTAAGCTATCTCTGAATCTTTCGGGGGGAGCGTCCCAAATGAGCCGAGAAGATTATCGTAGTATGCTTTGTCTAAAGCAAAATCGAAGAATATGGTGGAGCCTGTCTCCTCGTATTTTGGCATTCCCTCAGATAAAATAGGCGAATAAAATGTTTCTCCGAATATCTCTATAACACCTTTGACATCTGTTGAATCTATAGCTTGGATGAACAGATCTTTTCTCTTGAAGATTTCCTCAACTGAAAGATGGAGTCTCTGAACTAAAGTCTCATGAGGCATTTTTATGCTCTTTGCCTTTAGTATGCTCTTAAGGTTTTCAATCTCAAGCCAAGAAAGATATATTCTCAGAAAATCTTGGATTTCGTTTGGCGAGAAACTTACTATCTTATCGCAAACCCGTATGAGTTCTTCTTTGAAGAGATATTGCATCTTCTCCGCTGTTAGGTGTCCGACATCCTTCAATAACCTTTCGTATGGAGACTTGCCTAGGCGTGTCGCAAGATCCTCTAGATTATTGCATCCAACAAGGTCTTTAAGTTTTTGAGGGTCAAGAAGGTATCTCCGTTCAGCTCCAGCCTTGACTGCTATTTGAGCGTAAGTTTTGGCACGCGTCACCCTTTCTTGTCTCCAATGATGATCTTGAATATTGCATCAATTGCCGAGTCCGTGTTCGTAGCAGCCGATGCACGTAACTTGCGAATTCTGGATTCACAAGTCTCAAGAACCTTATGATGTGTCGCATCCATGTCTTTATTGAATTTTTTTAGGGATTCTTCAGCTTCGCTTTCAGCTTCCTTTTCAGCGTCAACAATCAATTTTTCGGCTTTCTGATGAGATGCTGAGATTATTTCTTCAGCTTTTTCAGAGGATTCCGAGATGATTCTTTTGCCTTCCTCTTCTATCCTCTTCAGTTCTTCCAAAACTCTTTCCATCTTCAGCCTCCATACAAACAAATTGGAAAGGAATCCTTTAACCTTTACTTTTCATGTCGAATATGCCCTTTTTACTGGGGTTTGGGTTGTCATGTCCTTCAGTCATGTTTTCCAGTTAGTTCGCCAATCTTCTGTATTTAGATACGTGACGTCTCCCAGAGTCTTGGTTATGACTATGAATGCATTTAGGTCTGCCATTTTTTTCACCCATGAGGAGAAAAATAAGGAGACGTGGTTCCTTAAAGAAACTTTTCTATTCTGTTTTCAATGATCGCCTCAGTAGATCAGTTCTAGGTTCCATGTAGAAGCGAAGAATCGCCCGCAGTCTGTTTCAAGGTTAGATTGCCCTTCTTCTGGCATTCCCTTGAGGAACACGGCTTCGGATTCATTCAGGCTCATTCCGCCGCTGGGTGACAAGGTCTCTTCATTGCTTTCGGGTTCTGTTTCCAAAGGGTTTCACTCTGCAGAAAAAATGGACCGGGCGGGATTTGAACCCGCGGCCTCCGCCGTGCGAGGGCGGCATTCATACCGCTGAACTACCGGCCCCGATCAGTTCATTCTTCTTCCGTTGCTAAAAGTTTTTTGGATGGTATGCAATTCAGGTGTTCGGAGCCATAAGAAAGGGGGAAAGGGGTGAGCTGACGCCTAGTTCGCTTATGTTAATCTGTGGGGCAATGTAAGCATGGGGCATGGTAAAGGTGCAAGCCTAAAAAACAAGGCGGCATGAGTCTCATGTTATGCTCCACTTTGCCCTTCCCCCTGCTTCTGAGTTAGGGTGCTGTTCAATATAATCTTGGTGTAACCATGAAGAGGCATCTGTCGGTTACTAAAGAGGATACATTCATTCTTGTAGAAGAACAGCCCAAATTCGTACTTCCCAACATGCGCCCAGAATAGTGCCCATCAGGTTCCAAGGGGCAACAAGGAGAAGCCCTCAGACGAAAAGCATATATTTGATTTCCCATCTCTGAAAGGATTGTCGGGCGGTAGCTCAGCTTGGTAGAGCTTCCGAATCAGCCTTAGCAGGCTGGTGGAGACGCTGTAGGCATCCACCCATGGTGGGTACCGCTCAGTCTACCGAGCGCACAGAAACCGGACCGTCGCAGGAGAGCCATGGCAAGCCCAGGGCTCTGCGAATTCAAAATAGGACGCGCAAAAGCCTCCTATGAGACTCCTGCCCGCCCGACCACAAACAAAGTTTGACTGAATTCGTGGACCTAGGTGGCTGTTTATCCTTCGTGCAAAAAGTAAACGTTGCTGATTATTAGTTACATTTCCGTTTTGCCTTGCAGGTTCAGAATGGTGGTGGCTGGCAAGGGTTCCCAGTGTGCACGTGTTTGAATTCTGAAAACTGTTTTAGGACCAAGACCAGTGTTCAAATTTCCACTTGTAGATGCCACTGTTTTCAAGCATCCACGCGTCGCAACCAGATGGACCCGAAACCCAGTCCTGTTTGTCATCATCCCAGTAATACCAAATCCAAGACCACCCTTCAGTAAAACCAACAGTATAAGCCTCTTTGCCATTGACCGAGTTCAAGAAAATATGCCCTGGCTTAGATTCTGGGTAATAGTCATAATCATTGATAGTGGCGATTTCTTCTGTTAGTTGAAATAGAGTGGAACCCGCAGGCACTACAGTCTTGTTATGCCACTCTATTGTTCCATTTCCGTAATCTATGCCAATGCCGACAGTTATCGTTATAGCTCTGCTTACCACGCCGCTGAGTTCCCTTAATGTAAGCAAGTGGAACAATTCATAGAATTCTGCGAGCAGTTCGCCAAAATCTTCCTGTGTGACATTGCCTTCTTGGTAGATGCTTTGAAAATCTTCTCCCAACCTCTGATAAGTTTCATTTAGATCTTTTTGCTCAATCAGAATGGAACTATAATTGCCCTCCAAGTTATCTATCAGCCTACCAAGCGAATCCATTAGTAAAGTGAAGTTAGTTCCATATGGGAAGGCGTAGCTTCCATAAAGTACGGAATAATCGCTTCCCAGCGAATTGTATTTGACCATTAGCCCATCATAGGTTGAAGCCGTCTCCTCCACGGACTGCCGGCTTTCATCTATCTGCTTGACATACTCCACATTCTGAAGGTAGTAATATGCTGCAAGACTTGAAGTGGACACTGCCAGAACAAGTGCAGCTAAGGCTACAAACATAAACACTCTTTTCTCAACCAATCTTCTTCACTCCGGTCAGTCGATTCAAAGCCTTCATTGATGGAAAGGTTAGTATTCCGAAGACCGCAACATTGGATGATATATGAACTATCGAAAAGAAAACACCATAGGCTATCGCTGTCAGCATGGCCAAAGCAAAGTTCGTCCCAGCTAAAAAAAACGAAAAGCCTACCCCAACATTTGTAACTAGATCGTAAATCAAGGCGCTGAAGGCTCCCATAATGGCTGCTTCAAGACAAAAACTTGCTGAGCCGCTCTGCTCAGGCATTCGCTTTCTATAAAATCCTCCAAGTATGCCCGTCATTGCCATTCCAACTATTTGAAACGGCAAATTTAACCCTGAAAACCCATATGGCGAAAGAAAACCGTTCACAAACATAACAAAGCATCCAAACAATGCCCCACCTAAAACTCCGTTCATCAATCCAACGATGAAGGTGAAGAATGACGTGAACTCTACATTTGGAGGTCTCGGCGTCAACTGTACCGCAAGACACGAAGCCGCCAGAATACTTAATACAGCTAATTCACGAGACTTTGGTTGATGTTTCATATTATTGGATGGATTATCCAACCGCATATTTAAGCCTTACCTTTCTTGGATGATCTGATGAACCGAAACTCCAAATAGGTAGCAATGACAAGTTAAGGGCTGTTTGATGATTTGAAGCGTGCTCCTGTCTGATGGTGATGTAGCGGGGTAGGTTCAATTGGGAGAAGAAAGGTCTGTTGTCGATCTGAGGAGAAAGATTGAGGAACTACGCCTGAAGCTTTCTGAGGCCAAGCAAGAACGTGAAGCGTCGAATGACGAGGGCTTCCAGTGGGCTGAGAAACGGGGCCTCCTCCACGAACGGATCAGGGAGCTGCGTTCCGATGCCATGGCTCTCAAGGACAAACGCGACGCGTTGAACAACGAAATTCAAGGCCTAAAGGCAACGCGGGAAGAGAAACGGGCGGTACGCGGAGAAAAGATCGACCAAATAAAGGGGTTGAGGCTGAAGATTCGTGGAGCTGCGGTCAAAAGTCCTCCCCGAAACGCAGCGGGTCTGACAAAGGAGATTAAGGCGATCGATTGGAAGATCCAGACGAACTCGCTTTCGCTTGATGAAGAGAAAAGGCTTGTTGAACAGGTGAGGGATCTTGAGTCCCAATTGGCGAGATGGCGGATAGTTGATGGCTTGAAGTCCGATATCGCAAAGTTGCAAGGCGAAGTGGGGGCGCTGAGTGACGAAATCAGGTCTACCAGCGAGAAGATTGCTTTATTGGCGTCTCAAAGTCAGAAGTTTCATGAAGAGATGATGACAAAATTGGAGAAGACGCGGAAGCTCAAAACAGAGGCGGACGAAAAGCACAAAGAGTATGTGCGGTTTAAGGAAAAAGCTCACGCTGCCCACTTGAAGTATCTAGAGATTCTTAGCCAGATCACGCCGCTTCAAAGAGCCATCCGTGAAAACGAAGAAAAGAAAAAAGCCGACGCGACAGAATCTCTTCGGTCCAAGCTGGAGAAAGAAGCCACAGAAAAATTGAAGCAACGCAAAAAATTAACTTTTGACGAATTCAAAATCTTGGCTGAACAAGGAAAAATATGACAAACCATCTCTTAATTCCAACAGCATTTAAGAAACGAAAAATGGCGGAAGATGTACCTGAAAATAGAACACAGCCCGCAGAGAAACTGACACAAAATCGGTTCAAGGTAGCTTCTGTCCACCTTCTTTCAGCTCCATAACCAACTAGATGATGGGCATCTTATCCAAATAACGCCATAGCCTAATTGTGAAGTGGACTTTGAGAAAGAAATTGTCAAACAAGAATCAGGATTTGCATTCTAGTGTGAAGACTGCTTGTCGAACAGGAAAAATCAGAAACTTTACTGCTATCTCTTTTTGATGAACGACTCTGAGATCCATTTCTTGGAACAGTCTGTTCCATTCGGAGACGGGTTTGTTTTGATGTGGGTGCCCCAAAAATTCAAGGTTGATGATGCTGTCGAACATTATGGTTCGTTTCTTCTCCCAGTCATTGTTGTAAACATCTTCGATGACTATTATTTTTCCACATGAAACTCTGGCTGCTTCAGATAAAATCTGTTCTGGGTTGGGGCAGTGATGCAAGACGTCTACGAGCAAGACCGTCTCAAACTGTTTATCCTTGAAAAATAGTTTCCTTCCGTCACACAGGATGACCTCCAACTCGTCGTTTAGGGAAAGAAAATCAATGTCGACAAGGGTACACCTGCATTGTCTTCTCTCAATTAGAATCTTTGATATATCTCCAAAACCGCAGCCGATGTCCAGAACCTTTTCGCCGTTGGAGATGCTATCGACAAACCAATCAACCATCTCGTGAGCCCGTTGTATCGAAATGCCGTGAATTTTATCTCTAAGATACGGAACCTTCAACAAAGAAACATATGCTGCTCTTCTGAATAGCCCCATTCCGAGACCCTTTTAGACTCAGAAATTCACCCTAATATGTTTTGCCACAAGAAAGGAAATAGCAGAAAGAAATAGTTTTCTCTGCTTGAATCTTTCTATCTCTGACAAAGCATCCAGTTCTTTAGAGGTCAGATCCTTCCAGTAATTCGCGTAAACCACATGCATGTGAAATCACCTTCGGGTCCAGCACTTGTAGGCGCCAAAGTAAACCAATGAAAGAAGTGCCAGAAAACCATGAAACGGCAAAAACCAATTTGCAATTTTGGATGTTGGCTGAGCAAGGATGGGATCTAGCCTCATACTTCCGCGAGGTGTTCAGGAGAGATGCACTTATGATTCAAAATTCTTAAATGCTGGACACAGAAATGCTATTATGGGTCTCTCTAGGCTTCTGGTGGTTGCGTGGGAGAAGACTATGCCAGAAACGAACGAGAAAGAGTTGGAACGGTTGCTAGTTCTCTGCGTTGACAGAGACAATGATGTTGGCATGAAGACCGGGTTAGAAACCCCGATCATCGGGAAGCGAGAGAACACCGAAGCAGCCACCAAACTGATCCTTACCGATCCTGAAGAAGCAGACGCCAACACCATGTTCGAGGCCGTCCGAATATGTGATGACTTGGAAAAGACAGAAGCGAGAAGTGCCCTATACCAAGTCGCCACAATAACAGGGTCAGAAGCAGGCGGCATAGCGGCGGACAGGAAGCTGGTGTCGGAACTTGCCAGTGTCTTGAAGGATTTCCCCGCCAGCAGTCTTATCCTAGTCACTGACGGTTTCGCAGATGAGGACATCATACCGCTGGTCCAATCAAGGGTGCCCGTGACTTCGGTGCGAAGAGTGGTTGTGAAACACAGCGAAGCCATAGAGGAAACAGCAGCCGTCTTTTCTCGGTACTTGAAAATGTTGATTGAAGACCCGCGATACTCCAGAATAGCCCTCGGGCTGCCAGGCATTCTACTAATATCTCTAGGCGTACTTTATTTTCTTGCAGTTTTTATTGCCTATGATATTGGCACTTGGGCCTGGATTGTCGGTCTCATCATTATCGGGAGCTATATGATTGGCAAGGGTTATGGGCTTGGTAAGAAGATTGTGACCTATCTCTCCCGGTTCTATTCTATATCTGGATTGGTTTCAAGTTTCTCGTTGATAACTGGGCTTCTGCTGATGGGCATCAGTTTCTATCAAGCGTGGGCCAATGTTGCCTCTAAGGTCATACCCCCTCAGCTTCCTGTTGATTTAGGTGGCTGGTTAGGGTTGATCCCACGCATTATCGGATATCTGCTCTTTGAATCGTTGACCATAGTCATAATAGGCGTCTGCATAATACTTCTGGGGAGATCAATTGGTCACCTTTTGGATCATGATCCTAGTTTTTGGCGAACTATAGCTCTTGTTGTTATTTTCGCTTGGTCTTGGAACATACTTAATGAGATTTCCTTGATCCTCATTGAGCCCACCACTCCCACATCTAATCTAATCTTTTACACGGTAATCGGCATAGGGATCATAGTGGCTTCAGGTGTTAGCATTCACTTCCTAGGCAAAAGATATCAAAAGTTTTTTGAGGAAAAACCCGAGGAAGACAATATAACGCGGAGCAAAGAAAAATCTACTGAGCAAGGCGCGGTTAACGGGAGGAAGAACTAAAGACATGTTGAAGTTTCTGCTTTCGTTGCTGGGCATCTACAGCATATACGAAAAGTGGCTTTGGTATCAGGTAAAGAATGAGGCAAAGCCGGACCACATTGCGATAATTCTGGATGGGAACCGCAGGTGGGCTGTGAACCATTCCCTGAATCCTTTGATAGGCCATTTTATTGGTGCTGGCAAGGTTGACGATGTGCTGACGTGGCTTCTCGACATAGGCGTGAAAACTGTGACGCTCTTCGCCTTCTCAACGGAGAACTTTCAGAGGCCCAATGAAGAGGTGGCAGAGATAATGCGGCTCTTTTCCTTAAAAATGGAGGAGATCCTCAAGAACGAGGATATCCACAGGCGTAAGGTTCGCGTAAAGGTCATTGGGCGGACAAACCTGTTGTCTGAAGAACTCGGGGGCTTGGTCAAAACAGTTGAGGAGGCAACCAAAGATTACGACAGCCACTTCTTGAACTTGGCCATCGCCTACGGTGGCAGGGCGGAGATCGTAGATGCCGCAAAGGAGATCGCGTACAATGTGAAGAATGGAGATCTGGCGCTTGAAGACATAAACGAAGAGACCTTCGAGAAATATCTGTACACAGCTTATCTTCCCAAGCAGGAGCCCGATCTTATCGTACGCACATCAGGCGAAGAAAGGTTAAGCGGCTTCCTGCTTTACCAGTCAGCCTACAGCGAACTCTGCTTCTTAGACGTTTACTGGCCAGAGTTCAGACGCATAGACATATTGCGGGCCATCAGAACATATCAAAAACGAAAAAGAAGATTCGGAAAATAGCCCTCTCACGCCCGTTTTTTTGCACTTATTATCGATATCACATCTCTGTCTTTTAGAATGTAATCTTCGCCCAGTCTTCTCTTTGTCCGTCCATCAACAGCATATATGAAGCTCTCACCTAGCTCCGTGTGGACCTTGTAGGCTAATTCGCGGGCAGTCGTGCCCAGTGGAACAAGCCTAGCATCTGGAAGAACGCGGCCATTGTGGTCGGAAAGCTTCTCAACATCTTCAACCGTGTAAACCGCGATCATGCTGAGAAGCTTAGTGAACGCCGCATTGATGGCTGCCTGCACCCCTGTTGTGCCGTACTTCTGCAGAATCTTTTCTTGAATAATTTTAAGCGCTCTCTGCTGGCTCTCCGTGACTTTTTGGGGTTCTAGTGTCTCGAATCGTGAATCCCCCGGCGTGTAGTTGATTATGCCTTTTTCCGCGGCTCTTCTCAGGGCTAATTCGGCTTCAGCGCAGCAGGATACCACTATATAGCCAGAATCCTTCAGTCTCTTGATGTTCTCTTCGGCGGTTGGCATGTCGATCTTGTTCGCAGCTATCAGCATGGGCTTAGAGACCTGTCTCAAGGCGTCTACGAAGCTAAGAAAGTCATCTTCACTCCATTTTGTGGGCTTATCCGCGTTCAGCCCCGTCCTTTTCACAGCTTCGGCTATGTGGCTCCTCCTAATGGATAGACCGCTGAGCCGTTCCTCTAGAAGCACAAGAAGATCAGTTGTGCCAGATTCCACAGTTCTCGCAAGCTTCAGCCAATCCCGCTTCAGAATCTGCGCAAACCACATGGTCAGCTCCTTCTCCAAGAAATGGACATCCTCAAGCGGGTCATGCGAGCCTGAAGCCACAGCCTTTCCTTCGATGTCTGTTGAACCCGCAGCGTCAACCACGTGGATGAGCGCGTCTGCCCTACGAACTTCGTCAAGAAACTGGTTTCCAAGACCTCTGCCTTGCCAGGCTCCGGGGACCAGTCCAGCGCAGTCGATAAGCTCAACAGGAATAAGCCTTACTCCGTCTAGGCAGATGGAATTCACGGGGTTGTCCTTGACCTTGAGTTCTTTGCATACACATTGGACACGCAGGTAGCCTACGCCGCGGTTAGGCTTTATGGTGGTGAAGGGATAGTTTGCAATGTCAACTGTGGCCAGAGTGGCGGCGCTGAAGAAGGTAGACTTGCCAACGTTGGGTTTGCCGACTATGCCTACCAAGAATGTTATAGTCAGTCACCTTCGACGGCGGTTATAAGCCCATACTTTTATGGGCACCTTGTTTTATAAAGTTATAACCCGAGATTTCATAAGCCACTGTGCTAGCGGTTTCTTTCAAATATTCTTGTTGCCTTTCTAAGCAATTGGCGTATAGGCAGCCGTTGGGGACATTTCTCCTCGCATTCTCCGCATTTGACGCATTTCTTCGCCCCGTTTTCTGCAGCCACGTCTCTGTCATATCTGTTTACGACTTCTTTTTGTGCCTCTGGGTCTCCCTGCTTCCTGTAATACTCGTTGTAGAAGGTGAATATAACAGGGATTTCCACGCCCTGCGGGCAGGGCATGCAGTATCTGCAGCCTGTACATCCGATGAAGCCGTATTCGAGGTATTTCTTCTTAACTCTGGCGATTAGGCTCAGCTCTTTCTCAGTCAGCACGCCTGGTCCTGAACGTTCTGCGCTTTTTATGTTCTCGACGACCTGTTCCATAGTGCTCATGCCGCTCAGGGCAACCGAGACCTCAGGCTGGTTCCAAACCCATTGGAGCGCCCATTCCGCGGGGGTTCTTCTGATGTCTGCTTCGTTCCAGATTGCTTGGACCTCTTTCGGCGGAGGGACAGCCAGTGTGCCGCCTGAGATTGGCTCCATTATGACCACTGCTAAGCCCTTTGAAGCCGCGTACTTCAGTCCCCTTATTCCAGCCTGAAAATCTGGGTCCATATAGTTGTACTGGATCTGGCAGAATGTCCATCCGTCGTAGCCGTCGATTATGTTCTTGAAGACCTCGTATTCGTCGTGGAAGCTGAATCCCAGATGGCGGATTCTGCCTTCAGCCATGGCCTTCTCCGCCCACTTGAAGACATTCAGTTCTTGCATCTTCAGCCAGCGTTCCTTGTCAAGGCTGTGGAAGAGATAGAAATCCACATAGTCCGTCTGTAGCCTTTGCAGTTGCTCGTTGAAAATCCGGTCCAGATCCTCTTGCGAATTAACCATCCAAATGGGCATCTTTGTTGCCAGCTTTATCTTTTCGCGGTAGCCATCCTGCAACGCCTTCCCAACCGCTATCTCGCTGTTTCCACGGTGATAAGGATAAGCCGTGTCAAGATAGTTGACGCCGTGGTCAATGGCGTACCTTATCATGCGGGTAGCCTCAGCTTCATCTACGTTGGCTGAGGAATCTCCGATTATGGGTAGTCTCATGGCGCCGAAGCCGAGCGCGGAGACCTTCCAGTCAAGTTTTCCGAATTTTCTGTATCGCATAACGATCACGCATAAGTGCGCAAACTGATGCGTGGCATCTTAATAAACCTTTCAGCTGCGGTGGCGCAGGCTACTTTTATATGTCTGGACAAAAAATATGATGGTGTAAAGGTGCTGATGGTATGGGTATTGGTGAGACATATGGATACCCCGGCTATTGAAGGGATCAAAAAGAAAGTTAGAACCTGCGAATCAGAGATTGTTTCCCTCTGTTCCAAGCTCATACGGTTTCCAACGGTTTCTCCGGGCGAGACAAGGGAATGTGCGGACTTCATCAAGTCATATTTTGATGATCTGGGCATCGAGACTTCTTTCCACGAAAAGAAGAGGAACAAAACAAACGTTCGCGTCAAGTTACCAGGGAAACAGGATAGAAAACTAATCTGGCTTGGACACCTAGATGTTGTTCCTGCAGGTTTGCCGGAGAAATGGACGCACGAACCTTTCGGCGGAGAAGTTGTGGATGGGCGGGTTTACGGCAGAGGCTCCGGAGACATGAAAGGTTCTTGTGCAGCTGCCATGGTTGCCGCTAAGGTGCTCAGCGAGACTGATGAAGATATGCGTGCCGCGGTCGATCTTTGGTTCACTTGCGATGAAGAGACAGGCGCCCACGATGGCACCCGCTGGCTGGTCGAGAAGGGTTTACTCAGCGGCGAGGTATGTCTCATCGGTGATGCTTTCGGTAGTGCCCCCCGGCAACCTTCGATAGACGCGGGCTGCAAGGGATACCTGCGGATGCGTATTAGAGCCTCAGGCAAAACCGCGCATGCCAGTGCCCCCTTCCGCGGAGACAACGCCATAGACAAGTTGGTCTCAGCCGTGGAGAGAGCGAAGCGGATTAGGGATTATGCTTTTGACCTGCCGGAGGGTCTGAAGCCTCTTGCAGAGTCGACGATACGGTTGGTTTTGAAGGAGAAGGATTGGACTGAATCCCAGAAGAGTGCCATCTTGAGGCTCTTCAACTATCCTACTTTTAGTCTGGACTTGATTGAGGGAGGAGTCAAGCTTAACGTGGTTCCGGACAGTGCGGAGGCATCTTTTGACATAAGGGTAACTCCCGGCGTTGACCCAAAGCTGGTCGAGCGTGAAATATTTGGGATGTTCGAAGGCGTTGGCTCTGAGGGGCTACAAGTGGAGACCATCGGCGTAGAGGATGGCTACTATGAGAGATGGGATATTCCTTTTGCTGAAAGTCTCAAGAAAGCCGTGAGGTTGACAGTTGGAAGAGAGCCGCTTCCGAGGATAGTTATGGGGTCAACTGATGCAATTCTTGTCAAGAAAGGGTCGGATATTCCATGCCTAGGGTTCGGGGCAGGAGACGAAGGGTTGGCGCATGCGCCTAACGAGTATGTGACTATTGAGAATTTGGTTATGGCAGCTCAGGTCTATGCGGTTCTTCCGCTTGTCTTCTAGACAGATGGGCGGTCTTTGTTTTTGTAGATGGTTTCAGGAACGTGCCTTCTCTCTTTTCGCTATCTCTCTTGCCACTATGACGCCGCTTGCGCTTGCCTGAATTAGCCCTCTTGTCACTCCTGCGCCGTCGCCTATGGTGAACAGGTTTTGGATTCTGGTTTCTAGGTTTTCGTTGAGTTCAAGCCTTGAGGAGTAGAACTTGACTTCTACGCCGTAGAGCAACGTGTGCTTCGAATTGATTCCGGGTGTAACCCTGTCGAGCGCCTGTAGCATCTCGCGTATGTCGGTCAGGTAACGGTATGGCAGAACAAAGCTGAGATCTCCGGGCGTGGCTATCTTCAACGTGGGCTTTACGACGCTTCTGCGGATCCGTTCTTCAGTCGATCTTCGTCCCAGCTCTAGGTCGCCCAGTCTCTGGACGATTACGCCTCCGCCGAGCAGGTTGGCAAGCCGCGCGATGTATTCGCCGTATGCGATGGGTTCTCTGAAGGGGTACGTGAAGGATGTGCTGACGAGTATGGCGAAGTTTGTGTTTTCGGTTTTCCGTTCCGCGTAGCTTTGTCCGTTTACGCTGATTACGCCGCCGTATGATTCTGTGATGACTTCTCCGTATGGGTTGACGCAGAAGGTTCGCACTTGGTCGTCGAAGGCTTTCGAGTAGTAGACGAATTTCGGCTCGTACAATACCTTTGTGATTCTTTCCATCACGGACGCGTGGATCTCGACTCTCACGCCTACGTCCACAGGGTTGTTTAGGGTCTTTAAGCCGAGTGATTGGGCTTCTAGTTTCAGCCATTCTGCGCCTACTCTGCCGGGAGCTGCGATGACGTATTTGCCGTTGATTTTTTCGCCGTCTTCTGTTTCGATGCCTTTGGCCTTTCCTTCTTCTACGAGTAGGCTTTTGACTTCGGTTCTAGTCTTGACTTCTATGCGGCTGTTCAGTTCGCGGCGCATCTTTTGCAGGATTTCGGCGCATTTTTCGGTTCCTAGGTGGCGGATTTTCTGCCTGACCAGTTTGAGCCCTGCCAGTGAGGCTTCTCTTTCGATGCTTTCGATCCCGTCCAGATCTGAGCCGTAGACCGTTGGCGAGTTTCCATACTCCGTGTATGCTTTGTCAACGTAGTTCAAGAGGTTTGAGAGGGCGTTGCGCCCGATGTATTCGTCCAGCCAGCCGCCTACCTCTGTTGAAAGCGTTAGCTTGCCGTCGCTGAAGGCGCCGGCTCCGCCCCAGCCTGAAAGAAGTGAGCAGGGGTTGCAGTTTATGCAGCCTAGTCCTCTGGTTGCTGGGCACTTGCGTTTGTCGATGTCTGTGCCTTTTTCCAGCATGAGGATGCTGAGACCCGGTTTCTTGGTTAGTTCGAGGGCTGAGAATATGCCTGCAGGACCAGCCCCAACAATTATCACATCGTAGGCCAAAGCCTTTCCTTCCAAACTCACATTAACACGCATATGCGGAATATATGTTTTTACTCTTTTGAGCGGATTTTGAAGACCGCACAGGCAGAAGGCACACTCATTTGTCTGACAAGTTTTTCTGTGTTTTGACTGTCACTGACAATTCCAGAATCTTTGTTTCAGTAATGACTTTGGGTTTTGTGGATTAAATTTGATCTATCTCGAAGCTCCTCGCATCATTGTAGAACGCCAGCATTTCCTGAACATGAATATCTTCATTTGGCTTGGTGATCTGTTTCAAACACTATTCCCCCCACAAGTTTGTCACTTCATTTTCCACGTATTACATGACGGTGAAGGGCAGAGATTTTCTCAGATTCTATTATTTGTGGGTTCCAAAATCGAGGAATCTAAATTGATTTATTGGTAAATGCTAGTGTCAGTTTATTTGTACATGCGCAAGAGAGATACTATCATTTAATATATAGAACGTAATTTATATGTATATTCTTCATGGTGGAAATATTTATATGTAATATTCAGAAATATGGTGAAAGATTGAATGGTGTTAGGTTGGGTCGTGATTTGAACTCTGCAGATATAACATGGGTTGCCATTGCAGCTGCGTTGGTTATGTTGATGACGCCTGCCTTAGGTTTTTTCTATGCAGGTCTTGTTAGAAAGAAGAATCTAGTTTCAACCCTAGCTCAGTGCCTTACAATATTTGCAGTTGTAAGCTTAGTTTGGGCGTTATGGGGTTATAGCCTTGTATTCGGTGAAAGCATTGGTGGTTTTGTCGGAGACTTGTCCCTAGTAGGATTATGTGACGTTGGAATAAGCACGATCAGCATTTATGCGCCAACGATTCCTTTGTTGCTGTTCTTCGCTTTCCAACTGAAATTTGCAGCGATAACACCAGCACTAATAATTGGGGCATTCGCAGAAAGAATCAAATTTCGTACATTGTTGATATTCATTGTTTCATGGACGACAGTAATCTATGCACCGATTGCACATTGGGTGTGGAACGCTGAAGGATGGCTACATTTGTTAGGAGCGATTGACTTTGCAGGCGGCATAGTTGTCCATATTGCAGCTGGACTTTCTGCTCTGGCTGCCGCCTTGTTCATTGGCAGAAGGAATGGCGGAACCAATCTAGATTTCAAACCAAATAACATACCCTTTGTGATTTTGGGAGCAGCACTTTTGTGGTTCGGATGGTTCGGCTTCAACGCGGGAAGTGCTTTAGGAGCAAATGAACTAATGGTCTCCGCTTTGGTTGTCACAAATCTAGCAGCTGCTGCAGCTGCCATCAGCTGGATGCTTGTCGACTGGATAGTGAAGGGGAAGCCTTCAGCAGTCGGTCTTTCAATTGGTGCAGTTTGCGGACTGGTCGCCATAACACCTGCTTCGGGCTATGTTAACATACCCGCATCGATCATTATTGGTTTAGCTGCAGGCGTTTTTTCAAATCTTGTGGCTAATTGGCGTGCAAGTAGAACAAAGTTAGATGACAGCCTTGACGTATTCGCATGTCATGGTATTAGCGGGGTATGGGGTTCAGTGGCTACAGGCTTATTCGCAGCAGGTTCAATAAATGGCGCTGTGGGGTTGTTTTACGGTAATCCTGGACAGCTTCTCGTTCAGGTTCTCGCAGTGATCATTGTTGCGGCATATGCATTTTTCGGTTCATACTTCTTGTTGAAAATAATAAATTTGTTCACGCCGATAAGAGTGAGCGCAGAAGAAGAGGAAAAAGGACTCGACCTGAGCCAACATGGAGAAGAAGCCTATTGTTTCGATTAAAATATCACCCTTCTCTATGAAGGCGTAACGAGTGTGACGGAAGCAAACGTGTTCAGGGATTAGAAATTAGTCTCGTTCTATCTTTTAGCGTACAAGAGAGTGATAGAAAGAAGGAACGAGACGGAAAACACTTTTTTGGGTGGATGGAAGGCTATTTCTTTCGCAGATTTCGGATTATTCCAAGCGTTTCTTTCTTAGATTGATGTTTAATGGCGCCCACAGGACATATTGTGTCGCAGCCTGAGCAGAGTACAACACAATTGTATGGGTTTTTTACAACAATTTTTTCTTGCCTTCTTTAAATTCAATTTCGAATACCCCGAGTGTGCAGTATTCCGCGCATTTTCCACATCTAATGCATTTCTCATAATCTATAAGAGGGTACCAAGGTATTTTATTTCGAGGAATTCCATCCCAAGTTTCTTCTGACATTTCAATGAACCAGCTGCTAGTTAGAAAAACAAAGCCTCACTTATGTTTTTGGTTTTGGGGTTGGTTGGGTTAAATTTTAACTCAAAAGTGATGTTCTCTTCGCTAGCTAGGTTTTTATTGTTTCAATCGTAAGTATCAGTGTGGATCAAGATGAAAGAAACCGTTCAAACTGATGACGCACCAAAACCCGTAGGCGCATATAGCCAAGCAGTAAGAGCCGGGAAATTCTTGTTTGTGTCTGGTCAGTTAGGCATTGATCCCAAAGAGGGAAAAATCATTGCAGACAATATAACAGGCCAAACGAGAAGAGCTCTTGAAAACATCAAGGCAATACTTGAAGCCAAATCCTACTGCCTCAGTGACGTTGTTCAAGCAAATGTATATCTCGCATCAGTGAAACTGTTCAAGGATTTCAACAGTGAATATGAGAAATATTTCCACAATGAACCTCCGGCTAGAGTCACCGTTGGGACAGCTCTAGGACTTGACGCTCTCGTGGAAATTTCAGTAATCGCATACAAAGAATAAAAACAGCTATTATCTTCCGAAATCTAGCTTTAGCCAGCTGATTCGCTGAATTTTCCAGACTCACAAAATATGGTGGTGGACTAAATTTTAGTGCACACACAAAGGTATGTTTCGAGGCATCCTGCCCACCAACAAGAAGGTGGCAATTTGGGGAATCGATATCGATCGTATTGGTCGAAGGCATACTTATTTGTCTGTCAAATTTTTCTGTACTTTGTCTGTCACTGACAATTCCAGAATCCTTGTTTCAGCAATAATTTGGTTTTGGGATTAAAAATTTGAAATTGGTATCGTTGAACCTGCTAATCGGACAAGATTGTTCTCAATTGTTTCCTCTATTTTTTTGGCGCTTTCGTCTTTTATTTTTGCGATTTCTTCAACTGCCATTTTTATCAGAGTCGGCATCCCTTTTGAACCGAGATAACTTTCGGGACCGCCGGGATTGTCTGTCTCTGTTAGTAACTGTTCTAGTGGGATTCTTCTCGCAATTTCTTTTATGTGTTCAGAGAACTTTATCTTGGGGACTATGGAAAAATAATATCCCTCCTCGATCATTTCCTCTAAGACGTCGAAGTCACCTGAGAACCAATGTATAACGACTTTCTTGTTTCCATATTTTCTCAGTAAGCTCAAAACGTCTCTCTCCGCTCCCTTTGTGTGGACAGAGAGGACCTTGTTCTCAGCATTTGAGAGGAACAAACTGAGAATTTTCTTCTGAGCCGCGTATCTGCATTTGTCTTTCACATAGTAATAATCCAGACCTACCTCGCCAAGTATGTCTGTTTTTGTGATCAGCTTTTTGATGAGCTCAGTTTTGTTGACATATCTGCTGGCGTTCCATGGATGTATTCCAAAGGCTGGAACCACGTACTTGCTCTTCTTAGCTATTCTGCAGTTGGTTTTGTAAGAGGTTAAATCCATTGAATTTGAAATCGTCAATATCTTGTGTTCTTCTATCTGTTGCAGAGCGGGATCAATGCTGTTTCCAAACCTCTTCAGCAGATATCTATCTAAATGACTGTGAGCATCAATCAGCATACTAACAACCTGATAAACTCATCATATCTATCATTAGATAAATCATTTGATCATCTAAGAAGAACCAGCTAGCCATAAATCTGGACAAAGAAAAACAACGACCCTGAAAATCTACCAGTCTCTTATGGCTTCTATTCTGTTGAGGGCTTCCTGTATTTTTGTTCTTGAAAGGAATACGGTGGCTCTGAGGTGTCCTTTGCCGCTTTTTCCGAAGTAGGAGCCCGGCATGAATGCGACGTGAGCCTTGCTTAGCAGTTTGTTCAGGACGAAGTCTTCGTCATCGCAGCCTTTCGGAGTCTTCACCCACAGGTAAGGCGTCGCTTTCGGCGGCTTGCACTGTAAGCCAAGTTCGTTTAGTCCTTTCACGAAGAGGTCTCTTCTTTCCTTCAGCTCTGCCATGTACGTTTCCATGTCTTTCCTCACTTCAGGGTTTGTGAGGGCTTCCACGCCTGCCATCTGCTTGTACCACTCTACGCCTTGGCTGAATTGGCCTGCGAGTTTAAGCCATCTGCCGATGTTTTCGGGGCTGCTTACTATCCATCCGAGTCCGATGCCTACAAAGTTGAAGTGCTTCGAGAAAGAAACTACCTCATAGCCGTAATCCATTAGCTCCGGCACTTGGGTTATGGACACAGGCCTGATGTGCTCGTCAAAGGTGTAGTCCTTGTAGGCCTTGTCAAAAATGCCTGCCACGTCATGTCTCCGCATCTGTTCCAAGAGCTCTTCGTAGTATTGCAGGTCGGCTACGCTGCCCGTGGGGTTGTTCGGGTCGCAGAAATAGAAGAAGCCGTCGTCCTTTTCGAATTCCAGCTCTGGAAGCCAATCAGTGTCTTCGCTTGTCGATATTCTCCTCAGCCGGTGGCCTGCCAGAATTATTGCGCTTTCGTAGGCGGGGTAGACGGGTTCAGGCACGATGCCGGTTCCGCCGAAGATTCTTGCAAGGTTGTGGATGGCTTCTTTGGTCCAGCCTGTGACCACTATGTTCGCGGGCTTCAAGTCTGCCCCGTGCCTTTCGCGGTAGTGCTGGATTATGGCGTCTACCAGCTCGGGGATTCCTTCTTCGGGGTGCACGTCAATCGGGTATCCATAGGTCGAGTTGTCCCGCAGAACATATTTGGCTATGAGCTTCTTGACAGAATCGGGTGCTTCCACGTCGGGGATTCCGATCCTCGCGTTTATTATTTTTGTGCCGTCTCTTTTTTCGACTTCTCGTGAAAGTCTGCCGACTCGGGCGAACGGATACTGGGGCACATCATCTAGGAGACGCGAATAGCGGGGCATGATATTTTCATCTCAGCCACAGAATTTAAGCTTTTAACGGCTCAAAAAGCGGGTGCAGGTTCGAGCTTCACTTCGTGGCTAAGCTTATGACGCCTTCGAACGCCTTCTCAGCTGGTCCCGTCATCAGTATGTTTCCGCCGGAATATTTTATGTTCAGGTCGCCGCCCGAAAGATGAACCGTGCAGGTGTCGCCGATTTTTCCCAAAGTGTTCGCCGCCACGACGCTTGCGGATGCGCCGGTTCCACTTGCCAAGGTTTCGCCGACGCCTCGTTCCCAGATGCGGGCTTTCAGCTCATCATGCCTTACTACTTGCACGAATTCGGCGTTGATTCTGTTCGGGAAAAGCCTGTGGTTCTCGATTTTCGGTCCGAACTTCGCGACTGGGAAACTGTCCACATCGTCGACGAGGATGACGCAGTGTGGGTTCCCGATTGAGAGACACGTTGCCTTGAAGGTTGTTCCGTCCACTTCCAGCCCTTCGTCAATGAATCTGCCCTTCCCGAGAACCGGAATCTGCTCTCTCTCGAAGACGGGTTTTCCCATGTCCACCGTCACAGCCGCGACTTTGCCGTCTTCGGGTTTCAGCCAAGTCTTCTTTATACCAGCAAGCGTCTCGATATCCAGCTCCGTCTTTGCGGCTATGCCTTCTTCGTAGCAGTATTTGGCGAAGCATCTGATGCCGTTTCCGCACATTTCGGCTTCGCTGCCGTCGGCGTTGAATATTCTCATCTTCGCATCTGCGACGGCGGAGTTGCAGACCACGAGCATGCCGTCTGCGCCTATGGAGAATTTTCTTCTGCAAAGTTTTTCCGCGAGATTTCCCAGCTCTTTGTCGGCTATGGCGCCGTTTCTGTTGTCGATGAGGACGTAGTCGTTGCCGAGCCCATGCATCTTCCAGAACGCTAGCACTGTGGGGACGGGTGTGGCTGCTGGTTTCATGGCTTATCTTAAACTCCTCTGGATCAACAATACCACTTCACACATTCTCGGTCGTATAAACCTTTTGAAAAAAAACAGAATCAACAACAACAAAGACATTTGCGATGTAAGAGAAAGAAAGGAAACTTTGGCAAAAGATTACAGACAGCAAGAGGATGAAAAGATCGAATATTGAGTTTTCAAGAGACTGTTATAACATATTGTATACTTTGTGAAGATAGATAAGTAGAAGTTTCTTCAAACTTTGCATAAACCTCAACGCTGTTATCCCACCAGTCCATCTTCTCGGCGGTCCACTCTATGCTGAAAGTTCCATCACTCTTAGTTGTTCCAGAAATCAATAAATCATCAAAATCTGGGTCACTATCATAGATTTTGATAGTGGCTCCAGTTATCCCTTCTCCAGTATCGTTGTTGATAAGCTTCCCGGTAAAGGTAACATTTGAACCAACAGAAACACTACTTGGTGGTTGATCCAAAGTAAGAGTTGTGGACGCTTTATATATTTCCACTTCATACTGGCTACTCTTTGCCTCTTTGTAAACAGATGTTTCCTCAAACTTTGCATAGATATCTAATTTATTGTCTTCATCTCTTCCCATTTCAGCTGTCCAACTTATCTTAAAAGTCCCATCGCTTTCTGTACTTCCTGAAGTTAGAAGATCGTCCGGATTTAAGAACCAATCATTATCATAGATCTTTATAGTTGCTCCTGAAATGCCTTTTCCAGTCTCTGTGTTGAGTAACCTTCCAGCAAAGTTGACTGTTGAACCTGCTGAAGCTCTATTTGGAGGCTGATCCAAGGTAAGGTCTGTTGTAAACCTAGAAACTTGTAGTCTAGGTGGGAAAGAGTTGGGCTGATCATAAACTTTTGCATCATCAATAAAAATTGTGAAATGGTATCCCGACTCCTCTGGTGGTGTAAAACTGAAGGAAAAAGCATCCGTTGAACTCGATGAAACAGTTCTAGAGTATGAGTCTTCTGTTATTTTTTCATCGGACCCGTAAGAAATATCTCTGTAAGTTATGACCTTTATCGAATTAGTAATCGTCTTTGTTCTTGTTGGATTCTTTGAGGAAACTTGAACCTTTACTTGGTCATTAACTTTACAGGTTGAAATGGTTTGTCCACTAGTATCAATCCATTTTGCTGAGTCAAAGAGTAGAGTGGGTTCTTTTGTCATGAAGTATCTTGTTATGGAATAGGGTAATCTCATACTGAAGAAAACAAGGTGAGCTGCGGCGTGTCCAGTAATAGTTACCTTAACTTCTCCACCATATGTTGATGATGCTTGATTAATCATATTATAAATTTTTAACGCATCGCTTATAGAGAAAGTCAGATCCTTGTAAATTGTTTGTCCTGCTGGTATAAATAGGCTCTCTATTGTGGTCTCTAGGGCATATTCATCTTCAATGTATAGCTGTGCTAGAATGTCTGAAACATCAACTTGGAGAAAAGTGGGATTTGTAAAAGATAATTGCGCAACAAGATTCGGTGTCCTTCCAAGCAGAATGTCTCCAATCCAAGAAATGACTTGAGTTTCTTCAAAACTAATGTTCACTTGTAGACTAGACATTTGGTAATACAACAAGCCAAAAAATGTAATGGGAATAAGTAGCAAGACAATCAGAACTAGTGCTACTTTTCTCCCCTTAGACATCCCACTAATCCCGCATAATAAGTGTCAGCTAATAAAACGGGATTCATTTGGAAATATAAGAATTGTGAAAAGAACTTACAGAACTTCCTAATGATTGTTGAAAAGAAAAACTATTATGAAATGAACTGCCTCATGTAGACTTAAATCTTAACTGATAAATATCCAAAACCGAGGTTAATTTGAAAGGAAGCAGATCAGGTTCTAATAACTCTTAGAGGTTTTCAACTTATTTTTTCTCTTTGATTACTTTCGGGTTACACTTGGCTTTTCTGATCCTTCGATCAGAAGACCTTTCCAAACAATTTCCCTCAAAGCGAACTCGCCAGAGTTGATGCAATGTTCTCTCAACTGTGTCCAGTATGCTCTATTTTGTTGTTGCCACTGCAAATTCCAGTTTTGAACGATCTCATTCCAATACTCTAGTTTGCCATAGAATTTTTGAATCAACTGATATTCCGTTTGGTTAAAGAACAAGGGTCTTCTTTCTGGTCTTTCATTCTCCCAGTCCACCGAAGGTACACGCCTCGGATACACGTTATCATCTCTTTGTCCAATTAGGTTATTGGTGCAGTTAGTTATCTCTGTGTGAACTGCAATCCTGTATCTTCGGCGTTCATCTTCCGTTAGCGAGGGTTGCATTCCTAAGACAGTACTCGGTCTACTGGGTTTTTTGGTAATGAGATTCACTGCATATCCTATCACGGCTGCGGCAACCAAAATCCAGATATCGCCTATATTAGCCAAGATATTCATCACTTCTACTAGTTGGAAGATAACAGTTACCAGCACAACAACGACTATCAGTAGCGCCCCTACAGATCGGTTGGACTCGACCATATCTATAAGCCATGTAACACAAATATAAAAATCTCCCAAAACCCAAAGAGTTATCATAACCAGAACTCCTATCAGCATTGAGTTGACAGAGTAAAACTGTTAGAGTTTCTTTTGTATGTCTGAACCAAGAGTTTTAAACCGTAAAAGTTGTAGATGAACCCCGTCTTGGGATATTTTAGATTGGTGTTCCGTTTTCTGGGTTTTTTGCGGCTTTTTTGAATTCTTCGAAGAGTCTCTGTGTGATGGGTCCGATTGTGCCTGTGCCTATCGTCCGCTTGTTCACTTCGCGTATAGGCATGACCTCGGCAGCTGTCCCCGCGAGGAAGGCTTCATCAGCGCCGTAGAGTTCAGTGACCGTGATGTTCTTCTCAACCACCGCGTAACCAAGCTTCTCCGCTAGGCTCATGACAACAGCGCGGGTCACCCCCGGCAACGAACCGCTTGAGACCGGCGGCGTGGCTATCTTTCCGTCCTTGATAAGGAAGACGTTTTCAGCGGATGCCTCGCATATGAAGCCCCTGTGGTCCAAGATTATGGCTTCGTCCGCACCTGCATTGTTCGCCTCCAACTTGGCAAGTATGCTGTTCAGGTAGTTGAGCGACTTGATCTCGTGGCTCGTCGCATCCACAGAGTCGCGCCTGATCCAAGCAACAATGAGGCTCATGCCCCTCCTCCGCGTCTCATCGTCATAAAGCTTCAGCAAAGGCTCCGTCATGACTACAACCGAAGGCTTAGCACACTTGCGCGGGTCCAGCCCGAGGTCACCGACGCCCCGCGTGACCACAAGGCGTATGTACGCGTCTTTCAAGCCGTTCCTACGCAGGGTTTCGAGAACAGCCACCGTCATCTGCTCCTTCGACAGCGGCACATCAAGCATAATAGCCTTCGCCGAACCGTAGAGCCGGTCAATATGCTCCTTAAGCTTGAAGACCACGCCGCCGTAGGAGCGTATGCCCTCGAAGACCCCGTCGCCATAAAGGAAACCGTGGTCATAAACGGCGATCTTCGCCTCAGCCTTGGCAAAGTACTTGCCATCAACATAGACCTGAAGACTCTTCACAACCATAACGCATGCACCCTCACACAAACCTAGATGCCCATCAAACAAATATATATTTACCTATGCCCAAGAACGCGGATACTGAGGTCACCCGACAAAGTGCGGTCTCTTCGAAACAGCCATCGAAAGCGTCAAAGGCTTGAAGGGTTTGTCCTTCGTCCGCTCCTCTATCTCAGCGACCAGGTCTCCGAGCTTCATGTTTCTGATCTTACCCGGCTTTCCCGCCTCTGAAAGCTGCCGATCCCTCACGGCTAAGAGACCCGATTCGATTTCCTTCTGGCCGACCGCGACGACGTAGGGCACCCACTCGGTCTCCGCCTCACGTATCTTCTTCTGCATAGTCATAGGCCTATCATCCCAGTCCGCACGTATGTCGTGGCTGGCGATTTCTCGGGCGATCTTCTCAGCCGCCTCAAAATAGTCTTCTGAGACGGGGATTACGCGTACCTGAGTTGGCGAAAGCCAAAGAGGCAACACGGGCGCCTTGCCCTTCCGCTGTTCCATGTATGCCTTTTCCAGCATGGCGTAGACATCCCGTTCTATGGCGCCGCTTGGGGAACAGTGCAGTATAAGCGGGTTTTTCTTCTCGCCGTTCTCATCGGTGTACGTTATGCCGTACCGCTCGGCGTTCTCGATGTCTATCTGGTCAGTTGAAAGGGCTGACGCCTTGTCCAAGTTGTCCACGAAGTTGAACTCCCACTTCAAAACAAAGTAGAAGAAACGCTCATCCCACATCTCCACAAGCGCAGGTTTGCCGGAGTCCTTTACCAACGAATCCACAAACGCTTTGTTCTGGCTGTAGAAGTCCCTCGTGAACCTGACCGCCAACTCGTAATCGTCGCGGGCTAAGCCAAGCCCTTCAAGTATGCTTCGGCTCAGCTCAAACCTTTTTATGAACTCTTCTTTTGCCTGAGCCATATCTGCGCACATCGCGTGGCAGTCAGGCATCGTGAAGCCCCTCAACCGCCTCAGCCCCACGAGCTCCCCGCTCTTCTCCCTCCTGAAACTATAGCGCGTAAGCTCGTAGATTTTGAGCGGCAGCTGCCTGTAAGACACCTGCGAGTCGTGGACCATGAGGAACTGGCCGAAGCAGGCGCTGAAGCGGAGGAAAAACTCTTTGTCATCAGACCTGACAATGTACTGGCGGGCAGGGAACCTGTGCAGGTAGCTTGCCAGACTCGGATGCTCAAGGTCATACATGATCGGCGTCTCAACCTCCATGGCACCATAAGCAACCACCTTATCGGTGACATACTGTTCGATAAGCGATTTGATGAGGCGGCCCTTCGGGTACCACCTGAAGTTTCCCGGGTCGCTTGCAGGCTCATAGTCGGCTATCTCCAGTTTCTTCATAAGCGTAACGTGGGGTGGAACCTGCTGGACAGCCCGCACCTTGGAAATCTCGTAGTTAACAAGCTTCTTCAGCCCCTTGTGACCTTTGAAGTTGAATTCGTCAACGGGAACCATCTTGCCATCCAGCTGCAGGACAAACCAGTATGACTTTATCTTCTCCTCAGCTGCAAGAGCCTCTGAGACGACCTCAGTTTCCTCTTGTGCCGCAGTGGCAACGGTTCTAAAATGCTCCGCCAGCGGATGCCCCTTTATAGAGATACAGAATTCCTTGCACCAGCCGAAAGGCGCCCGATAGGTTTCGATGCCTAAACCCTTTGCATACTGCTCCATCTCTCTAAGCACGTTAAAGGCGTCGGCAGGACTTGCCAAATCCGTGCTCAGATGCGCGTACGGGTAGATCAGGATTCTGGCGGACTTTATCCTGTCAAGATATTCCTTCAGCCCATCTATCGCCTTGCGAGCCGTTTCAGCAGTGTCGCCCGTCTCCACAGCCGTGAAGAGGACGACGACTTCATCGAGACGGCATGACTTATCCTCGCATTCTTCGGCTGAAGCAATCTCTTTCTCAACCGGACGATACTCAATGTAATTCGAGTGGAGCTGAAGCATCCTCAACTTTCGAAACCCCTCTTTTCAAGGCAACAGCTACGCCGACCCTAATATTGCTTCTTGCCACTGAAATAAAGATTTTTGCAGCCAGAAGAGGCTGAGAGCGGCTAAGAAACAAAAGGCTCCAGATATGGCAGTCTGTCAGGCTCAGCGAGCAAACCATCGGCGTCTTCTGGAACCTTGCTTGACTGATACTCAGCCGCTTCTGCTGTAGTTGATGATTAGGCGGGCAGAAGGTCTATGGCCTAGGTTGGGGAAGAAACGGATTGAAGCCATAATGTTCTCGTAGATCTTCTGCCCGTCCCAATCCTTGTCCCAGTCGTTGTAAAGCAGAGATTTCTTCTTTCCATCAGTGAGGTACACGCCTGTGCTGTAGACGTTGCCTTTCCGTTTCACGATGCGGTCTGCGCCTATGGTCTCAGCTGCTTCGATGACTGCCTCCATGATGACGCGTTCACGTTTAGGTTGCCTCACAAAATCTGAGGTGAGAACCAGAAACTCCAACTGCATCACGCCTCCAGCTGTACCTCGCTGCTTCTTTCCATGGTGAGCTCTCCGCAGAGCGGCTATTTAAGCGGTCTGTGTCGTTTGGGGGAGGGGGGATGGTGGCTTCAGCGGCGCGGTTTGAGGGTTTTGGTTGGTGGGCCAGATAGTGGTATAATTCAGATTGGAAATTCACAATCTACATATCGTTCAACAATACGAAACGAGAGTGGGGAAGTGCTTGGACAAACGTGCGAGTATCCTTGTCGTAGACGATGATGATAACATAAGAAAGACCCTTGCGACGGTGCTGGAAGAAGAAGGATACACCGTTGACACGGCGGAAAACGGAAAGGAAGCCGTAGAAAAAACAAACACCAATCTCTTCAATCTCGCCTTGATAGATTTCCGGCTTCCAGACATGGAGGGGACAACGCTTTTGACCTCGATGAGGGAGACCGTGCCTAAGATGGTCAAGATCATATTGACCGGTTATCCTTCACTGCAGAACACCATAAAAGCAATAAACGATGGGGCCGACGGCTACGTGACTAAGCCCGTGGACATGGATAGCCTCCTGAGTAAGATAAAAGAGCACTTGGAAAAACAGCAGCAGTCCAAGAAATACAGCGAAGAAAAGGTCGCAGAGTTCATCGAGACGCGGGCTAGGGAACTGAGCCATCAAACTCGACAGATAAGATGAGTTTAGGAATTGCAAATGATAACGGTCCAGAGTAAACTTGAAGGAATGCTAAATGAAACAATCTTGGATACGATAGAAGATATCTTGCTTGATATTTTTGGGAAGAGATCGTTCAACGTTATCCTTGAAGTCGTGAAGGAAAATTACTCATTGAACTGGAAGGACGTTCCAGGCAAGGCTCAGGTTTTTGCAGAGGCATTAAACCATGTTTTAGGAGTGGGCTCCATCATTATTCAGGATTTAATCATTGAGAGCCTTTGCATCAAACTGAATACGGAACTCAAGTGGAAGAAGGCATACAGGTTTTCAGACTACATAGATCAGCTAAGGTTCGTCTACGTTCTTGCCGACCCATAATAGTAAGACCATCGTATGCGCTTCTGGAATTTTAGGACTACAGCATACCAAATAACAGTAGAGCGTGGAAGAGGCATCTGAAGCATGGACTGAACAAAAGGGTGTAACGCATAGACAAGGCTGGAAGACGGAGCGAGGCTTTCATAAGAAAAATTCTCCCCTGTCATGGCATCGACAATTTTTGGCATGATGCCAATTCTGTATGCCGCTTAATTCATTCTGCTAGAGTTCTGCGAAATTGGAAAAACATAGAGAGTTCAAGCGAATTTTGAACGGTTCCCTTGGCGCCTTGTCTAATGTGCTCTCTGAATTGAACAGCAAGACGGGTGATGGGGGGCAGAATGGGATGACGCCTGTGTCTTCTTTTTCTCGGCATCATTTTTCTAATAGAATTTGCATGTTTGCGTCTGAGAAGTGTTTGAATGCTTTTTTGCCGTATTTCTCGTCTAATCTTCTTGTGTAAGACTGTAACGCCTTGAGAGCAGATGCGCCGCCAGTCTTTTCTTCAAACGACATTTTCATGACCCACCCCTTACTTCGCAGGTACCCTGTGCCAGTTGCCAAGTCTTCTTCCTTTGCTCTTTTCAATGCAACACGTTCGCAGCGGACTCCGAATTCGGATAAAACCTTGAAAACAGTGTCTTTCACGAAAGACCAAATTGACAGAGTCTTCTCACTGCCCCGGTTGGCTTCATAGATTTCGGCGTCAACTAGAAGCGCGCCCTTCTCCTCCTCGAATTTGCCGTAGCATCCGAGTATCCACAAGAACCTCAGCACGTGTGCCCTTCGGTTTTCAAGGTTGTGTTGCTGAGCGAACGTGTCAATGTCTCGTAGTCCCAACGAAGAACGCTTTATGGTTGCCAGCAACTTGTGAACCGCTTTGAACGATGCCGTCTCTCCCTCGGAGAAAGGCAGATCCTCTGGGAAGTCAGCGATTCCCATCTCAGATGTTGTAACTTTGGCGGGTTCCACGATCTCTTCTGGTTTCAGCGAAGCACGGATAGCCTCTAGACGACTTATTCCCTCGAAAGGTTCAACAAACGCATGGTACTCCTCTTCAGAAATCGGCGCACCAAGCTTCTTCTCTATGTTTTCGCGGGTCCAAACACCGCCCGTTGCTTTCACCGTGTCGCATGGAAACCGGGAGCAACAAGCACAATTTGCCACCCCGCTCTTGTCTACACATCGGCGTATCAGACACTTTCGGTTAGGCAGCTTCGCCCCCTTCGGGATTTCCGAGTCCGGAGTTTGGCATGTCAGGCATGGCGTCCTAATCGGCATGTAGCCCAGAATCCTTTTGGCATCGTTCCTATACTGCTCGAATTCCTCGGCGGTCATGCCCTCCCGCGGGTAAGGCCCCCAAGGACAAGCACCACAATCTATGCCGCATTTCGCAACAAGTTTTGGCACTTGCTTAACCTCTGATAAACAGACGAAGAAAAACACAATAAAAGGCTTTCCGTGACATTTTTCCCGTTTGTATGTCAAGGCTTTGCCTTAAAGGTTCAAGTTTCTGGGAACCTCGTTATTGTTTATTTCCGTCTTCAACGAAGTAGGGGTTGAGCCATGCTCCGTTGCCTTCCTTATCTCGGCATTCAACCCTCACCCATCTTATCTCACCATTTGGCTTGAACTCCGCCTCTGTCAGCTCGCCGTCTTGTTTCTCAATTCTTCGACTGCGATAGCCCGGGTTACAGATAAAACTTATCGACCGCACAGGCGAACACTTCACCTTGAAAAGGCCATCGGACGACTTGAAATCCAGAAACTGAGGACCACAGGACGCGTAGAAATCTCCTTTGCGGATGGCGCCCATTATGTCTTCCTTTTTCAGGCTTGGAGCCTTGACCATGACCCATCCTCCTAAGGCGTCGTTTTCGAAGCCTCCGAAGTACTGCGGAATGAAATGAGCGTCATCAACAGCGAAACCATAAACATTGCGCCCCGTGCCCAAGATTTCGTCCCATTGGGTGATGGAGACGCCTTTGCCGAATCCTCTATGCGTGATCGTGTTGAAGACCTCGATGCCGATGTATCCTGAAAAACTGAGAAGATCTTGGGATGTCAGGTCCGACCAGTACGGGTGTGCTATCACGACTTCGCCTCCGATCTCCCGAGCCATATTGATCGCCTCCTGCGCGTCACAAGGTTTCGGGGGTTCAAAGCCGATTGGGACATCCAATGCCACTAGATGGAGACCCTTGTCTGTGGATGTCTTGCCGATGATCTCGATGCCTGGGATCAAGAGGAGGCCTTCTTTTGCGAAGGGTTGGCTATCAGCGACGATGTGGTGGTCTGTGATGGCGAGAAAATCGTATCCATGAGATTTATAGAAACTTATGAGCTCTTCCACGCTTAAGGCTCCGTCAGACTTGTTGCTGTGGATGTGCAGGACTCCCCGATACCAAGAGCCGTTTTTGTCAAAGATCGTCATTCGGACATGATCACCTACCATATCCACGCATGATCAGTATTTAAAGCGATATCTACACGACACAAACATTCGAGGATGATTAACCTAACACCGTACCATACAAATTCTGTCACAAAACCAGTGATAAAATCTTCCAATGGCAGAAACTCACATGTTCATTTTTCTTTCCGATGATCGGGGCTATTGGAGCGCCTTTTTCGAGAAACCCAAGTAACATAAGTAACGCTGAATTATGTCTAGCTAATAAGTGAGTTAGGATGGACTACAGAGAGCTATACGAGAAAGTCGGTTCCGTTGTAGGCTGGGATTTCAGTAAAATCGAGAAGAGAAAGAAAGTCGTTGGCAAGAAGTGGGATTTCCTAGAAATAGCGAAAGGATACGTTACCGACGAAACCGTTCTTTTGGACATTGGCACTGGAGGCGGAGAGAAACTTCTGGAGATAGCTAAACGTGCAAAGAAGGCTTGTGGCATTGACCACCAGCAAAGCATGATAGATGCCGCCAATAGAAACCTTGCTGAATCGAAGATGCTGAACGTGGAGTTCAAGTTGGCAGACGCGAAGAGCCTTCCTTTTACTGACGGCTACTTTGATGTTGTCATGTGCAGGCATGCCTCTTTCTATGCTCAACAAGTCTACAGAGTCATGAAGCCGAACGGGGTCTTCCTAACCCAGCAGGTCTATGCTGAGAAAGACGCAATAAACATAAAGTCGATCTTCGGCAGGGGGCAAGGTTTCAGCAGAGAAAACGTGGCAGACCCTATCGGGAAATATGTTCGGGAACTGGAATCTGTCGGTTTTGAGGTTCTTAGAGAGGATACATACGATGCCATGGAATACTATGCTGACATGGCAGATTTGATATTCCTGTTAAGAAACACGCCTATAATTCCCAATTTTGATATAGACAAAGACAGAAAGTGTCTGGAAGAAATTGAGAGAAAATATAAGACAGACGATGGCATTAAGACGAATTCCGTAGATATCTGATAGTCTGCAGAAAACCTTAACAATGCAACAAGCAAAAAGCCATCTGATCAGCAGATTTGTGGACTCCGCCAATCTTAAGCTAGCCCACGCGCTGGTACTCTTGCCCATCAAAAATTCTGTGATGAACCGAAGGGTTTCTTGGAAAGCGCGCATCTAAGCGAAAAAAAGTTAATAGGTTCTTCGGATACACAGACTGTGTGCGGAGTGTTTAGGTCATGAAGAGATCGAATCGTATAGAAGATTACGCGACGATAGAGGCGCATTGCGGCCAAGTTCCTGTGTACGCTTTCGGCTACACCTATATTTATGGTGTAAGCCCCGACCTTCTACCCGACGTAGTGTTACAGGATGATAACAAGAATCCCAAGATCAAGATTCAGCCGAAGAAGTCTTGGGAGATCAAAGAGAACAAGATTGGCTCCACACCAGCCCGAGAGCCTAAAACGGCTGCCAACGATGACCAGCCCCTGCTTCCAGTCCACCTCATCGACGGAGACCCTGAAACCTGCTGGTGCAGCCGCGGCCAGATACAGACAGATGTTGAAGACGCTTGGATCCGAATCGATCTCCCCAAAGAGGAATGTGTCAAATCGGTCACTTTGGTGCCCCATCCACGAGGTCTACCAGACCATGACTCTGAAAGGAAAACTCCCGACAATGTGAAAGCAGGCCAAGGCTTCCCGAAGCAGCTTGAGATAAAGCTTAGCCGTGACGCGTGGCACTGGGAGACCGTTTACGAAAACAGGAATCTCCCATCGCCCGAGGAGATGGTTCCCAAAGAGTTCAAGTTTGGTACGCGGCTCGCCAAACAGATCTGGATCATCGGCCGCGAGTTTCCCTCGGTTCTCAATTTTGGGCATTGTTTTTCAATTGCGGAGGTGCAAGTGAAAGACGAGAAGGGTAACAATCTTGCTGAGATTTCTAAAGGCGCGGCGGTCACCGTTTCCTCGACTCATTACGGCTACGGTATGGACCGTTTCACTCAGGATATGCTTTGGCCGATCCAGTATGACCTAGGCTTCAAGTGGACGCGCGTTGGGTACGACATGGGCATGTTCATCTGGACTTACGTGGAGCGCGAAAAGGGCGTGCTCAAGGTTGATGCCCGGGCGGATGCAGCTATTACGGAGTCTGTAGAAAACGGGGTTAACGTCGTGATGTGCCTTGACAAGGGCAACTGGCTCTACGCGAAGCAGCCGAGATACGGGGATAGGACACGTGATCTTCTGGAAACCTATTATAATTGGCCTCCGGAGCCCATCGAAAGTGAGGAGCATCTGAAGGGTTATCTCAACTATGTCCGCTACATGGTGCGGCACTTCAAGGACCGCGTGAAGTATTTCGAGGTCTGGAATGAGTACCAACCCTATACTCTTGAGAGGGCGAAGAAGTATTGCAAAATCTTTAAGCCAGCAATCAAAGTGATCCGCGAAGAATATCCTGAGGCCAAGATCATTATGGGTTCCCCTGCTTGGTGTCACAACGTCCCAGACCGTCAAAGAATGCGCGATTTCATCTTGACCATTCTCAGGGAGGTCGGGCCGATCTTCGACGTGGTCGCTTGGCATCCGTGGTATCATGGCGATCCATCCAGCAAAGAGTTCATAGAATACCCGGAGTTCGTACGCGACCTAAAGAAGGAGTGCGAAGCCCTCGGCTTTAGAGGAGAATACATGGCCACTGAATGGACATGGAGTGCACCCTACCCGCCATTCGCTATCCAGCAAGCTCATCCGGGAGTGGGCAATCTGATAATAACCGAGATGCAGAAAGCAAAGTATGCGGCTCGGCTAACCTTGACCCATCTAGCCTTGGATGTTTGTTCATTCTGGAATGAAACGTTCCGGCAGAACATGATAGATTGGTCAATAGGGCTGCTCAGAAACACCTTCTCCGCGAGTCCTCTGAACCCCAATCAGCCCGAGCCGATCTACTACGTTTTTAGGACCCTGTCGACCGTGATGGATGAGGCAAGCCCGCTGGATATTAAGGTTCATTTCAGCGCTGGCATGGAGAAGCTGGAATGGTACACCTTCCGAAAGCCGAACGGTCAATTGATGCTTGCTGTGTGGATTCGTGGACTCGCCCGTGACGACGACTCGCAGGAGGTAATAGCCGAGATCACGTTTCCCAACATGAAACTAGACAGCGCCTCCGTTATCGACACCTTCAACGGTGACACGCAGCGCCTCACCCTTGCTTACGACGGAAACGATACAGTCCTCAAAAGCATGCACATCAAGGACTGGCCCACAATAATCACGGGGATTCCCGCGAGCAGTTAACAGCATCCGGCATGAAACATTTGCTGCGAGTTCAGATAATCGCTGTTGACGGAATTTTTCGATGTTGGCGCAATAGGAAAAAGGCGGAGATTGCGAAGGATTTCACTTCGTGGTGAGGACTCTGCCAGATTGAGCGGGGATAACGAGCGACAAGCTTCCGCCGTCTGCTTTCACCATTGTCTGTGCGTACACGTCGCGTAGTGAAGCCAGCGCGACAGGTGAGATGCTTAGTTCTTTTTCGCTTTCTGCTGGGTTCACTATTACTAGTCCTTTTTCGAACCATCTGAAGTGGACGCCGTTTGTCTCCAGCATCTCGCTTGTTGGCTGACCGAGTCGAAGGGTGAAAAGCTCTTGTGCCGGGTTGTCTTGTGGTATGGTGAACCAGTCTGCCCAGTGGAATCCTGAGAGCTTGGCGCAGGCGTAGCAGAAGAATGCGTCGCCTTTGATGTTTGGCGATGTGTTTCTTACGTAGCTTAGGGCTACGATGACTTTTCCGTGTGCCAGAGCATCTTTACCCCTCTTGGCTCTTTCGATAATTGGGCCCCAGTCATTGAGCCTTTCCACGCTTGCACGGCTGCAGATATAAGATTCGTGCATCATGGCGTCGCCGTAAGGCCAGTATTCTGGGTCCGCTCCTGAGTTAAGCATGATGAGCTTGTTCTGTCCGTATTCGTTCTTTACGATGTCATACACCTTTTGAAGCAGCTGCTTGTAAGTCTCTTTGTTGTTCTTCTCCGGCTCGACATGCTTGTGTTTTCCCAGCTTTGCCCCAAAACAGTCAACCGTAGCATGCACGTTGTCAATGAAAAGTCCGTCCCCATCAAGATCCAGCAGCTTCCGCACACCCCTGAGAGCCGCATCAACGTAACCCGGCGCGTTTGTGCAGACTTGTTGCCAGCCGGCCGCGTATGGCTTATGGTCAAAGGGTCTTCGTACCTCGCCAGCTTCGTTGTAAAGCATCCATTCTGGGTGCTTGCTTAGATCCATTTCTTTCCAAAAAGGCGATATGTAGCCGTCTGCGGGGTTTCCCATGCCTGGCGCTTTTTTCCAGCTGCCTTCGACTGCATCTGCGATGGCTAGGGCTTTGTAGAAGCTGATGTAAGGAATCACTTTTACGCCTTGTTCGTGTGCTTTGTCGATCCACTCTTTTTTGTGTGGAACGCCTACGATGAGCGGGAAGCCTTTCAAACGGGTCTTCACGACATCATCGTTCCATTCGTTATACCAGCCGTTGTACACTTCCGCAACGCGGAACCATTCAGGTGAAGGCTTACCAAATTCTTGTGAAACAGGCTTCATATTCATCTTCCTCCAAATTTCGTTTCTAGCATAGACATCCTATTTTTTCAGTAGAAGATTATGCTGCTTTGTGGTTAATTAGAATTTGCCTACTTTTATTTTTCGGTTTTTAAGCGTCTGATTTCTTCATGTATCTTTTCTATTTTTTCTGGGCTTGCTGAGTCAACGAATTCGTATATTTCTTTTTTGTTTCTGATTTCTTCGATCCGTTTCTTTCTGTTTTTCGGGACCTCATAGATTGGGTAGACCCTCCATACCTGTCTGAGGAATAGAGCTCTTTTGTCAATGGTTTTGTTGACAAGTCCCTCGTCGCAAAGCTCTTTCAAATAGTCAGACAGTCTTTGCCTTGATATGTGCTGCTCTGACCCGTTTTCGACAAACTCTTTAAGAAGATGAGACCACCTCGCGCCCCTTTTATCGTGAATAAAAAAGGCTATGTCATATTTTGTAAATGCTCTCGGTCTAGGTTTGGAACCAAATCTGCTCTCAGACACAGTCTAGCCACAAGACCATATCTAGCATCTAGACCAAATAAATGTTTCGGTTCAAGAAATACCAATCCCCATCGTCCAAGTCTCTCGTTGGTAGTAAAAAAGCATCACATCTGATGCGGTTGGGCTGGCTGTGGAAGCGGGGCGTCGAGCTGAGAAGCTCCTTGTAGATTTGTCTGACAAATTTTTTTCTGTTTTGTCAGTCACTGACAAATGGTGAAGCCTATGGTTCTATCTGATGATGAAGAAGTTCTTTTGCATATTGAAGGAATTCGTGAAAGCCCTACCCAAGACCCCGGATTCTAGCATTTCACGCTGAAGAGAACATCTTATCGGATGGGAAACAAAGATTACTCGACGGACCATACGTAGAACCTAAGGAATCATCTCGGGATCTGGTAATTGGCGTTATTACACCATTCTGGCAAAGTTATAAGAATTATGATAACGGCTATTTCCATTAAGGTGAAACAAGATGGATTGGAGAGGTGTCATCATCGCCGAGGGTCTAAGTGATCCAGCAATTATCAATCGATATTCCGTCTATAGAGCAGTGATTACTGAAGATGGCATGCTCATCGACTACGAAGGGAATACGGGAAGATGGCACATTTACTATGTAGAATGCGAAAGAGAAGAGATTGATAAGATTGAGGCTTACATCGTAAGAGGGTGGTATGCACATTTCTGGGACCGAGAAAAGATTATAGTAGTGTATAATGACGAGCAATTTGAACTCGACAGAAATGACAAGGATACATGGAAAAAGGCGATAGCCCATGGAAAAGCACAGGGAATACCTGAAAATCAGCTTGACTTCCCAACAGATTAGTGACTATAATCGGGTTATCGGAAAGATTCTGCTGCGGCATACGGTTCTTCGCTGGCAGAAAGGTTTTCTAGGTGCAGGGGCATCTTTTGTTCTGGGTACGGCATGAGGCAGATAAACTGGATAATCTTGTTGTGCATCCTTTCTTCTGTATGGTCTTGGTATCTGCCGTCAAACGAGTATGAGACGGCTCTCGGTTACCTAGCTTTCAGCGGCGGCAATCTCCTTCAAGGAAGGGTGTGGACGCCTCTCACAGCCCTTTTCTTGCATGCAGACTCCACGCATCTGATAGGTAACATGCTTTTCCTTTTTGTGTTTGGGAACACGCTGGAAAGAGAGATAGGGTCGAAGAAGACGTTGGCAGCTTTCCTAGTTGGCGGAGTATTGTCTTTTCTTCTAAGCGTATACTTCTACGATCCGGAGACCCTTATGCTCGGTGCCTCCGCAGCTATTTTCACGCTGACTGCCATAGTCATGTTGGTGAAGCCTCTGAAGTTTTCTCTTCTTTTTCTCATGCCCCAAGGGCTCGTGGCAATTCTCTATTTCATATACAACGTGGCCGCGGTTTATTTTGGAACTCAAGGCAACGTAGCGTTCATCTCTCACATAATCGGCTTCATCATAGGGATACCATTAGGCATAGCTTGGAGCGAGAACTGGAAAAAGAACCTCGCAATAACATTTGCCTTATTGATTCTCTTCTACATTCTGCAGGTCTTCCTGTTTCAAATTCTTTGACAAACCGCTCCGATGATACGACAAGATCCAACATCATCCGCACAAACTGCTGTTCCCATGATGGTTCAGGCATCACCGTCTGGTTCCCAAGAAATAGCATGGAAAAATTTTTTGGCGAGATGGCTAAGCGTCGGCGTAAACGATAAGAATAAAAGGCATGTGTACAAAAAAGAAGGGGACGATCTGCATAGGTTGAAAGGAGACATCCCCTGTGGAAGAAGAAAAACCCGTATTGTACCCATTCCTAGACTGGTACGCAATTTGGCCCGGACAAGCAGGAGTCCCAGATAACCTTGAGAGTTGGCTTGAAGACCCGCCAGTAGGCGTGCAGCTAACGATACAGCCAGCTCGGAAATCGAAGGTTTTCTTCAGAGCAGAAAAGCCTTGGGAACAGATGTTTATGCCTTTTATCACGATGCTGTACGAAAACGGGATTTACCGTTTGTGGTACGGCGCAACACCAGACTTCAAGGACCAATACGTATGTTACGCCGAAAGCAAAGACGGTTTCAAGTGGGAACGGCCTCAATTAGGATTATACGATTACCAGGACTCCACGGATAACAACATACTCGCTCACACGAAGGATATTCCTTTGCAGTCAGTTTTCATAGATCCCACCGCTCCGCCGGAACAGCGGTACAAAGGGATAGGCGCCCAAACCCGTTACTATCGCAAGGGCGTCCGTGACCCCGAGATGGACATGAGCAAATATCGTGAACTGCGAAAAGCGCTGGAACAAGGCGAAGCATACACTCCAGAACAGCTAGACAAGGAAGTCGAGATGCGCGAGCTGGTTATGGGCGCCTTCTCTGCCGACGGGCTTCGATGGCAGTTGATAGAGGAACCCCTGATAGACGTGAAAAGAACGGGGCTAGACACTCATAACATAGGAGCCTACGAAGTTGAAACCCAGGAGTACGTGGCATACCTCCGCGGCTGGCTAGACCGCCGACGACTCGTAAGGCGCACAAGCGGAAAAGAATTCGGCAACTGGCCTCACCCAAGATACGTGTTCATGTGCGACCCACAAGACCCGATGTCTGACGACGTGTACAACCCCTGCTACTGCCAATACCCAAGCAACAACTCATTTAGGCTCTTGTTCCCCTCCATGTATCACCGCTTAGGCTCAGAACTTGATATTCAATTGGCTTCAAGCCACGATGGGTGGAACTGGGGCCGACCGGAACGGAAGCCCATAATAACACGAGACTTCGAAGGCGGCGAGTACAGCCAAATCTATGCGTCCCCCAACATCGTGCCGATGGGTGGAGACTGGGAAACAGCCACAGAATGGGGACTACCGTTTACAGGGATCTTCGCCCGCCACGATTGGAGCGGTCCATTTTCGCATGAAGCCTCACCGAAAACCGAGTTCCGCTGGGCAATCTGGAAGCGCGACCGCCTCGTAGCGCTGGAAGCGCCCACAGAAGGCAAAGCGACTCTCGTTGCACGTCCATGCCACGGCAAGGATCTACGCATAAACTTCCAAACCAGAAAAGCCGGATGGGTCAAAGTGGGACTGGTCAACTCGCCCATTACGCCACCGACCCCTGTGAAGCCGATAGAAGGATACGAACTGGAGAATTCAGACACACTGATAGGCGACGAACTATCCAAAGTAGTGACTTGGAAGGGAAAAAGCGACCTCTCAGAGCTAAAGGGCAAGAGAGTATCAATCCGCCTGCAAATGGCACGGGCAAAGGTATTCTCTGTCTCCATATAGTCTACCTAAACTCGGCAAAAGCAGCTAGGTATTCCACTGCAACCACCCGTGTACTGAATCGCCTAGAGAGCTCCGGCTTCGTGGCATAGAAGGTACTTGCAGAAAAGAACAGCCCTATTGTAGGCTTTCTTGTCGAGAAAGGAAAACAACTCGCGAATGATGCTGGGGTTACAGGATTCTGAGAGTAGTATAGCGTTACATAGGAGTCAGAAGTTTGAGAACCTGAATACTGACATCCAAACAGGGGTTCCAACAGTCGGCGTTACCAGAGGGGGGAACTCTGAAGGATTATTTAGGTTTCTTAGGGAGGTCTAGAAAGTATTCATAAGTGTTAGCTCTCTCGAAGTCTAGGCTTTCGTGGAATGATTGTGCAGTTAGGTTTTTGGTGTTCACGCGGGATTTAACTGCTTTGCAGCCGTCGTTCCTTGCTTTTCTAATGAAGTACTTCGTCAATCTAGTCCCGATGCCTTTTCTTCTGCAACGCTCATTGATGATTATTGCATCTATCTTTGCGGTTTTTCCTTCCCAATCGATGTCTAAATGATAGCTGCCTGCCAAGATGCCTATCACGTTTTGAGATTGTTCGGCGACGAGAACTATGCCGTCTTCTCCGTTGACGTAGTCTTCAAAGACCGACTGGAAGCTCGGGCCTAGGTCGCCGCGGTGGAGGCTCATGAATAAAGGTAAACACGCCGAATAATCACCAGTCTTGGCAATCCTAATCTTCAAGGTTTCGTTAGTCATAGGGTACTCACTTCTAGTAAGACGATTTCCTCTTTTATTCTTGTGCGTCCTTGCACGATGATCATCAATATTAGTGCTCAAAGAAGCAATGGGGACCCTCTAGGAAAGCTTGAGGACGGAAAAAATTTTGTCGCATCTCAGGTTCGCAAGCACCGAAATCTTTGGATATAGATTTATCTAAACGAACAACAAATGAAACATGAAACGCTAGAAAGGCGAAACGCCAGGTAAATCAAGAAGGGCGAAACCAACATGAAAAATGAGACAGCCCTCAGCGTGCCAGTAGGACAGCGGCAGTTGTTTCTGGACGATTTGATAATCGCTAGGACCGAGAACCTGAAATCTATCATGCACCAGCCAAAGAAGAAGGGAGCCGTTATCAGGCCTGATCCTGACGACTCGGACACGTCTGTGATTCAAATCCGCACAGCGCCGATCTGGGACCCGCATGAGAAGGTCTACAAATTGTGGGACTGCTCTACCCCTAACGACCTGCACAAGATGGGATTGTACTGTTCAGGCTACTACGAGAGCAAGGACGGGCTTCACTGGTGCAAACCCGTCGTAGGCCAGATTGAAAGAAAAGGATCACGCGAAAACAACCTTGTTGCCGTCCGCTCAGAAAAGGGACAGTTCGGCGTGCCCCTAGTCGTGTACGACGCGACCGACCCAGACCCGACACGCCGATACAAGGGGGCACTACCCAAAATCGGCTTCATCGTCTCGCCTGACGGAAGAAACTGGAAAATGCTTGACGTTCCGGGCGTCCCAAGCTCCGACGAATACAATTTCTCCTTCGACGAACCAGAACGCCTGTTCATTCTCACCGTGAAGCACGGCGGACCGCACGGTCGATCGGTCTGGCTGTCCACTAGCAAGGATTTCGAACACTGGACCGAACCGGAGCTGACCTTTCATGCGGATGATTTGGATCAAGAGCTGGGGCGCGAAAACATCAAAGCCCGTCTGGCCAATCCTGCGCTTCAACGACCCCCGTGGAACGATCCAGCCGTGTACAACGTTGACGTTTACAATATGGGCGTCTTCCGCTACGAAAGGCTCTACATAGGGATACCCGCGATGTACCACGCTGTCGGCCCGGTGCCCAACTACCCCAACACAATCGGCTTTCACCTAGTGCAATTAATCTGCAGCCGAGACCTCAAGAATTGGAAAAGAATAGGCGACCGCAAGCCCTTCATCGAGCCATCGCCGCTCGGAGCAGGCGCCTACGACCTAACCCAGATAATCGGTCCATCCTATCCAGTGGTGCGCGGCGACGAACTCTGGTTCTACTATACGGGGCTTAAGTACCGCGGGGCATTTGCGCAAGATGAGCCGAAGCTCGACCCCGATCAAGGCGCAATCTGCTTAGCTGTGCTACGCCGAGACGGCTTTGTCTCCCTTGACGCGGAAACGCAGGAAGGCATCCTACTAACCAAGCCGTTCAAAATGTCTGGCAGCAGGCTGTTTGTGAATGTGGAAGCGTGGCAAGGCGAAATTCGTGCCGAGGTCTTGGACGTGGATGGAAAGGCTGTGGCTGCATCCGCCCCGCTCAAGGGCAATTCGCCCCATGGCGAACTGAAATGGGAACAAGGCGACATGGCAGCGTTGAGAGGCGAGGTGGTTAGCCTCAGGTTTAAATTGCGCAATGCGAGCTTCTATTCGTTCTGGCTAGAGGACTAAGAGGCATCTTCAAAGACAGAAAAAGAACGGAATAAATGGATTCGGAGAGAAAAACTGAGAATCTGTTGAACGGCATGATATGGCAAAATGGAGGAAAACGTGAAATGTTGAAAATGAAGGGAACTCGGGAAGGTCGAAGATCGAAAAAGGAAATCTGTGACGAAGCGAGGCGGCTGTACTCGGTTGAACTTGTTTCTGGGGTCTCGGAGTTCCTGGAATCCAGCGTGGGAGGCTCGATTCATCCTAAAGATGATTTGCCGGGTTCATTTTACATTCATCAAAACGGCTCGGATTACGTAGAGTGGCAAACCGATCTTGTTCCGTCCGCAACCGATGCGAAGGACGTGGTCTTCGTTTTCTGGATGGGCACCGGCATAGGCTCGGCTTTGCCTCAACCAACAGGACAGTTTGACATGTACCTTAACGGCGGATACCTCTTGTCTTTCCGAGTTGTTAAGGAGAACCAGACTTGGCGTAGGCAAGGCTGCACATTTCACTACTGGGTGAAGAATCTTCTAACCGCGCCTCCACGCATGGCGGTGTATGTGAATGAGCACATCCAAGAAGAGGCAACGGCATCTCTCGGCCTCGGGTTCTTGAAAATTCCGAAGGCTAAGCTGAAGGAAGGAAGAAACGTTCTGAAGGTCTGCTCGAACAGAAGAAAACTTATGGGAAGATGGTCTGTTGAACCTTCAAAACGTTGGTTCGGAGCTGAAACCCGCGAGACCCTTTTTTACGATACGTACATCGACAAGGGCGTGGCAGCCGTCTGCAGCGAAGAGGCTCCTCCTCAGATGGGCGAGTACAAGGTATTCTTCGGGGACATTCACGTTCACAGCGGCGAGTCAAAATGGATAGCGTGCGGGCTGGGCAGCATAGACGACAATTATCAGTATGCCCGTGACGTGGCAAATCTAGACATATTTGCTTTGGCTGACCACGACTGGCAGTTGCCTGAAGCGGGAGAGTGGGAACTCAGGTTAGAGAAGGCAGACGAATACAACGAGGAAGGACGCTTCGTGACCCTGCCGAGCTTTGAATGGACCTCCACTTGGTACGGTCACCGAAACGTCTACTATCTCGACAGCAAATGGCCGCTAATCGAAAGCGGACCGAAATACACCACGATACCGTGGCACGGCAGCATCGAAGCAGGCGGATTCCTCACTCCCGCTGATTTGTGGAGGGAACTCCGTCGATGCGGTGCCAAAGCCATCACAGTGCCCCACCACCCCAACACCAGTTTCTTTCCTCTAGACTGGGGCTACATGGACCCAGAATTCGACCGGCTTGTAGAGGTATACTCCAACTGGGGAAACTCGGAATACTTCGGCGCTCCCTATTCGTGCCCTCCAGACCGCTTCGAGGGATTGTCGGTTCAGGATGCCTTAGCCCAAGGTCACCGCCTTGGAATAATTGCCTCCTCTGATGGGCATGATGGGCATCCGGGTAATTCGGGGAACGGCAACCACGCGTCGCTAGGCTCCGGATTGGTCGCTGTGCTGGCTCCGCGGCTTACGCGGGAAGAGGTCTTTCGTGCCCTTTACGAGAGACGATGCTATGCTACGACGGGCACCCGAATTCTGTTGGACTTCAAGGTTAACGGAAAGGTAATGGGTTCGGAAATCACGGTGCCTGAGAAGGTTTCTCCCCGAACGATCATGGCCAGAGTCGAGGGAACTACGGACATAGCGCACATTGAACTTGTTAGAAACAACGTGGACATCCTCAAGAAGGAAATCAGAGGTCGGACAGCAGAGATCAACCTTGTGGACCGAGAGAACATCGGAGAGACCTGTTTCTACTATCTACGTGTCACACAAAAAGACAACGCGATGGCATGGTCCAGCCCCATCTGGGTGACGGCACCAAAAGGCTAAAAATATCAAGTATGCGAAAACATATAACCGTAACAGTTATAGCAATAAATGCATGGCAGTGATCAATGCAACATGTTGAGAGGGGGAGAATCCGTGAAGATAAAAACACAAATAATTCTCAACATCACAGCTGCTGTAATAGCAGCTTTCATAATCGCTGTTTACGAGGGATATGACTCTGTAGTATTCATTGGCGCATTTTCAGGGTTTTGTCTTGTCTTCATGATTACTGGCTATTTTAATCGTAAGTATGGGCTGAAACGTGTCCAAAAGATGCAAGCGAAGGCTTTCGAACAACTTGAGGAAAAATTGACCAATGAAGGGGTAATAGACGAAACTGAGGACATTGCAAGGACTAAGAGACTTCGGTTTGTGAAGAAGGAAATGGTAGACACATACTTGTCAGCTGTTAACGAATTCGCTGAGATAGTGAACGTCAACGGGAAGACATATGCAATTCACCGAGAGTCGCTGGCAAGACTGCTCGGCAAGCTGCCACTGAAGGAGGAGGAAACCCGCCAGCTAACGGAGAGTGAACGTCGTATTCTCAGCGTAGCTCTATCTGCTAAGCTTATCGTCCAAGACGATACAGGTGAATGGCGAAAGAAATAACATACGGCATACACAACAACCGGGGTTTATGCCCTTTAATGAGGAGAGACCCAGTGATTTGGGTCTGGATAGGCAATGTGGGAATCTGCTGATCGATTTTTCAAACGTGGAAATATTCGGGGAAATTTACGGTTATGGGAGTCAAGAGAGATCAAACTCAGCAATTTCGTATAGTTCGAGCGGCGGTAACTGAGTGGTGTATCTTCCTTCAGACTGGGAAACCTTGAGTTCCTTTTTGGATATGGCTGTGCGTGCTGATTTGACTTTGAACGCGTTGACACTGATGCCTATGTCGTGGACCGGTACTGGTTCGTCTACAACCGGCTGCAACCCCTTACCGACCATTCTGTTTGTTGCGTAGGGATAATTCAAGAGATGTACGAGAAGGCGGTCGCCCTTTTTGAACGCATTAGCCATTACCACGGTCGGCGCAGTCACAGTGTACGGTGCAGGTCTCCTAGAGATCAGACTGGACAGAATGCGCCTAGTGCTAGCGTAAGGCCACCAGAGATATCCCAGCCCGATGTCGTCCGTGCAGTACACAACTTCGCCGTCTCCGAATGCTCGGCGTACAAGCACGGGTTCTTCCTTCCCATCGGAGGAAGCCGGGTCCGTAGCCGCCAACACCTCAGCGTCATCAGCAACGGCCTGAATCATCGTGTGCGGCGAACAGAAGGCAAACCTTTGCCCGCCGGCATTTAGGTCTCCCGCTCGCAGGTTTGTTGGTCGCATTATTTCCCGCGATATCGGGCTGCTTCCTAGATAGTCCACTCCGAACAGGTCTGCCAATCCAAAGTTGTCCCTTTTTTCGCCCCATTCATTGTACAGCGATGTCTCGTAGTAGCTGATGAGCAGCCCGCCGCCCCTGACCCACTCTTTTACTTTGGCGCAAGCTTGGTCTGAGAGACAGGCAGTGTTGGGAAGCACGATCACGGAATAATCTTTCAGGTTGCCCTTCTCGAGATGACAATTGAAGATGAAACCGTGTTGAATTTGATGCTGCGTCAAAATAGAGTATAACCCGTACAATGTCCCAGAGTACAGATCCGCTCTGGTGTTGGATGCCCAGAAATCCCGAGTTAAGTCTGACACAACGACGGCTACATACTTCAGTTCATCACCGCCGAAGTACGGTTCCGCCTGTGCAAGTGCCTCGTTCACTTCCTTCATTCCTTTGCCGTCTCCTCCGTACCAGGGAACCGCCCCGTTCATAACAGAACACAGCCCGTGCAGCTTCATGTGCATCGTGTGAGGCGGAACAGATGGATAGTGATTCTTAGGAGGCAGAGCAAAGATGGGGGTCCAAATATCCGTGTACTCCGGGTTACCAGCCCTCGCAATGCGGGCATGTAATCCTACGCCGTGAGCAGCCTCGTAAGGCATGCCGTGGGCGTGTGTTCCAAACTTAGAGAAGTATTCAAGAGGCCATCCTCTCCTCCAATCTCGGTCCCATACGCCTGGGCCAGCGGGGAACCAGTATGTGCCCATCACGACTCTTGCTTTCGGGTTAACACTGCGAAGTTCATCAGCAAAGTAATCAGCCGTACGCACCATTCGCCTATAACGCCAGCGAACCCATTCCTTGAAACGCCGGTCATTCCAGTCTATAGAAGTCGGCAGGTCCAAGCCTGTGTCCTCGCGAAAAGCTTTGCGGCAATACTCACATACGCACCCAATTCGGTTGGGTCCATAGGGTTCAGCGAGGGTCTTTGCGCCGTCAAACCAGAAACCGTCAAACCCCAAGGACGCGATTTCTCTAAGGAATCTGGCGTGTTCCTCAATGTAGGGCGAGGAGAGAGTGCACATTGCGGCTGCATCTGGTTCGCCTTTACTAGGATTGATGAATTTCATCGTGTACTCCGGATAGAGCTTGGAGATCGGCCAATCGCGGAAATCCTTTCCTATATCCTGTATGTTGAATGGAACCCAGCTCCAAATCTCGATGTCGTTTTCATGACAAAGGCGGATGAGGGTAGGTATGAAATTCGGATCGGTACACCTTTTATCCATCGGTCGAACCTTGGATTCGTAAAAAGGAAGCCCCCATCCACTGGTTGCGCTGGCAGTCAACATATTAAATTTGTTATCCAAGAGGATCTTCACGATCTGCTGCGGGTCTCCGCTGGCGGGACGGTTTTCCAAGCGGCGAAGACGATACCCGCCTAAAGGGACAGAATCGTTCTTACGTATCTCTTTTTTAGAGTACTTCACTTTTCGTTCTCTCCTTTCCAAATATCTGGTTAGAAGTTGAAGTAATATATCTTGCTCTTATCGGTTTCGGCGCTTATCAGTTTCGAATGCCCTTCTGGCATGTTTATGGTCCTAACAATCTTGAGATTTACGTTCCTGGCGGTAAGTGTGCTCAAACTTTGAAGCGGCTGGGCGGTCGCAGACATTCTTACTTAGGTATGGCATCGTAAAGATTGTCAAACATGGGAAGAGCTTCAACAGCAAACATACTTCTACAAAGATGGTGGGTAACAGTTCAGTGACAGGATAAAAAAAGGAATAATGCCGGCGCCCGTCTCGAAAAATGCCAACATTCTAATAAGAGCGAACCTTAATTACTCCGCAAAGCATAGTGATTAGGAACATCCGAAAAAGGAGACAGGTATTTTGGATAACCTTCTCAAGAAAAGATTGAGAGCGGGGGAGCAGACCGCGGGGCTTTGGATATCTACGCCGAGTCTAGACGTTACAGAACTGCTATCTACCTTCGGGTTCGATTGGTTCGTGTTCGACAATGAACACAGCCCTCTGGATGTTGCAGCAACCCAGAGTCTCATGCAAGCCATGCGTGGCAACTACACGGTTCCTCTCATAAGGGTTCCATGGAACGACCTCGTCGCTATCAAGAAATCTCTCGATATCGGACCTTACGGACTGATCATCCCTTGGATCAACACAAAAGAAGAAGCCGCCAGAGCAGTAGAAGCCTGCAAATATCCCGGAGAAGGTCTCAGAGGATACGGACCAGGACGGCCTAGCTATCTGGACCCAAACTATGTGGAAACGGCTAACAGGGAGCTGCTGATAATGCTCCAGATAGAGTCTCAGAAGGCTGTAGACAACCTAGAAGACATTCTAGCAGTTGAAGGAGTGGACGGATTCTACATTGGCCCAATGGATTTATCGGCATCCCTCGGCTACCTTGAAAATCCGTTTGCACCGAAAGTCCAAGAAACTATTGCCAAGATCCTTGATGTAGGAAGAGCATCAGGGGTCATAACGGGCATTCACGGTCTAGGTCTCGAAGACGCAATAAACCGTATCAAGCAAGGTTTTCAATTTGTCTGCGCAGGTAGCGACCTAGAGATCCTCATAGAGGCAACAAAGAACACCATTATGGAACTTCGCAAGGTGGGTATAAAGAGCCATTTTCGCATCTAGATTGCCAATAGAAAGCATCTCTACGCGGACAAAAGTTCCCCAATAGATAATATTCCAAAAAAAGTAGCTCAGAGTCGTGCAAAATCCCTCTGAGGAAAGGTTTTTATGGGCAAATTGAACACTAGGTGCTGTTGGAGAAAAGACGGCCTTGGCAAACCAAGAGCTAAAGTCTTCGTCCGAAAGGATCGGTCAGCTTTATCCAGTACTAGTTGACCGCTCTGGAAACATTATTGACGGGGAGCACCGCATTGACGCTGATCCGAACTGGAGAAGAGTCACGCTGGAGAACATAGAGACGGAGAAACAGCGGGTCATAGCTCGGATCGTCTGCAATAACCTCCGGAGAACCGTTCTCAGCAAGGAAAAAACAGACCAATTAGGTAGACTCGCAGAAATATATCTCAGCGAAGGCACTGAGAGGGGAATGATAGCATACAGGATCTCAGAAGAAACTGGCATGAGCTACAGATGGGTTGCCCGATATCTGCCGCATGAATACAAGGACAATTCGCAATCAGAGAGAGCTAGTTCGGCTGCCCGCTTGGCAGCCGGAACAGGCAAGTTGCTCCAACTGTCGGATCCTCCCCGAGATAGATTCGTCGAGGTGGGCAAATACACCAACGCAAGCTATGCTGTTTATATGGTCAGAAAATCACTTCACGAAAGGGTTGAAAAGGCATCTGAAATTCTGGGGACGACGCCAGAAGTCTTCATCCAAAACACAATAGAAGAGAAGCTCACGGATGTTACCCGACATGCCGAACAACTGCAACGTGTAGAGATCAACAAAGAAGACCATCTCACAGGAAATGACAAAGACAACAAACAGCAAACATAAACATGGCGCCGTCTGCAGACACGGACAAGATAAGGTTTTTGTTTTCGGTGTTTTCCAAGGTTTTTACAGCAACACGTTTAGAGGTTCTTGAAGACATTTTTGATTAGGTGTTGCCAGATTGAATCCGTTCCCTATTTGTACAAAAGAGGACTTAGATGCTCCTCAGCTTCGTCTCGTCGGCATTTCGGCAAAAAGCCTAACCCTGCGCTCAGTCCGGGATGGTTGTGCTGCTGACCCATGAATCGACTACCAGCTGAACGCATGACCTGTTGGGACGGTTCTTTCATCTAGGCAATGTGCCGCATACTGCAGACTGGTCCTTATTTTGTGGTGAAGTGAAACTTTTGTTCGGAGAGTGCATCTTCTTTCCGGTTCTGATAAGGCTTTACATTTGGCAAACACTTACCTTCAAAATAACTAGCTTCTCAAAACCAAAGGTCTCATCTCATCAGTATTTTCTCAGCATTTCCTAAAGGCTTATATGCCGACTAGTGAATATTAAGGCAAAATTGGAAAGAGGCCTGATCCGCATGTTCAAAAAAGACAGTTTGAAGAACATCGTGGTGTCCATGCCGACACCTACTAAGAAGGATTATGAAGTCGATTATGCCAGACTCAAGGAACATGTATCTTGGTTGGTAAGCCAAGGTCTGGTTGAAGGTAAAGCCGTTCTCATGGGTGCAGGCGGTCTCGGCGAAGGCTATTTTCTGACCCGCGAACAGCATGAGAAAATCATGGAGACTTTGGTAGACGCAGCCAACGGCAAGGTTCCAACAATGACTGGGATCTTCGATATCTGCACTAAGGAAGCTTTGAGAAGAGCAAAATTCGCGGAAGACGTGGGCATAAATTTTCTGCAAGTTAATCCGCCTCACTATCTTCCTCCGGCGGATGACGAGGTTTATACCCATATTAAAACTATAAATGACGGTGCTGAAGTCGGAATAATGGTCTACAATACGCCATGGTGCGCCATGAACTACGAGATTAAACCGGGTCTCATGGAGAAATTATGCGAGCTCGACAATGTCGCTGGTGTGAAATGGTATTCCCGCGATCCAGTCAATTTCGTAACAATGATCAAAAGATTCTCAGACAAGCTTAATTTCATAGACAACAGTGGACTGATTTCGGTAGTCTTCCAGCTCGGAGCAAAAGGATACATCTCTTTTCTAGGAAACCTAGCGCCAAAAGCAGAACTCTACTTGCTCGGACTCTTGAAAGAAAAGAAATATGATGAGTTCGATCGTGAACATAAGAGGCTACACGCCTGGAGAGACGCACTAGGTTCCGCTGAAGAAATGAGTATGGCTGGAGCAGGAGAAGGAACCATCTCAAAAGCAATATTTGAAGCAATCGGTAAGGACTTCGGTCCCCCAGTGCCCCCTCAAAAGCAACTCGACAAAGAAACAATAGAGAAACTAAGGCACCTACTTGCCAAGCACAAAGTTCTGGACATAACATAAAATCAGTTCCCCGATGCGCCCAAAAAATGGATGCTTCAGCAAAAATTCGAGGCAATGTCGATCACTGCTTAGAGGAGATTATCTAGATGTCTAACCAGAGAAGAACCGCACGTTGGAGAAAACGAAGAGTAATCTACAACAACGACGGGGATGATGTCTTCGAAATACCCCGACGCAAGAAAGAATTGATCGATGACTTCTTGGATGTCAGGTCAACCCCGCTTCTAGGCTCTCACGTGGACAGCGTCTTCTATTCTAGTTGCGCGGCTGGAATGGCTTTCACCCACAATACCAAGGTAGGTCATTTCATAAACACAGAAGCTCCCAAAGAACTCATCGAATTGTACGGTAAAGACGATCTTCAGATTCAGATAGACTTCTGCCGCAAGAACGGCCTCGAAATATTCTGGTCTCTACGAATGAATGACGGGCACGATGCCTATCCAGTCGGGTCGGGAAGATGGACTACCGGCGGATGGCACATCGCACCGTTCAAGCGTGATCATCCGGAGTATCTTATGGGAAAACCTGGCGACTGGGAAAAATACGGGTGGGGTCCGAGAAAAATCTGGACGTACCTCAATTATGGCTACGCAGAGGTTAGGGAATACGTGTTCTCGTTGTTCAAAGAGGTCTGCGAGCAATATGATGTGGACGGAATTGAACTAGATTTTTTCAGGGCTCCAGTATTCTTTACGCCCAGTTTGGACAACCTTCCAGTTGAGCAAGAACATCGCGACACAATGACAGAACTGATCCGCCGAATCAGAGACATGACCGAAGAGGTTGGACAAAGCCGGAACAAACCACTCCTCATCGCCGCACGTGTCCCCGAGAATATTGATTACGCGGAACATATCGGGGTGGACCTAAAAAGACTACTGAAAGAAGATCTCCTAGACATTCTGATAGTCGGTCACGGCGATAAGCCGCTTTCGGCACCCTTCAAACAAATGGTGGAAATGGGACACAAACATGATGTGCCAGCATACCCGTGCATCAGCCATGGATTCTGGCATTTCTGGGCTTGGCTAGACAAGAAATTGGACATACCGTGGCGCGGACACGACTCTTGGGTTGAAGCAAGAACCACGGGAAAAATCAAAGGGGCAACTGTGACTGTCAATTCATGGAGCGGACAGGTTGAAGCAATGCGCGGAGCAGCAATGAACATTTGGGGCTCTGGCGCTGACGGAATTTATCTCTTCAATTTCTTCCCCCCTCTCTTCACAAAACATTATGAAGTGCTGAAGGAGATAGGAGACCCAGAGGTGCTTAGCAGGCTGAGCAAGATCTACGGCGTGGAAGGCTTTGAATGCAACTGTTCGCAGGGAAAAGAGAAGGAGGAAGCCCCCACTTGGGAATGCAAGGTTCAGAGAGTGCTGAGTTTTCCGCATGGACCATCTAACATCTGGAAGGGTTCCAACATGAGAGTGAAATTCTCCGTGGGCGAGGATGTATCCTCAATACCGCCTTCTGAAGTTAGGCTTCGCCTGTATCTGGAGGGCGGCGAGGCGACCGATGGAGTGCCCATGGTTAGATTAAACGATACTGTTCTGAACCAGCATGATTTGGCTGTAACCCGTCAGACAGCACTGGGACGTTGGTTAGAATGCTCTATTGTTTCCCCATACATAAAACAAGGGGACAACGAGATCGAGGTGAAGCTGAACGCGCAGCCCTGTTCAGCTGAGACAACCACAGTCTTAGGCGCTCTCCAGCTTCTTGTCGGTCACAAAATGTGACCCAAACAACCGTTCGTCTCATGACCTGCGCGTTGCTCTGCATCTAAATATGCTCGGGTTGACTGACATGCTCATTTCAATAGACAAAATTTCCTTTTTCTAATTTGAATCAGGTTTCTTCAGCAAAGCCTTGGAAAAAGATGGAATCTTTGTTTAACAATGTTTTTCTCTATCACAAGCTTAAGACAAGGGTCGCGTATGAGGTTCTTTGAAACGGCTCATTGGGATGAGAGAGAAGTTAACGTTGTCTCTGGAAAGTAATCTATCCCTCAAGAAACGTATACGCCTCTGGGTCCTTGTTGAAGGATGTCTACAAGCGGTGCGAAGAGAAGCCGCAGTTCATGGTTCAAGAAAGCCCCGATGGAACTAAGTTCAACCCTTCAATAGTGATCTTTCTGCCCTTAAAGTCTAGTTGGGTCCTCCTTGTCATCTCTCAAACAACGATGAATGATTCTTCAACCGGCTATCTGCCAGCCCAATGGACGGTGTTCACTCAAAAAATGTGACCTTCGTTTTTCCCATTTTAGGTATGAAACAAGTCCGAACGAATGGAAAATGTTAAATATACAAACGGCGAACCATTGAACCAAGGATTTGATAGGAGGACTTAAATGGAAATAGCTAAAGACATCTCGCTGAAGGCCTTTGTGATAGGTATCGTGATAATCGTAGTGTGCAACTTCATGACAGGACTCGGAAGTCTGATGCTCAAAGTACCTTTCCTCGGACTCGGTGGAACCATGGGTTGGTCTCGGTATGCAATAAACCTGATTTCATTCATTTTTGGCATAATGTTCTTCGAAATGCTGATCTTGGGCGTTATAAACTGGCGCAAGAACATCTTCAACCGGAAAGAAGTAGCGTTGATCTTCATAATGACTGGCTTCGCCTTGTCCCAGTGGACATATCTCACTCCCGGTTTTACAGCCATGTTCCTAAGAGCTGGCTGGGATGCAGGCTGGTCATTTGACGCTGCGACTTTTGCCATATGGCAAGATTATGCTCCAGGTGCCTTTTGGGGTCCATTAGACCAAGATCTCCTCAAAAGTGTCGTAGCCAGCTCATTACCTGTAGATTTCGCTCCATGGCTTCCAGCTATCATGTGGACCACAAGCTTCCAGATTATCTACTGCCTGGTAGTACTCTTCGTGATGCTGCTTTTCATACGTCCACTTGCTTCTAGTGAGAATCTCTCGGTGCCTGGAACCGAAGTGTTCACAGGAGCCATTGAGATGACACAGTCAGACGAAGAGAAGAAGCGCGTTCCCCTTTTCAAGAACCCAATGTTCTGGATAGGTGTGGCGTTTGCTTTCATACCAGCTTGGCCTCAATGGCTGCGATATATGGCAGGGTCGCAGACTACTGCTGACCCGATCTATGCGATCTATGCTGCTAATGGGCAATATAGAACAGACTACAACCGCTTCTTCGGAGACTGGGGAACCAGATTGTGGGAGGTAGCGCCATTCGCATATGAGAATTTTGCGTGGCTGCCACCTTTGACTGGTTGGTCATTTATGCTGCCTTTTGATGTGCTAGCAACGTGGTTGCTTTCGGCGTTGCTCTTCTTCCTGATTCTGCCGCCGATCTTTTCATCCATAGGCTTCTTCCCATCAGGACCATACTCATACTGGTTCTGGAAGTGTCCTTGGAGGTCACCTGAGATGGGCGCCACAACGACTTTAGAACAGTTGAACGTCACCATTCCCACAGGAGCTTTGCTAGCTGTAGTGATCTATTCCTTCTGGAGAAACAGAGCAAGCCTAAAACCCATTTTCACTGCTTTAATCACTCCACCGCCTAAAGAGGTTGACGACGAATCGCCTTTGCCTTACCGCTACTGCTGGATCGGCTTCATACTAGTTATATTAGCCTGGTTAGGCGTGACGATAGCTGCTGCAGGAACTAGCGCTATTCAAATCTGGATCGTTTCAATAGGCGTGCTAATATTCACATGCATCGTTCTGGGCAAAGTTCAAGCTGAAGGTAACTTCCTTGGACTACCTGACGTCGTATACTCAACTTGCTATGCCAAGTGTTGGCAAGGCTTCGCCATAGGCGCTCTAGGACCTGTTCCCACCGCATATGGAGAAGGCTGGACAGCAGCCACTACGCGACCGTACATTTTGCACAACTACATCAATATGCAACTGGGCGGACACAACATGTCTTTCTTCTTGGGCGGCAGCATGGCTCTATACGGCTTCAAGCTTGCAGAGGCTTACAAGATGGACAAGAGAAGTGTACTCTTGACGCTTGTCATCAGCCTTGTCGTAGCATCCTTTGTAGCCGCATTTGGATGGGTCTACTGGCTTTATACACTCGCCCCAGCCAGCGGTTCATTCGGTGGTGCAGCGACGTACCTCTTCACTATAGGTGGCGAACTAGGAGGCGCTTATGCACTTTCCTCTCCGGCTGCATTCAGCATAGATCCCTATGGTAACATGTACACGACCACAATACTCTTCGTTGTCATCGGTCTCGGAATGTATCTAATCAGAGAACGCGTGGGAATGCTAAGATGGCTAAACCCAATAGGTATCGCATGGGCTTTCGGATACGCAATGATATGGCCTACTCCCAATCCACTCGGATTCCTCTTGATAGGCGTCGCAGTGCAATGGCTGTCTGTGAGAATCAAAGGTGTGCAGTGGTACTCTAAATGGATCGTATCTCTAGGAGTCGGTATAATGATGGGATGGGGCCTCGGCGTGATACTGCAAAGTACATTCTATCTGATGCATCAAATCGGCTGGTACGGTGTACCTGTAAGCCTCTAAACCCCCATAAAACCCCCATTTTCCCTTTTTTTATTTTTTGATGAACATTGTTCAGAAGTGAGTATGTTCCATACCACATTTACAGTGTCACAGAGTCTATTCTGGAAACTTCATTTCCCAAAAAAGAAAGCAATAATGCACAACATATTGCGAAATGCTACAAAGATACAGCTAGAATGTGCTGAGACAAGCACAGTAGTTCCAGAGAACCTATCATCTCAACTAGAAAGACGAGTTGTATCGTTACTTATCCTTCTTCTGGCCACCATTCCGGTTCCGGCGGAGTGAAGAGTCCAAATTCAATCGCAATGGAATAGAGTGGACCGAACACATTGATCATGGTGCCTTCGTATCCAGTAGGCAAGCCTTCCCATGAATGAAACTCGTGACCAGAGCCGTTGCCGCCGTTGAACACATCAGCAGCATAGCCTTCGTCCAGCTCTTGAGCCAGTTTCCGAGCGCGGTCTTTCAACCCATAAATCGAAAGCGCCCGAAGATAGTATATCGACGAATGACCGCTTAAACTGCCGTCCGTATAGATTTCGAAGGTCGGCTGCGTTTCACCAAAGATCTTCAAAAGCATATGGTCCTCTGGGCGAATCGGTATCAGATTGCACGGGATTCCCATCCACGCCTGACTCGGATAAACCTTTTCACGTAAACGTTCAAGTCTGGTTAACGCCTCCTTTGCCGGTTCAGCGTCCAGCAGGCCGAAAGCGATAGCGACGCCGTTGACCCATGTAAACGCGTAGTCGTGGAGCTCTCCATCTCGGCTTCGCCAGCCAGCCACCCATCCTGTTTCAGGGTTTAGTAGGTGATCGGCATACGAGGCGCGAATTCCCTCAGCTAGGCTGCGGCACCGTTCAGCTAGGTCGCCGAGCCCTAGGTCCGCCGTCATCGCTGCAACGTTTCGAAACGCCCTGTATGTCCAAGCGTTAACGTACGCATCGATGTGACCGAACCCAACGACATCCATAGTGTTCGAGCTCCAACGATACGACCCAGAGTTGCCTGAAAGGTCCTTGCAAACCACCAGCCCATCCTTTCCGATTGTGTCAGCCATACGGTTGACCGTTTGGATGAGCCCCGGCTTGATTGCCCTCAACCATTTGACATCCGGCTCAACCTGATGAATTCTCCCAGCTGCGGAGATGAGGACAGGGTCGGAGTCAAGGTATAGGTTTCGCCAGTATTCGGCTCCGCTGCCGTCCATTATCGCCCGTCCCATCGTGTACCTAGCGAGGTCAAGCAGGTGGGGTCCTCCCCTCAAGTGTTTTGTGAAGGCGATTACCTCCGTCGGCTCACACTGAGCGACGTGACAGTTCACCGATGCCGAGTGATCCGAGAAGCCTCCGTATTCAGGACGGAAGCAAGAGAACACTGTTCCCCAGTGTTTTCGGATTCCTCGGCTCATCTTGGGTGAACCCTTCGAACGTTTCGGTTCAAGGTTCGTCACGGCAAGCTCGAAGATGGCATGTTTCGTTCCCCGTGGAAGCGTCAGGCACTCGTCTATCTTCTGCCTTGGGGCCAGAATGAAGCCGCATGTCACCGCGTTCATAAACCGATAGCTCTCAACTTGAAAGCGGGTTTGCTGTTTCTCGCCTTCAAGCATCCGGCAGAATAGGCAGCCTACTCCGTCGCTGGCTAAGAGAGCGGGAAGATGTACATCTCCATTTCTTCCCGGTTTGAGGGTAGGCTTTCCTGCTACTCCAGTGATTCCAACACTTAGATCGAAGGCGAGGCGCCACGCTTCAGCTTCAACCACTGGGAGGTCTTTCTCGCATTTTTGCGTCAGCTCGATCGTTATGCGTTTCGGCTCAACGGTGAATACCGCGTCGATGGTTAAACCGTCAAAGCCTCTCAGGTTCCTATAAGAAACTTTGTTTCCCACGATGGAGACTTCGCCCGTCCATATCTGTGCGGCACTATCCACAGTCAGCGTACGCACAAGCGGCCCGCTTAAACCGCCCAAGAAATCAATGACCTTTGGGCCTTCTTTGTGCCGTCTCGACGCGAGAAGCCGGTTACATCCTGCCTGGCCCCAACCATTGGCATCCCATCCCAAATGCATCAGCAACGGTCGTCTAATTGAGAAGCCGATTGAAAGGTATTTGCCTTCGAACAGGATCATCTGCGGCAAGTCGCGGACACGCATGCCCTTCGGTGCCTCAGGCTTGATCCGCCCCGTCTTGAGTATCGGGTTGTAAGGAGCCTGCGCTATATTCTCGCTTTCTGCTTCGCCGTAAGCCCGCAACGGCTCCAGTATCCCGAAGGGTACGCTGAAGCGGTTTCCATTCATCTCGCCATGATTCGGCCAAACAGGATGTTCCCGGTCGCATTCGACGCGGAGATGATCAGACCTTAAGCCGTCCATGTCTATAACGTAGGGCGGGTCTTTGAGAACCCGCTCAAAGTGGGCATTCATCTCTTCAACAGACATTTCCTGAGACAGTCCCTGTCCGGATATACGCGGGTCAGGCGGGAGGTTAACCTCGCGGACTGTTTTCCAGCCGTGCGTTTGGGGGTCAAGCGTGGATACAATTAGGTGGGCTGGGTGGTTCGGCACGTTGGGGACCCAGCGGCCGTAGACGCTTCGGCCGAGTTCTAGACGGTCTATCCGTACGGGTCTCATAAAGCGGATGTAACGTATCGCGGTCTGCCCGTTTATCGGAACGCCTAAATCTGGATGAAATACTCGCCTGATGCCTCCGTGCGTGACTGAGAAATCCTTCAATGCTTCGCTCACGTTATCTTCCTCCCCGAATGTTAGGCGTATTCAGTTGCCGCTATTTAAATTTTCATCAATCATCATTCATGTCACCTTGTCCAAGCTCTACACGGAAGCTCTAGATTTTTTGGCATGACAGCAGGTCTCCCTCTCCGAGTTGCTACAAGAGCATTTATGTTTCAGAAGCCTAGAGACGCCAAGTGCCAGTGTTGACCGTGTTGCCACTTTTGAGAATGACTAGATGTTTCTTTTCTTCATCTTGTTTTTAAAGATCTCCCAGTCTGCGTACTGTTCCCAGTCCCACGAGTCAGCCTTTTCTCTTATGACCCGTTCTGTCTTTCGGGCGAGACCGCTGCAGTGGTTCGCGATGGCTTCGAAGACCCTGTTACCTATAAGCCTGTGTCCAAGATCATTGGCGTGAACACCGTCGGGATGGATAAGCCAATCTGCGCCGCCTTGAGCCTCATACACGTTGGCTAAAATGCACCCGTTTTTCTCAGCCAGCTGTTTTATGGCAAGATTGTAAATCTGCGTCTGCTCGACGCCGCCGTGGTTCCAATGGGGAGCGCCCATAGTATAATCAGAGGCGTGATAGACATTAACGAGCACGATCAGAGCCTTGGTTCGTTCTTTGATCTCAGAAATTATCTTTTGGAGGTCGCTTTTGAACTGTTCAATCGGTGTTCCGCCCCTCATATCATTTAGACCATAAGCCAAGATCGCCAAGTCTGGGTTAAGTTTGATTACGTCCTCTTCAAACCTTTCCAAGCCGCTGGGTTTGCCGCTGCTCTCGTAGGATGGGCATCTTGGAGATATGACGTTGGCACCTATTCCTTTGTTGAAAAGTTTCACGGGTTCATCTTGAAACTCGTTGATCTGGTCCGCAACAACTCTGGGCCACTGAAAACGTTGCTCGCTGGCTTTTCTGCCCGCAACAGTGCTTTCTCCGAGAACCACCATCGTCCGAAACGGTGTGTCCTTCAAATCTCTTTTTTCCATTGAAATCCCTCAGCCTGATGCACAATCCTTTTTTCTTCCTTTTATTGTTTGGTGTCTGATTAAGCCCTGACCTAGTTGATCAAAAACATAAATATGCACAAAAGAAGTATGCGATATGTTGAAAATGAAGAAAGAAGGCGGCGGACGAAGGACAAAAGAAGAGGTATGCGACGAAGCGAGAAGAACCTATTCAGTTGAGCTCATTCCCGGCATAACGGGCTTCTCCAAATGCAGCAAAGGGACTATGCTGGAAACATTCGATATGAGGACTTTCCGGCCAAAAAGTTTCTATGTTCATCAAAACGGTTTCGATTTTGCGGAGTGGCATACAGGCTCTGTCCCTAAAGATGTGCATGAAAAGGATGTTGTCTTTGTTTTTTGGGGTGGCAACGGCATAGGTTCAGCTTTCCCCCAGCCCACCGGACAATTTGATCTCTATTTGAATAATGATTACAAGTTATCTTTCAAGGATCGCATCAAAGAAGATTCGACTTTTCGCAAAGGCGATATCACCCTACATTTTTGCGTGAAGAATCTCCGAGTCGCCCCGCCTGACGTTGCCTTCCCTCTAGACGAACATATCCCTGAAGAATCTATGGAGTCCTACTGTCTTGTTTTTCTAAAGGTGCCCAAAAACGAGACAATAGAAGGAAACAATCTCTTGAAGATCTGTTCAAACAGGAAAAAAATGATGGCAAATCCCAGAAAACTCAATCTTATTCAGCCTTCAAAACGTTGGTTCAGAGTTGAGCAACCCGCAAACCCTGATGGGCTGCTCTTCACGTCAAATCTTGATGACGGCCTTAAACGCGTTTGCAGCCAGAAGACTCATCCAGAAATAGGAGAATACAAAGTGTTCTTTGGCGATCTCCATGCACACAGCGCAGAATCAACGTGGCAAGGATGCGGAACAGGCACCATAGACGAGAATTATCAATATGCCCGAGATGTAGCGGCTCTCGACATCTTCGCCCTTGCAGAGCATGACTGGCAGATGCCGGAAGAAGAGGAATGGAAACTTAGGCTGGAGAAAGCCGACGAATACAACGAAGAAGACTGTTTTGTAACTCTGCCTTCTTACGAATGGACCTCGCAAAAATACGGGCATCGCAACGTCTACTATGCTGAAAGTAGAAACGCAGTGCTTTTCGAGAGCGGACCGAAACTTACAGTCAACGAGATTGTAGAGGGCGGCAACCCCAGTCCAAGTGAACTGTGGGCAAAGTTGAGAGAATGCGGCGCTAAGGCAATAACCATTCCCCATCATCCCAACGTCGACATCTTTCTTCTTGACTGGACCTACACAGATCCAGAGTTTGACCGATTAGCCGAGATATACTCAGTCTGGGGGAGCTCAGAATATTACGGCGCCCCCCTTTCTTGGCCTCCAGATCGGCACAATGGTTTCTCTGTTCAGGACGCAGTTGCTGGGGGTCACCGTTTGGGTTTCATGGCTTCATCTGATTGCCACGATGCGCACCCAGGCAATTCTGAAACCTTAGAACCAACAATAGGCAGTGGTCTAGTGGCAGTCTTGGCTTCCAGGCTCAGAAGAAGCGAAATCTTCGATGCATTGTATGAAAGGAGATGCTACGCCACAACTGGAGCTAGAATTCTGTTAGATTTCAAAATAAACGGCTATATCATGGGCTCAGAAGTCACCCTGCCAGAAAGTTCATCGCCAAGAGCGGTCTACGCCAAGATTGAGGGAACAACAGACATAGAATATGTAGAAGTTGTTCGAAACAACAGAGAAATACTGAAGAAAGAAATAAAGGGTCGCAGCGCAGAAATCAGCTTCCTTGACCGTGACGATATTGAAAAAACGTGTTTCTACTATCTACGCGTCACACAAAAAGACCGAGAAATGGCGTGGTCCAGCCCCATATGGCTGACTGCAGAAAGCTAATTCGCATTTGCCAGTCTTGTCTCAAACACGATGAGAGAGATGCGTAGAATCCTCTGAAGAAACACAACGTTGCCTACTCGCGTTGTGAGCAAGCCTTAGTCTCCGCGTTATTCTTTTTTGGCATCTGATTACCTTTTGGTCGTCTGTTTGGTTCCAGTTGGAGGCTTGATTTGAAAGGTTTTGATTTCGAAAGGAGACCATCTAACATTGAATTCTCCATTCGTTGCGCTGAATGCTGAGGTTTGGTCTTCGATGAGGTTTGTCTCCTTCAGGTTTGACTTTTGCCACTCAGCGGCAAATCTTATTTTTGAAGTGAGCGCGGTTCCAGTGGTCTCATAAAGTCGAAGGATTAGTTCATCGCTTTTTTCGGCTTTTTTTAGCGCAGAGATGACGATTTTGTGGGAGTCAACCGATGCCAGCGAGAATTGAGGAGGCATATCCCCTTCATGGACGGTTGCTTCGACACCGATAAGGGGTATGTTGAACTCGCAACCCCGCCTGTGAATGTCAGCTTCATCCCAAGAGCCTGAATGCGGGTATATGGCATATTTGAATTCGTATTTGCCTCGGTCAGACCGGGGATCTGGCTGAGTGGAGCAACGGAGAACGCTGATTCTGACGCTGTTGCCTTCGGCGCTGTGCCCATAACGGGCGTTATTAAGCAATGCTATTCCCTCTGCCTCATTTGATATGTCTACCCATTTTTGGGCGGCGAATTCAGAACCGTTGGTCTCTTTTTTTAAGACGCCGAAGGGTATTTCAGCCATCAACTTTGCGGCGCTGATGTTGAACGGAAAGTCCAGTCTGGCGAGTTTTTCTATTTCTTCCCATTGTACACTTGCGGTTACGTCTATTCTGGGCAATTCGTCATAGATGTGGGCTCTTTGTTTGAACTGCGAGTTCCCGAACTTGTGCTCCATGCAAAGGGTCGTACGTAAAGGTCCCTCCTCCGTCAAGGTCGGTACCATCGTCTTCTCAGCTTCATCTACGTGACCTGTTAGACCGAAGTTCCATGCTCTCATGTCCTGATCATAGTCTTGCACGTACAGCCCCTCTTCGAATATGAGCCAGCGGCAAGCAGCCTTGCCCGGTTCGATAATTTCTTTGTTATGCCGCTTGTCCAAAATTGAAGAGACGTATCCCGTCTTTGAGTCTCCGACAATCCTGAAATACTCGTTTTCAGCGATGTTTCTGTGAATGGCTCTTTTTTTCGCGGCACGTTCAGCAGGTCTGAGCCACATCGCCTTGTATCCTAAAGAGGGAACATTTTTGGCGACAAATAGAATTCTTTGGCGTTTCCATCCTTGGAACCTTCTTTGTTCAAGCACCTGAACGGGGCTCGTGTTCCCGTCAATATCAACGATCTCCAATGCTTCAGCGTCCTCGATTTTGTCGACTTCGGTCTCCACGAGATCAGTGCGTTCCCAACTGAGGGGATTGAAGACAACGATGGGTTTCCCAGAACCATTGGTGTCTATCTTTCCGGTCAAAAACCACAGAGAACGCCTTTCCAAATCTTCGCCGCCACTGACAACCTCAAAAAAGTCGTGCCCAGATTCCACATGGACCTCTGGAATAGACGTACCGGCGATTATGTCGTGGAAATGATTGAAAAGAAAACGTCTCCACAGCTCCTTCAGCTCTTCTTCAGGATATGGTTGTCCGTAAATCATTGCCAGCGAAGCCAAGAATTCGGTGATGAACAGTTGGTTCTCAACTTTTCTGTTTCCTTCTTTCATATCCATGTGGGTCGTGTAAGTTCCAACATTAATTCCGTCGAGTTCACCCTTCACTTCAGGGAGCTTGCCCATCTCCTTCTTTGTCTCTTCTATGAAGCGGGACGGAGTGCTACATATCAAGCTCCATGTTTTCTTTTTTATTGCAGCAGGGTACTCGTTCACGCCGCCAACATCGCCTACACCCAGAGGCCCCCAGAGATTGTGAAGCCCCAGTTTCTCAAATTCGCCCTGCAAATAAGTCACTTCATTCATAGCAGGAGGCAATACGCGTCCCTCAGACACTCGGGGAAGACCCTTTCCCTTGTTGTTGACTCTCAAGCTTAGGATCTTCGAACCGTCTAGACCTATCCACCAAAAAGGAACCTCTGGCAATTTCATAAATTTCTCTCTCGGACGCTTGAAGATGAACGCCTGTATGCCGCTCTTCAACATTATTTGGGGGAGGTTCGGCGAGTGCCCAAAAGCGTCTGGAGCCCAGCCGGTCTGCGCCTGCTTTCCAAATCTTTCTCGGAGATATGTTTGTCCAGTCAGAAAATGCCTTACAAGAGATTCGCCGGATGGAATATGATGATCCGTTTCGACCCATTCGCCGCCAACTATCTCCCATCGTCCCTGCTTCACCAGTTTCTTGATCCTTTTGAAGAGGCTGGGAAAATATTCTTCAGTCAACCAATAGACGTGTATCTGGCTTTGTGCGTACGTGGCATCAGGGTTACCCTCAAGGATTGATGCATGACCCTCCAGCGTATCGTGGATCATCTTCACGGTGTCTGCCCATCGCCAATTCCAAGCCAGATCTATGTGAGACTGCGGAATCACATGTATCGTCAACGTCTTCTTCGGATCGAGAACAGACGAAAGAAATTCTTCCAAAGAGCCTTCACCATTCATATGGATCTGCCCCCAATTCATGTCCTGAGCTGTTAATGAAATTGGATCAATAAAGATTTTTCCCCTCATCATAGGACACCAAAAAATAAAAGAAAGAAAAACAAGTTATGCATTAGTTTACAATATTGGAAAATGGTGTTCAGATTGCGAGAAAATAAGATGCGCGAGTTAATTAAGCAAGGCAAACCCACGATTGGAACCCATACTGTTTGTGTATGGCCCGGTATAGCTGAAGTCATTGGACACACAAGAGAGATCGATTACATAGAGTTCTGCGCAGAATACGGACCATTCGATCTGCACGATCTAGAGAATATGGCCCGCGCATGCGAGTTAACAGGAATCTCTTCAATGATGAAGGTGGACCAAGAACCGAGAACTTTCTTGGCAACGAGAGCGTTGGGTTCCGGCATACAAAACTTGCTCTTCGCCGACATCAGAAGCGTTGAAGACGCTGAGCTATGCGTCAAGTCAGTTAAGGCAGAAACTCCGGAAGCAAAAGGACTCAATGGTTGCCACATGAGAAGAAGTGTCGGATACTTGTTAGAAATCGGCTCCAAGAAATATGTAGAAGCGATGAACGATGCAGTGATCGCATTCATGATTGAGAAGAAGTCTGCGGTTGAAAACTTGGAAGAAATACTGGCAGTGAAAGGGATCGACATGGTTCAATTTGGTCCCTGTGACTATTCTATCAGTATAGGAGTCCCAGGCAGATGGAACCACCCAAAAGTGAAGGAAGCTGAACTAAAAGTAATCAAAACCGCTATTAACATGGGTATTAGACCCAGAATAGAATTAGGCTGGGGATTCACAAAAGAAGACGTCCAAAAGTATATCGACCTAGGCGCTAAGGACTTTTGCATTGGAACAGACATTGAGATAATACACTGTTGGGTTAAAGAGAATATGCAAAAAGTAAAGGAAGCATTATCTCGCGTAGAGAACAAATAGCAATCCAACGCGAGGGGGAACAATTCATAAGCAACGTTATGACGCCTCGTGAAAGACTTCTTACAGCAATAAGGCATAAGGAATCCGACACCGTTCCAGTTTCTCCCAGAGTCGGTGGATTACTTGACGCCTACTATGGCTGCCGATGCTGGATGCATCAACTTGAACTCGCTAAGAAACTCGACTTCGACCCGATCATCAGGCTTGGACCGGGCGTCCCCAATTATGCTGGAAATATCCGTACCTTGTCGTGGGTCAGTCGCGGCTGGATGTTCATAAGCCCTCAAATGCCGAGCTGGACGATACCTAACCAAGAAAATGTCTCAGTAAGAATGGAAGTGCAGAGGTTTCCCGATCACGTAATCATAGACAGACGCTTTGAAACACCGGCAGGCATCCTCACCGATAAGTTCAAGCAGCTTACGGGCCAGAAATTCGAGCTTAGCCCAGATCCGATACGTCTAGAAAACTTAGTTAAGGGACCTGAGGACCTTGACAAGATAAGGTATCTCATTCCAGACCTGTCACAACTGAAGCTGCCTGATTTCACGGCAGTGAAGAACGCTGTTGGAGATAACGGCTTGGTTGAAGGCAACATTTGGGGTGCTAGCGACAAAGCTGGATGGATTCGAAACATCAGCGACCTAATGGTGGACTATTATAGAAACAGGGATTTCTTAGAAGAGTTCCTAAAGACCCTCCACAACTTCACCATGGCTGAGACGAGGGCGATGCTTGAGGCTGGGCTAGAAGGCATCTGGGCAAACTATTTCTGGATGACCCCAAATGTCGGATGGTCGCCGAAAATATGGCGAGAGCTCATCCTTCCACTCGTCAAGGACCACGTCAATTTAGTGCACAGCTACGACGCCATTTATCACCACTACGATGACGGTCCAATAATGCACTGTGCTGAATCGTTAGCTGATGCCGGAGTCGACGTCCTCACAACGATATCTCCCCCGCCGCTGGGAGATGCAAACCTAGTCGCGCTCAAGGAGAAAGTTGGCGACAAGATCTGCCTTCACGGTTACATAGATAACGTAAGAGTGGTTAAGGCTGGGACCCCTGAGACTGTCATGGAAGCGGTTAGGAAGGCTATTCAAACAGCGGCTCCTGGCGGCGGTTTCATTCTAGGAAACATCGAACACTTCGATGACAAGCTGCCACCAGAAAATTTGAAAGCCTACTTTGAAGCTGCTAGAGTGAACGGCAAATACCCAATAAAATAGAATCAACATGAGTTTTGCTTCACGTTTACAATAATTTTTAGGTAGTAGAGATAGTTGTCAAGCGAGAACTCGTATGGGACTTGATGGTCAACGCTGGGAATATGCCCCTCTATCTTGATTAGTCATTAGAACCTTCGCCAAAACTTCCCTTCAAAACGCAGTGCAGGCGGTTCACCTTCTCCTACATAAAGTGAGGGATACAACGCCGCTAATCAGAAGCAAACTGTGGATGATAAACGCAAGATAAATATGGAAATGCAAACAATCAGTTAGTACGACGCATATGCAATGTTGAAATAGAGCATAAGCATTGTTGATCTCAAAAATGGGTAAAGGCATAAGGTGTTCGAAATGTGGACTTTAGCTAAAGGCGCACGTACATTAAGGCGGGTGCACAAGACCGCGTTAGAGGTTGCTAAGAAACTTGAGGAGCCTGATCAGGTCCCTTACGACTTTTATGTAGAACGAGAATTCATCGCTGGTTACATCGGAATGACAGTAGGCGAGTACTACGCTAATCTAGACAGGACGATCGAGGCAAACATCAAAGTTCAGAAAAAGTTCCTCGGAGAAGTGAGAAGCATAGATTACGGGTTAGGCGGTCTAACTCAGGCCTCCACCTTCGGCTGTAAGATGTTCTACAATGAAAACGCTATCTACCAGATAAAGGAACCCCTCATCAAAAGTCTAGAAGATATTGACAAGCTAGAGGCTCCTGACCCTCTAAAGGACGGGTTGATGCCGGAGATGTTCAAGAGATACAACTACGTGAAAAAAAAGGTAGGTAACAAGTACCCTGTAGGTTATCCCATACCCCGCGGGTCCCAGGGTCCCTTCACCACAGCCGCCCTTCTCAGAGGACTACTTCCGCTCCTAGCGGACATCGGCAGGAACCCGGAAATGGTCCACAAACTGCTTAGGTTCATAACAGATGCCGCCATAGCGCAAATAAGGATAGGCGAAGAGTTGAATGATAATCCAGAACGAGAGAAGTCCATAGGCATGGCCGACGATTTCGCGGGATATCTGTCGCCGAGGCTCTACGAAGAGTTTGTCTTACCCTATAATAAGAGAATATACGAGACCTTTGACGGAGACCGAAATTACCATTCCGAGTCATTGACGGCGAAGCATTTGCCCTTCCTGCTGGAAATGGGGGTGGCCTCTTTTCTCGGAGATACGAGGGAAATGTACCACACCGTAAAGGACCTTAAGAGGTGCATCGGGCACAAAGTATTCATCAGTGCCTTCATCGACAACATGTCTGTGATCACGCATGGGACCCCCCAAACTGTAGCGGAGAACGTGAAAAGAGCCATGAGAGATGGCGCCCCAGGCGGCGGCTTCGAACTGTCAGTTGACCTGTGCAACTGGCCGGTACCAATAGAGAACATTGAAACATTCATGAAAGCCGCAGAGAAATACGGAAGATATCCTATAAAACTGTAAAATAACTCGATAAGAACATATGTCTTCCCGTTCTGAGATAGTTCACAGTGATTTCTGTTCGACTAAGATCTGACAGAACCACAAATAGCAAGTTTTATAAGAGCTTCCGTGTTAACCAACTGCAACACTAGATGTCAAGGGGCTTAAGAATGGCTAAACCTGAGAAAGAGGAAGAGAAGTGGCATACAGTAACTTCTGCTGGATGGCGGCTCTACGATCTGAAACCCGAGATTAAGGTGCATCCTAAAGCGAAGAAGGTGATGCAGAAGGAGAGGCTGAACCGTGTCGAGTACGAATATCGATGGCCCTTCAACTATCCCAACGTGAAGATCAGAACCACGTATTGGACCGAGATGCATGGGGTTGAATTGGACCCGCCGCCGGTGGGATACATCGATATCGAGGAGGAGTCGCCGATAGTGGGCGTCACGATCATAGGAAGCGCCTGTTCTCCGCCAGGCTGGGTTATGATCGAAGGTGAACCAATAGCAGAACTTGACGAACCTTCTGAGGCTACCATAGAAATTATGAAGTATTACAAGAAAAAGCCGATAGTGCACCCTCCAGTTAGGATGCGGGTCAACAACCTATGGGGCATGCACATAAGAGGAGACCTCGTCGGTATAGATGTTAACCCTGTCACTTACTGGATGGCTGGTATGAGTTCTGCCCACTTTGAGATTCCCAAGTGCCGAAAAGTTAGAATCATGGGTGGAAGCGAAGTGGGAGGCGCCAGCATTGAACCATACCCCGACGACATACACTACTCATTCAGAATAATCCGCCTAACAATACTGGAGAAGTGAACTGCCCCTCCTAAACTATTTTTTTCACAACCTGTCTTTCTATAAAATTCAATCAAACTATATTCTTCGAGTTGTAGGTAGCATCCCGTAAGCACGTTCAGGCTTCGCTTCCTCAGCATCTTCCGATAGGCTCTGGCACTCTCGGCTGTCGTGAACATTGCCCGACGTGACCCTGAAAGCAATTGGCAGCTCGAATCGTGCGTCGACGAGAATATGTAGCTCATAGCCGAAGAAGGGCTTGCACTGGAAGAAGGGCAAGAGTGTAGCCTAGACGAACATTCGATTGTTGCCGACCCTATTTCACGGACCCAGAGCATAATGATTTTCCGTTAGACCCCGAGCCGCCTGCATTCTGCACTGGTTTCAAGCCAATAGACATAAATAGATTTGGTCCCGAATTCTCGTTCGATTGACCAGAACTAGAGGTTAATGCCATGCTTGACCCTGAAAAAAATGTGCGGTGGCGCAAGAGACGGGTAATCTACAATAATGATGGAGACGATGTATTTGACATACAGTCTTCTGGAAAGGACATTTGCGAAGACTTTTTGGACGTTAGATCTTCCCAACTAATAGGTTCGCATGTGGATTCCATATTCTATTGCACTTGTGCTGCGGGGCTGGCTTTCACCCACAATACAAAAGAGGGACATTTCATCAATCAGGGATGGCCTAAGAGACTAGTCGAACTATGCGGTCGTGATGACCTTCAGATTCAAATTGACTTCTGCCGAAAGAATGGGCTTGAGATATTCTGGTCCCTAAGAATGAATGATGCGCATGACGCCTATCCTGCGGGTTCAAGAAGATGGGCAAGCGAAGGATGGCATCTTTCTCCATTCAAGCTGAACCATCCAGAATACCTCATGGGAAAACCAGGCGACTGGGAAAAGTATGAGGCTATTTCTTTTACGTCGCCTAGAAAAGCTTGGACTCTTCTAGATTACGGCTTCGAAGAGGTCAGGAACCACATATTCAAGTTAATTGCAGAGGTATGCCGAGGATACGCTGTAGACGGCATTGAATTGGACTTCCTCAGAAGCCCAGTTTTCTTCACGCCAACTCTAGATGAGAAACCAGTTCAGCAAGAGCATCTTGATGTAATGACCGAACTTATGCAACACATAAGAGACATGTCCGAAGATGTTGGGTCGAGACGGGGTGCACCTCTCTTAATAGCTATACGTGTTCCAACATCGTTTGAATTCTCTCGTAAAATCGGGCTTGATGTAGAAAACTGGTTGAAAGATGATGTTGTCGATATTCTTATACCTGCAACCGAAATTCCGAGTCCACTCTCCACCTCTTTCAAGAATGTGGTTGACACAGGTCACAAATATGGTGTCCCAGTTTACCCGTGTGTCTCGTGTTATTTCTGGAATCTCTGGGCCTGGCTGGACTTAGGGCTGGACATAACGTGGCGTGGACAAGAATCTTGGATACAAGCAAAGAGAAGTGGCAGGATCAAGTCTTCCAGTGCAATAGTGCGGGACTGGGCTGGAGCAGTTAAAGCGATACGCGGTGCAGCAATGAACATCTGGGATTCCAATGCAGATGGAATATACCTATTCAACTTTTTTCCACACCTCTTCTCAAAATATGAAGTATTTTCTGAGATAGGCGACCCACACAAACTCGCCAATCTTGACAAGATATATGGAATTGAATACTGCGAACACCGAATAGCATCAACATCTGAAGAAGACGTGAACGTAGTCCTGCATTTCCCTGTAGGGGAAAACCTACAATCGGATAGACCGCTGAAGTTTCAGCTGTATCTGCTGGGAATCAAACCAGAAGAATTGGTCACCCTCAGATTCAACAACAATGTTGTGGAAACTCATGGGAATCTCCGCACAGTAACCTCTGGAATCTACTTAGAACACTCTTTGAATTCAACATACATTAAACACGGCGACAATAGCATCAATATACTACTCAAGGAGCCCGATACTCCAAGTCTTTGGGTTTCTCTGCTGATTCCTGTATCTCGTGAGCCTGAAAGCCTTGTTGAACCTACTAATCCTGAGCTCGCGCCTAGAACAAAACCAGGTTCGAGCTGAATAAGACAACACCAAACGTATTTCGGTCCCAAAGAAATGGCTGTTATTGATGTATAAGCCGCACCATCACTCATTTCTTTTCTGCGCCGGTTCGTTCCGTACTATGTGAGGCGATGTTCGGCTCAAACTGCCTGCTTGGATCGCAAGTGTGGTCACGTGGCTGACCTTGTGTTGGGCGGGCGCAAAAATCTTTTATCAAGAGAGATAATGATACAGTTGGTTTGGTGAGATCAAGATTGAAGGGGAAAGAAAGGACTATTAGGGCTCTAAACTTTGAGGCGGCAGACCGAATCCCGATAGCTGGTGGATGGATCAAACATGCAGGTTTCTTGGAGAAAGCTAGCGGGATTTCGCTGAAGTACAAGTTCAGAATGAATGAATGGGAGAATCCTCTCAGGGCAGTCGTACAAGCGTACAAGAACGTAGGCGCCGACATAATACCATACGACATAGTATTGCCCGAGAAGGCAGATGAGGTGACTGAGAGCGGCTGTTCGAAGATTCGAGGATTAAACATAAGCCCGGACCTGACTTTCAGATCGCCTGAAGACGTTGTAACCAAGTACGTTCAGAACCTTTCCTCCCCCAACGACCTTAGAGAGAGCTTCGAGTTCGAGAAAGAATACGAAGAGTTCACCCGTATAGCAAAAGAAGCGCAAGACGAGTTGGGAGACGACATGCTATGGATGCCCCAAGCAGACCCCATCGGCTTCCATTCGGGATTAGACCGATTTGGCTACAAGAACTATCTATTAGCCCTAATCCGCCATACGGGTTCCATGGCGAGATACTTTGAACATTTCGGGGAGTTGGCTCGACTGCATAACGATGTAATGGCCGCGGCGATGGTTGAGGAAAATTTGGATTCTCCATGTGTGATGCTCGGTTCAGACATATGCGGGAATCATGGCCCCATGGTTCCACCAAAACTCTTGGACGAAATCTACTTTCCATACGTGAAAAGAGCCATCGAACCCCTGCAAAGGAAAGGGATAAAAACCATTTGGCACTGCGATGGAAATGTCACACCTATCTTTGACTCTCTTCTCGACTTGGGGGTTGACGGCTTTCAGGGCTTCCAAGAAGAAACCGGAGTGAACTTCCCGAAGATCATGGCTATGAAGGCAAAGTCGGGCGAACCCCTGATCGTATTCGGCAGCATCTCAGTTACAACAACCCTGCCTTTTGGAACGGTAGAGGATGTGAAACGCGATGTTGAAAGATGTATAGATCTGGCTGAGGGAAGAGGCGGCTTTGTTCTGATGACCGCTAACATAGCGCAACCAGACACACCGATTGAGAACATCTTTGCCATGTATAGACATGCTGCCAAATACGGAACGGGAAAATGAATACGTGAGAATTAAAATGTTCCACTGCTCCATCAGGATACCTGTACTTCGCATACGAGTTGTGCATGGAAAATGTTTCCGAGCAACCTAAAACACGAAGAAAAACCTATATATGTAAAGCATCGATCGAGTAGGTTTGAGAAATGTAGAGGAAGGATTGTTCTTGCTTGACAGTTCGATGCTCTGGGTTGGTAATAAGAAACAGTTGTTCTTTGACAACGTAGTTATCGAATCAGCGCAGGATGTCAAGAGAGTGATGCATAGACCGAAGAAATTCGAGCAGAATCCGCTTATCGTGGCTGACAAGCCTTGGGAACATGTCACGTATTTCTCCTGCAACACATGGGACGTCTTCCGTGACAAAAAGGATGGACTGTTTAAATGCTGGTACACAGACTGGGACTATGACCTCGAAAAAACAAAGAAATCTGATTTTGACGTTTCAGGGCTCAGGGTGCTCTACGCCCATTCGAAGGACGGAATAAACTGGACAAAGCCAGCACTTGGGTTGGTGAAAGAGAACGGATGCGAAACCAATATTGTTCTTGGAGACGATCAGTTCGGAAGCGTCTGGGCTACTTCAGTTATAGACGACCCCCTCGAAGATGACAAGGAAAAACGCTTCAAAACCCTTTACATGCACCTTGCGCCGGGAAAAGGCTTCTGGGAAGGGGCAAGGGTTGAAGCCGCCTATTCAGCGGATGGGATTCACTGGACGACATACGAGGAGCTGCCTGATTTCGGGGGACTCGGGCCCCGTCTTAATGACGTTATTATAATGAGCTGCGATGCTTTCAGTAGAACTTACGTGGCAAGTGTAAGGCACTACGCGATTTTTCCTCCCGCAGAACCTAGGACTCCAAAAACTCGTAGCGCCTGTCCACCTTACTACCCGTATGACTTCGCTAAACAGAACAAACGCCGCGTATGGCAGATTGAAAGCAGCGACTTCCTTCATTGGTCGCCGCCACGCATAATTCTCTGTCCCGACGAGGAGGACAATCTTGACGATACCTTCTACGGATTGATCCAGTTCCCCATAGAAAAATCAGACATCCGTCTAGGCTTTTTAAATGTCTTCCATTACACCGACAACACGCTAGATGTACAGCTCGTATACAGCCGTGACGGAAAGAACTGGCAACGAGCTGGGCAACGCCAGACTTGGCTGCGCACCGGACCGCCTGGAAGCTGGGATCAATATATGGTTAACATTCCAAATGCGCCGTTTACAGTAGGCGACGAGCTCTGGGTATACTACGGTGGTGCCAAAAACCATCACGATTGGTGGCTCACAGGAGAAATAGAAGGGCTTGATGCGCCGGAGGCTCGAGATAGATCCAAAGTGGGATACGCCTTAGGCCTAGCTAAGATGAGGGTTGACGGGTTCATCTCTTTAGATGCCGGGCATGCCCGAGAAGGCGTAATCGTGACTAGACCCATACGTTCCGACGGCGAGAAGCTAATTGTAAACGTTGAATGCAAAGAAGGGGGCTATGTCAAGGCCGAGATAGCTAACCTGTCAGGTGAAGCACTTTCGGGGTATACTTGGGATGAATGCGACACATTCACCGGAGACAGCACAAACCACATCTTCTCATGGAAGGGAAACACGAGGGTTCGCCAGAAAGACTACTTCAAGATACATTTCCTCATGCGCGACGCCCGCATCTACGCCTTCCGTGTCAGTGACGACTGAAGTTGACTTGAAAAACGCACAGTTGGTTTCTATCTAGAATGTGAGCCAAAAGATGCTCTGCTATTTCTTCATAATTTGCGCGAAAGTTATCCTGAGTTTGTACTTTCTGGAGACGAGGTTCGCGGTTATGTTTAGTTCTGGAAGTGGAACGAGTAGAGCTTAGCCTTCTTCAAGTAGAAACGTAACTTCACAGGCATTCCTTGAAGCGAAGACACATCTGCGTTGCCTTTCCATGTGACCGTGTGTCTTACGCTGTCACCTGAGAATTTGTCGCAGTCGGATAGATCGAAGCCCTTTACTGTTCTTCCGTTTTCTTTGAGAATCTCAACCATGACGGAGCCTTCTTTGGCCTGAGCATTTATGTTCAGTCTGTTCCCTTGGAAAGTTAGAAGTTTAGTGGTGAGTTCACCTTCTTTTTCCTCAGCGTCTATGGAAACGAATCCATCAAGGCGCAGGGTTGCTAGCCCACCAAACACCTGATGTTTCTTTGGCTCTGTCCAAGGCGATGGCAAATGATGTGAACTATTGCTTCCATTATAGTATATCCATATTTCGTCGCCCACAATAATCGGCATGCGAGGATTTATCCATCCGCAGTCCCACTCTCCCTTTTCTCCTCGCGATAGGATTGGTTCCCTGTTACATGCGCGTTCCCAGTGGATCAAGTCTCGGCTTGAAACCAGTTGGACTTCATTGATGCCATCCTGATTCAGGCGGCCTATCCTTTCCATATCCATTGACATGTAGAAGACTTCAAGCAGCCCAAGGTAGATGCCTTCATAACTGAGAGGATGCATCCCATAGAAATCAGCCCTATAGTCATCTGGACAATCATACTGTATAATGTCTTTTGCTTCAGCCAACTTTCTCTCGGTCGTTTCATCGTCTTTCCGGTCTGGAGCCAAGACCAAAATCGGCTTTGACCACTCGGTGAAAGGATGTGGGTAGACTTTGTCGCTGCGGCAGAAGGATACGCAACGTCTTGCGAATGCACCTATCTTGACCATAATCTTGGGAAAAGTGATGTATTTTGGAGGAATGCCTCGGATATCCTTAAAATAGAAGCCTTTGGGCGTATATTCCACGGTCTTGCAGAAATTGTTGACGTCACTAACACCAGTAATTACAGGATTATTCTCGTAAGGTTTCCATGTGAAGCCGTCCTTGGAGAAACAGGCTGACTTGCCTCCTTTAATATGGCAAAGCGTCTTATAGCAGCTGTCCGCAGGTTCGATGCCCTCCATTTCCGGCGAGTAAATGATGCCCTCAGGACTAAGTGTTCCCCACCCCGTCGTAATGTTATTCTCTTTGGAGCCTTCAAATTCTTCTAGGCCTAGGTTAGGCCTGTTCCATTTTAGTCCGTCTTTCGAGGTTGCATAGCATGTGTGCCCTGCTGCGTGGTACCATATTCGAAAGAGGTTTTCTTCGTCGTAAAGTACCCCTGCGATAGTGATACTGTTACTTTTTTCCCATGGTAGTTCAGGTTTGAGCAGAGGGTTATCCGGATGCTTCTTAACCTTATTCAGTCTCTTAGAAACATGCTTCATGTCTTCGATTATGTAGTCGTCTACGAAAAGTTGTCTCCAGAAACTCGCATCAATAGGTGCCATATCATTTCCCTCATCTTCAACAATTGTTTACAGTTCGGCAATGATTTCGCACTTTTTCAATCAAGTTCTAGTATTCGCCAGTTGCCATATAAAAACCTTTAGGAGCAAGCGAGAATGATATTGTTAAGATAATTTTTCTCTTATCGTTCGTTTCGTTGTCTTCTAGGAATCCGATGAATCTGGTCTAGAAGATGAACCCGTCACCGTGCAAGATCTCCTCTCAGACACCTGTGACCGCCGCAACATTACCACATACCTTGTTAGTCAACAACGACGGAAGCTGAATGCACAATAGATTCAAAGTATTTAAGTACAGGAGTAGAATTTGATGCATACTGTAGGTGGTGATTCAAATGGATTCATCATGCCATTGTAGCAAGCCGGTTGTAGCGGCTACAGTTGGAGCCACAACACCTATGAACTTCTGTTGTGTGCCCGAAGGGAGATTCTCCATGCTTTTTGAAGTGCAATGGACAGATGTGCCAGAAATGGGTAAGCCCACCCATAGCCGATTTACCTTCCGAGATGTCTTCACGGGCGGAGTCTCCTCCTGCGAGCTTCCTCTGGAGTCTTCCTCTGAGGCGAACAAAACGTGCATAAGACTGAGTATTACAAGTAGGGATGTCAGCCTTCCGCCGTCATTGTATCATGTGCGTGTAGACTTGGTGCGGGAAGGGCATGTAGTTTCGGGTTACCCGGGCTCATGTGAGATCTATGTGGCTCGCGAGGGCGAATCAGCTGACCATGTACTCGGTTCGTTCTTCATAGGACGCGTCGCTTACGCGTGGGACCCGCTGCTGAAGGTTCACTGGCGGAGTATACCCCGTCTTCCATCTTCAGGTGACCCCTTTGACCCAGAATGCCGACAAAGATACATGGATGACGCCAAACCTGTCGTGGAACTTCATCCCGAATTACAGCACGATGGAGGAATGGCTTTCTTACGTGCTGCAGAAGTGTTCCGTAAGACAGGTGAGATGGACCGCGCCCGTTTCAGCGAGACGGTTCTCAAGCGCACACTAGAGACCATTCTGGGAGTCATGATGGCCGAAGACGGCATGCTGCACGGAATGAAGATGCAAGACAACGAGTGGCAATGGATATATCACATTCGGCAACAAGATGCGTTCTGCCTTAAACTCCTCTCTCAGTCATACCTGTACTTCCGCGATGTGGCGGGAGAGGGCAAATATGCAGATGAACTGTTTCAGCGCATGGAGCCCATGGTGCGCTACCATTTCTCACAACCTAACCCGCTAGGTTGCGGAGGGAGCAAATGCAAAGTGTACGATGGCCGTATCTTAACGGGATTAGCATACTACTGCCTTACCGAGAAGGCTGCAAAAGGAAGCTTCAATCAGGCTCACGTTGATACTACACTCGATTTTGCGCGTCGAATTGCCGAACAAACACTGAAAGCGCACGGATGGTACGATGAGGGCTGTTATGGAGAGGGCAAATGTCACATAGGATATGGCACGCAGAATGCCCTCTGCGGTCTGTTAGCCTCGCGGCGTATAGCTATCGGTGTTGGTGACGAATCTTTAGCTGAATACTTAGGCGACTCTATTCGTGTAGCTCTTGATTTCCTCGCACGGACGAACGGAGCCATCACCGGCTACCTCCAATGGATCCCCACAAGGCACTTACAGTGGGCCAACGGCAACATGCATGAGATTCTTGACGAGATAAAAGAGCAGTTAGGGGAGTCAGAAGTCTTAACTTGGTACTACCAGAACCTGTGGCGCTCAACATACAGTTTTTGGGTCTCTGATTTCCACCGCTGCAACATCTTGGCAACCGCGCTAATGGAAAGCCCAGAATTCAAAAGACACGATGAGAGCACAACCTAGGCTAAGGAAACAACAAAAGGCTGACCCTAATCCGAAATGCAAACATGAAGAAACAATACTTTCTCTGTGAAATCAAAATCAACTACCATATTCACGGTTCCATTCCTTAAAACATGTAGATTTCAATCTCTATGACTATTTCCGTCTCGGTAGGTGCAGACAACATGGGTGAAACTAATCAATTTACGCTTGGCATGAAGAAACTTTAGTTCAAAGGTGGATGAAATGGCGTATTTTCTAGAGACCGGCAAAAAATCCGGCGAACCCTACGAATTGGCGGGTAAACGTATCGTATTCACTAACTGGTATTACGTGCGACCTGGCAGTTTTGGCTGGTACAACAAAAGCGGCAAGAACGTAACAGTGTACGGATCTGGGGGTCCATGGGAAGCGAGCATTCGGCACACAGATTGGCCTCATGGCGTTCGCCTAGTAGCACAACCTGCCGAGCGGCGAACAGTACTGTCCAAAAACCTAGGTCAAGTCATACAAGATGGTAAGACCTACCGAGCTTGGACAGAAAAACTTTACACCGAATCAAAGGACGGCATAGCGTGGGAAAGAGAGGAACCCATGGAATTCAATCCTCCAAAATTAGCGAGGATGTTCGGCCATGGAACCGTTTTCATAGATCCCTCGGCGCCGCCTTCCGAGAGATACAAGTGGGTCGGCACAGATGAATTTGGGGAAACTAGCCGCGAAGAATTCGAAGAATACCGTAAACGTAGACCTGAGAACTGGGAACCCAGAGCCGATCGAGTCGATGTCAACCTGATCCTAGCAGTCAGGGGCGCTGTTTCTCCTGATGGTATCCATTGGACGATGCTCCCTGAACCACTCGTAGTAGAGCATTGTGATACAGTCGCAACAGCTTACTACGATGAAAGATTACACAAATATGTCCTTTACACTAGAAATTGGATGGTCGGTCCACGATCAGAGCGCGCACCGGACGACCGTGGGCTGAGCTGGATGCGTATCGGCCGACGTTCCATTGGCCGATCAGAAAGTAGAGATTTCAGCATTTTTCCTCTCTCAGAAATCATAATTGAGCCAGGTCCTGATATGTTGCCTTCAGATGTGTTTTATACCAACTGTAAGACTACAGTTCCTGGTGCGCCTGACCACCATCTGATGTTTCCTACTGTCTGGCACACTTCAGATGATACTACTAGTATCCATCTGGCATCAAGTCACGATGGTAGATTATGGCATTTCCTAAGGACTCCCTCAGGATTGGCGGTAGCGAAGACTGCACCCTTCGGGCAATGGGACGGCGGTTGCCTCTTCGCTGAAGGAAACCTTGTTGAGCTCCCAGATGGCAGTTGGGTGCTTCCATACCGCGCTTCACCAGCTCCACATAAGTATCCGCGGGGTAGTGTGGGCAAATCCGAGACGGGATGGCCATCAAGTGTGCCCGGATGGCGGTGTTTAGTTTGGCCCAAGGGACGACTGGTGGCTATTGAAGCACCCGAACGTGGAGAGTTTGCAACAGTAGCAATAGTCATTCTAGGTCGTAAAATTCGTATTAATGCCTTAACCCAACGGGCAGGAAGTATACTCGTGGAAGTTGCAGATACGAGTGGAAAGACACTTCCTAATCGTTCTTTTGGTGATGCAGATCCTGTTGTCGGTGACCAATACAAAACTTTGCTTACTTGGAATGGACAGGACGATCTTTGTCATGAGAATGATGGTGGAATAATACTGCGGTTCCGTATGGAGATGGCGAAGATATTCGGACTTGAGTTCGAGTGAGAAAGAGCTCGAATATCTCAGCGTCCACTGCCACTTCAGAGTATACGAAGAACATGGCTTCAACTATAAAATAATTGTCGAAAGTTGTTGTTGTCTCAAAAATAACACTTACAATTAGGTAACTACAGTTGCACAAGGTCAATTAAATAAAAATCGTTCAGAACAAAAATCGCAATAGATATTTAGGGACACAGAGCCTTCTCATGTGCGGTGAATGAGTCTTGAAGGTCTGCATCCCCACTGATGAGGTTGATCTGAACCCGTTCAATGCCTTGAAGTTGATTGCAAGTCTAGGCCTAAAGCATATCGAGCTGCGGGGAATCTTTGGTGATAGGCTTCCAGATGGTGAGCCGAGACAAATCGAAAAATTGATAGCGGATATTCGAAGTGCAGGCTTTGAAGTAGCGGCTTTATCGCCGGGGCTCTTCAAGGTTCCTCATACAAGCGAGGAAATGATCAGAAAACACCTTGACAAGCGTCTTCCTGATTCTATTGATCTTGCACTGAAACTGGAGACCTCAAAGATCATCGTCTTCGGTTTTGTTGGCGATCCAACGAAGCCTTGGGATAGGATGAGATTGGTCAATCTTCTCAATTCTGCCGCAAGAAAAGCCGAAGACTCTGGCTGTGTTTTGGTGCTGGAAAATGAACCCATCTGCCTAATTGATACAGCGGTCTCAGCAGCATCGGTCATCAAAGAAGTTAATATGGACTCGTTGAAGGCTAACTGGGACCCTTGTAACGCGAAGACGAGAGGCGAAGACGCTGTCCCGACAGGCTTTGACGCGATCCAACCATACATCGTGCATGTGCACCTGAAAGATTTTCGCCTCGGTGTCGAGCATAAGCGTATCTTAAGAGTCGGCGACCTCAGCATTGAAGACGATAGGTCAAAAGATTATGTGCCCTTAGGAGAAGGAATCGTAGGAATTCCTCAGGTGCTTGCAGCGTTGGTAAAAACAAGATATGATCAATTCATTTCATTGGAAACACATATCCGAGACAGGGAATACGGCGCCAGAGCATCTGTAGCAGCCGCCAAGAAACTCATGATGCAGCTCAGAATACCCTTTGAATGACTTCCAATTCACGCGCTTTTTTGCGAAAAATCTTTCCAGCGTCATACCGTAACAAAAAATAGTGAAAAGAAAAATTGGGGTTCTAAGATTTACCGTTCTCAGTTTTTATGTTGGGCTCTTTCTTTCTGGCAATTTCCAAGGCTTTCTTTTCCTGAAAGGGTTCTTGAACGTCGCTTCGATCCTTCCCGTTTCTTCTAGGTGAATCATGCAGGCTCTGATGCATCCCTTTGCGCCTTCGATAGCTGGGTTGTGATGAAAGCTGTACTGTGTAGCTTGGAAAAAGGGCATCTGTCTAAGTTTTTCACCGCCCATGAGGCCTTCCTTCAAAAGCGTTTCAAAATCTACCCCTGGTGGCAGGAACGGCGAAGTTTCAGGTACTCCACCGACATATGCGACAGAGCAACGAAGTACGTCTAGTTTGCCCCATTCCTGTTCTTTTCCTGCAATATTGACCTTGACGACTTCGTCTTCACTTATAGCTTTTCCCGAACATTCTCTGACGCAACTCATGCACCTGTCACAGATCTTCCCTTCGAACAAGGGATCGGGCTCTAAGGGAGCGTCTGTTATCACTATCGCGAATCTCTGTCTCGGTCCAAATTGTGGAGAAAGAAACAGCCCGCTATAACCTATCTCGCCGAGCCCTGCTGCGACGGCTGCCATGCGGAAGTTTATGAACACGTCAGGCGCCGGCTTATCTGGGGCAACGGGTACACTGTATGCTTCTCTTATCTGTCCTGTTTCATGTTGGATCGAGGAGAAAAGCGAGTGGAAAGGATGCACGGGAACTGCTTCGTATCCTCTGTCTTCCAGAAAAACCATGAGTTCACGCATTACTTTGGGGGCATAATCCAAATTTATGTGCGAGTAACCCATGATTGGATAAGCATTGAAGAATGTTCCTTCCTCTATGCCCCTGAAGCACCCTCTTGGGATTCTAAAGCCTAGAACTATGACTGACTTGGCGTCCGGGAAGATGGAAGCGGGATGGTGTTCCTTGGGTGCACCCTCGAATCTGTCGATAGATGCTATTCCTACGAGATCGGCTCCCCGTTCTTTGGCGAATGATTTAACATCTTTCGCTGAAACTTCTTTCATTGCATGTTCCTCCTGCAAGTGGTGTTCAACATCTTTGAACATGTAAATAAGGGTTTCCGATGATATCTAGTACTTGGCGCGAAACCAACGCTCGTTTGCTCGCCTATTCTGCTTTGTATAACCCGATGTATCTTGCTTTTTCCGCGTTTGGCAGAGAGCGCCACATCAAGAATTGCCGCCTGATTCCTCCTATGAAAGGACGGTTGAGTCTTTGCCAGTCATCTGTTAATCCCGTGATCCGTTCTAGGACTATTCTGTACTCCCATTTTCCTTCAATTTTCACGGCCGAGATCATGGTTTTCTGAGAGACGCCTGCCTCGTATGGAAACAGGTTCGTGGTCATTGATATGGTTTTCATTGGTTTTCCCTCGATTTCTTGTTCAGAGATCTGAGTCTTTGCTACTGAAAAATCAGGGCTTCGGGGACTACTGTGAGGAATGAAATACTCGAAGAGGTAGCTTAGAAGCCCCCTAGTTTCTTCATCTGTGTTTGTGAAGAAGGGAAACGGAATCTCCCACATATTTCCAGAAGGCTTCACCGTTATTTCCCATGCCCGTTTGAGCGAAGGTGTCGAGAGGCGAGCGGCTAGGATCGTGGGGTATATCGAGGAAAGAACTATGACACCTACACTGATTGTTAGAGTGTTTGCGACCCAACTAGAAGAATAGTTGAGGTTTACACTAGTGGGGTCGTAGAGCCACAAAATTCTGGACGTGACTATGGCGACTAGATATCCTATTAGGGCTCCAAACAGGCCATATACCAACGACTCCGAAAGGAACATCGAGCCTATGTGAGTTGGCGACATTCCAAGATTTCCATAAGTGAATATTTCGCGACGGCGTTCATAAACTGAAGCCACCATTAGATTTAGAATTGAGAGAGCCACAAGGGCTATAGGGATAGCTTGGAATTCCAGCCCGAGGGTCTGTATCGCGAATCCTGTTGAACGTAGGACAGGCGGGTCGCCCTCTACCTTAGAGTAGATGAGGTGACCAGAGAATCTTTGGAAAATGTCTTCTGCGGCATCTCCTACTTGGTTTTGTTCCTCGAAGATCAGCGTTACGCTTGCAGTGTAATAGTGTATGGCAGTGATCTTGTAGTAATTGAGTTTAGTCGCGAATCGTACAGGAACTATGAAGACGTCTTCGACATACTCATGTCTGTCGAACTCGGGTACTAACTCTCCCCCCTCGCGAGTATGCAGGTCCAAAGGAGTTATCTCTTCTTCGTCTAGGTCTTTTATTTGGCTATAGTCAGCACTTATTATGCCTACGACACTGAAGTTGCCCATGCCATCTCCCAGCGATACTTGAACGGGTAGGTCATCGGCAGCTATGTTGAGAGCTGCTGCTTGGTTTTCAGTTAGGATGATGGCGTATACATCCGTTTCAACAAACCAGCGTCCTGCTACAAGCCATACATCTAATCCTGTAGCTTCAGGTTCTTTGTCGGACAAACCGAAGAGAGACCAAGCGGCGATTGTCTTTTCGCCAAAAACCGCTCTGAAACCAGCCGCACGGGTTTTTGAATCATAGATCTGGAAGGAGAACCCACCCACACTTTCTAGATCGTAGACCCAGACTCTGGGGATGATCGTGGCTTCCGTGCCATAACGATACTCAAGATAGTTGAGCATGTTGACGCCTACCTCGGGTACCCCTGATTCCCACGCTAGCTGATGAATGTAGACACCGTTATAATCAACAGTTACAATGCTATCATCCATGTTCTTTGTTTGGATAGTGGTGATGGGCGAGATCGACACGATGTTTATGAACCCAACCAACATGATTATCATTGTTATAAGAGTTAATGCGGTTCTCAGTTTCCGCTTCTTCATGTTGTCTATGCCCATAAACAATCCTGTAAGGAAAAGACTTCCCTTGCTGAGATCTTCGAAATGCTTGCCATGAGCTTTTATGCTCAAGTCTCTTATGAGAGCCGACGTGTGGGACAACATTATTAGGAACAACGGTATTGACAAGATCAGAAGTGAGACACCTATAACTATTGTTGTAGGATTGGCAGCTACCGAAAAACCTGGATGGAATAGATATAGACCGCAAAGGATGACGCCGCCTATGGCCAGATATGGGAAGATCTTCTTTATGCTAGACGTGTTGAAGAGAAGTCTTTCAGCCAATATCACAAAGGGAACCAGAAGAATGGCAAAATATGGAACGGTAGTTGCGGAATCTTCAAGCAAGGATCTGATATACTTGTAAACCTTTGAAGCATCATTCCAAGCGTCTACGGATAATTGAAAGTATTTGCTATATTGATGATTTGCCAACGCTTCTTCTGCTTCTGTCAGAAGAAGGCTGAGATTTGCGTGTATCGCTACAGCTGCCGCGTCTTTTTCTTGGGGATTAACCCTAAGGAGGGTATCGACTCTCTCATCATTGAGTAGATAAAGGTCTTTGGCACACAAAAGGGGTATAGTTGTAATCTCAATCTGTTCACCCGGCTGAAGTGTGTAACCAACACCGTTTGGATTCTCGTCTGAGGCGTTATTTATTATCGCTAGGGGATAACGAATTTCTCTTGCGGGAGCCATGATTTTGAATTCAACAGGGGTTTCAGAAGGAAAGGCGACAAAAGCCGTGGTTAAGTCTGGGCCACCAGTCCAGACAAAGGAGAAGTGTTCAACAGGATAATGGGCACTGAACTCCAGCACCTGAAGATCTATCGTAACGCCTAGAGGCATAGAGTAGTGCTCTAGCTGCATCCAAATCTCCCCTGTTCCTCCCATGTACTGTCTCCAGAACCCTCCTGTAAGGGTCAAAGGATCAAATAGGTTGTAAAACACGGCTGTCGAGCAGTTGAAGACAACAATTTTATTCGGGCTCACAGTGCTAAATCCCGTAGTTGAATTGGGTAACGAGGTACCTTGCTTTAGTCTGGGCCAAGCGTAAGTCCCTTGATCCGGAGCATAAAGGACATTGCCTGTGTCGTTATCTATTATCCATGCGGAATATAGAAGTTTATCTTGGTGCTCCCAATCTACATATCTGTTTGAGCGAAATTCGAAATGGCCGGTTTCGTCCGCGAATGTAAACGTGTTGTATATTCTCATGGTTGGATTTGCAAAGCCTTGGTCACCGGAGTCACCAACAGTGTGGGAATATATCTGAGACAATACTACTAACGCATTGGGAACGGGCGTATAATCATTAGCCATTGGGTCCCATTCTACGACTGTCCCGACATAGGTTTTGTAGAAGTGATAATCGTTGTGATTGAAGTACGGGTCATCCCACCAGCCGGTTTTAGCACTATTCTTGTATAGAACACTATTGTCTATACGAAAGATATTATATAACATGCAATATACGAGCTGCACTTGGGGTTCCAAATTATTCCAATTCACATGTTCCGCAGTGTCCCATGGCATATTTAGAGTAGGCATTATGTCATAGGCAGTGGTGAACGTCAACGAAGGAGTAAAAGACGCCGCTGCGCGGTCACTGTCATATGCCATCATAGGAGTAATGGCATGCACATCCGCATAATCTGTGAACTTTATTGGATTGCTGCTGTTGTTGTCGATTACTGCGTTATAAGTTTTATCAAATGGGCTCTGTTGGTTTATTTCGTTAAATACCTGTTCAAGATATCTTATGGGTTGAAGCCCGGGATACCAAGCCAGGGTTCCTGTTTTCGGTAAGGGATCGACAATGTCAACATATTCCCCGAGATTGGTGAGATAAAGAACCTTTGACCCAGAATACAGTTGTAGATGCATCCAAAGCCTTACGCTGTCAGCGTAATATCTCCAGTTAGCACCGTCTTCTCCAAGCCCCTTAACATATTCCAAAGCAGGCTTAAACACGTAATCCTCATAGAATTGGTTTGCACCCATAAGCCACTGATTATGAGCGGTCAGTGCCACGAAAATAATATTGTAATCCGGCGGATTATCCTTCGTGTATTTAGCAATTTCAAGGAGTGTCGCTATGCCCAAGGCTTCCTCTGCGCCTGGAGCCGCTGAAGGGAAAGATGTGTGTGTATCATAATATGCAGATAGAACAATATTCTGGTCATACTTAGTTCCGTTGACCATTCCTATGACGTTCTGACTGGTGACTTCTTCCCAACAACTGTTTGCCACGAGATGTGCTGTTTCACCAGCATGCTCAACAAGAACTCTTCCGTCTTCTCGGCTCACATAGAAACGGGGCATATTTACGGGGGCTGTTGCCGTAAAGGGCGACGGATTAAAATTGGCTTCGTCATATTCCTCCACTGGCAAGAAGATTATGGCCTTAGCACCGAGACTCGCCAACGTAATCCATTGATTTCCAGTATTCCAGTTAAGGATGGCGATGCTTCCATTGACGGCCTTTCCGTCCAAATCACTCAGCCAACCATCGCCACAATAAACTAGTTCACCTGTTATGCCGCCGGGTGGGGTTGTGGAGGGCGCGACAAGGTTTGGTTCCATCGGATATAGGGTAAAGACTTCCCCGCCCAGAAGTGAGATGTTGGCACCGTGGTCCACCACATTGGTTACCGTAACGTTTTGGGTTGTGACTCCCTCTAAGCCATAGCCTTCTAATATCTGTCTAATGTATTCGGCAGCTTTTTGGTTCCCCGCGCTTCCCGTTTCCCTGGTTCCCAAACTGGAGAGATATTCAACATGCTCCTTGATCGCGGTCATATTGACATTGGGAATTACGGTTTCATAATCAATGTCTGCGGTGACGATGGGCGTCTGAAAAGAAGAAGACAAAGTGCAGATCAGTGTAGAGGCGATAAAAAACGAGATAAAAAGCAATGGTAGAAGGGAAATATACCTACGTGTGGAGCTCATATGTACAAACACCTCAGGAGACACATCTTTTTCTCCATCTCAATTAGCTTCGTATGTCGAAGGGTGCATAAATGCTTTTCGTCACTTCGAATACATTTAAATACACAAAACCATTCACACAGCCATCGGACAGCAAGCAGATTACGTTGCTCAGGTCGATTTTTGTGTCACCCATAGAGTCTATTAAGAATAATTTTGAATCATGGATGCCTTCTGGCTTCTTCCAGTTAAACAAACAGTATCAGTACGGCATGGTCCATATTGAATGCAGAATCAGAGTCATAGCAACTCCAAAAGTTATGGCTATGCCCTCACCTACCAAGAGGCCCGCAGAAAAGATCGATTTGTTTTGGTTCCAGAATTCTTCTCCCAACAACTTTGTGAGCATAAGCCTGATCCCTAACCCGATGAGTAGTGTTGTCGCGTAAGGCGGGTATTGTGAGCATGCTCCTACGGCTAGAGCTGGGTAAGATAGGGCGGAAAAAGGTAGAATGGGGATCTTGCTTACTCCATAGATTAATGCTCCTACAATAAATCCGTAAAGTATCCAATCTGGATTGAACACTCCCTGCTGTCTACCTCTAACCCAGACAGAGAAATTTATGGCATCTAGAGGCCAGAATATCTTCGTTGCAGGATATGCACTTGAAGGCATTGGGGCCAACGTCCAGAAAACCTGTGTAAAAATAATCGCAAATACAAAATGGAGCGGGATCAAAAGAATCCACAGTTTCAAATATGATCTAATTTTGGTCCCGGTTAGCTGCATAACTTTGAAGCGCGAAACCCAAACCGAACCATCCGCGCCTGAGAGACTTGGTACTACCCAAGCATCTAGATTTGAGTATCCCGTTGAGAGAAAAGCGATACTTTGAAGTTTGGTAAGACCGCCTACCCCTACACCTGCTATACCCAAGGCGCGACCACTAATAAGGGTGGTCGCCATAGGAAGAATAAAGATCATAACAGCAGGAATCCATATTGGAAATGCGGGAGCAAGAAACGCATATAAAGAGACTCCGACCAACGCGCTCCCAAGCCATCCAATGATAGGTAGATACGCCAGCAAACGCCATGTTTGTGTTTTTCCTTCTTGGGATGCACTCGTGCTGAACAGGCTGCGGAAGGCGCGCCCAATTGTGCGAGGGTGATGCAAAATTGGCATTACTCCAACCGCGAGACCTATTCCAATCAAGGGAGCTGCCCAGAAATAGAGAGTAGATTGTTGGAGTATACGATCTAAAGTCATCCCTGGGCTCCACCATGGAACAGGGGCAAGATTATACGTGACAAGAAGCGTGTTACCCCCAACCCAGACAGCATAGGAACCTATAACTACGCTGATAATAACATTATAGGGGAGAACAAAAGCCGACGCAATGGCGCCCAAGTCGGTCCATATCCCGAGGACCGCGCCTGGCAATTGCTCTACTTCGAATTGTGCCCAAGGGATCGGCATAAAGACCTGTCTTCTTCCCGTCCACGCTTCAATCATGCTGGGAACCGCGTAAAGAATCAAACCATAGATGAATCCTACAGTGGCGAAAGAGAAGAGGTACTTAATAGTGTCTTTTTTGCCCTCAGTGATTGTTATTATGCCCTGAGCACTGACATGCTCCATTGGGAAAGGAAGATTTTCTGTTTCTATGAATATTCTCTTTCCAATAAATCCTAAGGACAGGGCACAGATATTGGCAAGGACGTTAGCCAACAGGGATACGCTTAAAGGGAGTATCCAAGACGGGTGAAAAAACGTTCTGTTTGTCCAAACGTAACTAAGGTTTTCTCCAGCGGGAATAAGCCAGCTTGGGAAATCTGCTGGTGTAAAATTGAAAAGCTGTGCTACGTCTGACTGAACAAACCAAGCCCACCAGAGATAACCAGTGTAGGCTCCAGCCCCTCCGGCGAGACCCAGTATTACATAAGCTTCCTGTTTGGTAATGTGGCGACCCCCGAATTTGAAGGCCTCAACCAATAGTAAGACAACAAACCATGTTGTGGGCAACGAGCCTGACCCAATCGTCAGTTGAAGATAAATCAAGGCTGGAGTGAAGGCCACCATCGCAAAAAGAACGGCGACCAGTGAGGTCATAGTGAAACCGGACTTTTCCTCGATTTCCAATTTGCAAAGTCTCTCCTTTTTCTGGAGTATATGTTCTAAGTTCATGTTCTAAGTTTATAAGTTTTTGGCTTCGAGGTTCTGTTCAAATAGCGGTTGTTAAATTCGGTTGTTAAAATCGGTTGCTACAGTTTTTGCTTGAATTCAGGGGATTATGATTGTCCGACCCATTTTCTCAAGGGGAAAAACGGTTTTGTTATAGGTGCTTTCGGGAGAGGAAGAGTCGATATAACCAAGAATGCCGTTCTACGATCTCGCATGTTTCCAACAAAGAAGTAAAGTTGATGTTTCGGTGAGTTAAACCTAGCATTCTCCCATACTTGCCCAATGCTATCAGGATTTTTCCTCATCCATTCATAGAATCCCCATTCAAGCACAGTTTGGTCATGACAGTTTTTGGTTCGGCATTCTGGACATCGATATCTTACTTTTGGATATTTGCGATGTTGTTTCTTAGTAGTTGGGAGGGGTGGTCCAAAAAGGGTTGCTTGAAGTGTAGGATCAAAGTCTTCTTCTGAACAGAAATAACATTCTTCGATAGTCGGTTTTATTATTCCTAAACTTCGCTTCTGGTCATTAATGTCCTTTACGCATCCATCAGTTAGGTTAGCAATTAAGTTTAGGCGATCTTCTCGCCTAAGATGTGAGGTAACCCGAACCTTCTCATCCAATTTATCCCATTCATTCTTTGACCCTTGTATTTTCCAGCTTTCCACTCTTGTATCTCTTGGGTCACGTTCAACTGGAATCTTTACTATATCCCATCTATGGACGGGTGTTGATGGTTTTGTAGGATATATTCTAGCGAACCCTAGTTTTCTTGAGTAACCACCCATGCAGACAGTTACTCTTCCGTTCTTCATTGGTTCAGGTACCGCTCGACCAAGGATAATTAAGTCATCTATAATACAGCTTTCGGACAATATCCCCTCCTCATCACAAGTCAATTCTTTTCTCAAATCTAAGCAATGTGTCGCTTGATTTATGCTCAAGTATCAAATCTGCCAAAATATCTCTATGACAAGCGTATCGTTGGTCTCTCATCGGCTTAGCGTATCTCTCCATACACAACAGAACAGTTCTTCCTGATTTCTTGATGTGTTCGATGAAATCTTCAAAGTCTGTCTCGGTTCTGATGTGCCAATCATACCATTGTTTTAAGCATTGAACTGAAAAGAATCCTTCCTTGTATGGATTCTGAATCAAATATGGGATACCGAGTTCAGGATGATGTTCATAGTTAATGTTATTCCTTTTCAATTCTCTTTTGAGTATATCCCCGCTAAAGTCTGGCTTATATTGAGATTCAGCAGAGTATCTGGCATCCACGACAAGTGCGATTTCATTTTTCTTTAATGCTTCAATAAGGTCTTCAATATTCCTACCTTGATAGCCTATCGTGAATACTGTATCGTTAAGGAATTGCCGTCTGATCGTTTCAGCATCAGTAAGCTGGGTCACTCCTCTTTCCATAATGATCTTTAGCAGTTTAGGTTGTGCCACTAGTGGCACACCCCCGATTACTGATGCAACCGAAAAGTTGATTAGACCACCATCAAGAGCCTTTGCAACTTCCTCATGCAATTCTAGTGCAACTCTGAGCCGCCTTCCAACCCATTTGCTCTCAACATTCAATCTTCTTGCTAATTCGTTTTGATTCCATCCATAACGTTGCATCATTTTGCTTAGAACTCTTCCTTGTTCTCTTGCACTCATTTCAAGTCTAAGAAGATTCGTTTTCAATGATAAGACATCTGCCTCTTCATCTGCGAGGTCTCTTACTGTCGCTTCAATTTCTTTGAATCCAGCTTCTTTGGAAGCTTGAAGACGATAATGACCAGCGATAAGTTCGTACCTTCCATTTGATTTAGGACGAATAATTATGGGGTTCCACTGCCCATCTTCTAATAGACTCTGAGACAGCTGTTTCACATACTCTGGGTTTATTTCTTCACGAACCGTGAAGCGTCCTTCGTCTATTTTGCTTATGTCAATCCTCATTTCTTGATGCTCCAAATCGTTTTGCCCGCTTTCTTTATACGAATGAGTCCTATATCTTTTTCCATCCGTCGAACCCATTGGTTTGCAGGGAACTTTTGATACAATTCGGGGTGTTTCTCTCTTATCTGACCCCATGTCAATCCATTGGGAAAATTCTCAAGTGTCTCTTTGATTATTTGTCTGAACCCGTCATATGACATCTTTTCGCTCATTTGTGTTCACACCTTTTGACTTTTTCTATCAGCCTCTTTATTACGTCATCGTATGTTTCGCCCATCTTTCCAAGACCTCTTAATTGATCCCTTGTTTCTTTTGAGAGCTGTATCGTAGTGGATTCTTGATTCGCCATTCTGTAACACCTATATTTAGTATAGGTTTTATATTATTTAAGTCTATCTATGGCGACCATAAAGCTTGAATACTATAAACACTATAGTAGTTATAGTGGTGATTGAGATGTTGAGTCTTCAGGAGCTTGAGCAACGCCGTGAAGAAAAAGGCTTACAGATCGTGAATAACGGCAAGAATCACATTAGCAGAGTTAGTGAGAACAATTATGTGGTTAAGTCTCAAAGCGGAAACGGCAGTTACCTTGTTTCAATTGTAGAAGGTGAATGGCGATGCGAATGTCCCGACCACACATACCGTTTTGTTGAGTGTAAGCACATTCACGCCGTCAAGTTCTGGATCGCCTTGAGAGAACGGATACTCTTAGAAATGGAAGAGAAAGTCTCTGAGATTATCTGTCCTCTATGCGGTTCAAGTGAAGTCAAGAAGAATGGGTCTCGTAAAACGAAGGTGGGAAAGCGACAGAGATTCGCATGCCTAAACTGCAACAAGAGCTTCATGGTTGATGAACCCTTCAAGAAGATAATTGGAGATCCCAAAATTGTTTCAGCATGTCTTGACCTCTATTTCAAGGGAATAAGCCTCAGAAAAATTGTAGATCACGTTAAGCAGTTTAGCGGTCTAACAATTTCCCATGTTACAGTTCATAATTGGCTAAAGAGATACATGGGGTTAATCAATGCTTATGTGAATAAGCTTGATCCTCAACTTGGAACAGTGTGGCATGTGGATGAGATGAAAGTTAAGAATGGCGGTCAATGGAGCTGGCTCTGGAATGTGATGGATGAAAAGACTCGTTTCATGTTAGTCTCCACGATCTCGAAGACACGAGATATACAGGATGCAAGAAGAGTGTTCCAGAAAGCAAAAGAAACCGCAAAGTCCAAACCCGAATACGTGGTTTCAGACGGTCTCCCAGCATACATCAAAGCATTCAAGAAAGAGTTCTTTACCCTAAAGAACCCAAGAGTTCAACACATACGCAAACCACGATTCACAGACCCAACAAACAACAACATCGTAGAGAGACTAAATGGAACAGTTAGAGAAAGGGAAAAAGTTATGCGAGGAATGAAAAGCGACCCTACAGCAGAAGAGATTGTTAATGGGTTCAAAACCTACTATAATTTCATAAGACCACACCAAAGCCTAAACGGGAAGACACCAGCAGAAGCCTCAGGAATAGACCTAAACCTAGAAAAAAATAAGTGGTTGAGTCTTATAAGGAACGCTTCTGGTTCCAAATAACGCCTCTATGCAACTCTTGAGTTTATAGGTCCTATTTTTCGGCAATTCACAAAACATAAATATTCCATGTTGGATAGTGAATTGATGTGGGAACTCTGGTATTAAAAATGAGTGAATCTAATATTCAGAACAGAGTTGTCAACAACATTCTGCTTTTGTACTTGATAGATAGGACCAATTCGACAGGGTCTATTGAAGACACGCTCAAGTTACAGAAACTTGTCTATCTTACTCAGAAGAGGATGATCGAAAAAAAGCTCAAACTGTTCACTTATAACTTCTTCAGATGGGACAAGGGACCTTTTAGTGCGGATGTGAACAATGACTTAACAGTGCTAAGTTGTCGAGGATTGATTAGAAAACGCTGGCCCATTAGACTAACTAAGGAGGGAAAGAAACTACTTAACGGATGCAAAGAACTTCTGGAAGAAAATGAACAATTTCTAAAAGTAATAGATGATATTACTGCTGAATTTTCAGAGTACACACCAGAGCAAATAAAGGAATATACTTACAACCTGAGCATATTTGTTCCTAGACTGAGGCAAGTTATGACCGTAGCAGAAGTACCTCATGGAACCTTGATACTGTTCAAACCTTCCGACAACCGTTCCAAGAAAAAATTCATTCTCGATGAAAGTTGGCTTGCTACCTTAGAGCTAGCTTTGGATCAAGAGGCAGTCGAGTCTCTAAAACAATCATACAGTGATGCTGTAGAAGGCAATGTACATGAGTTCCGAACCCTATGAAATAATAGAACTGGACATTTTTAGAAAGAACTTGAAGAAATTTTTTAGGAAAAATGAAGCAAAGATTCGGGAGAAGCTAATTCAAAACTTAGAGTACACTCCAAATCGACACCAGATGCTTAAAGGGAACATAACTGTCGCTGGAATGAAACTCGTAGGACTCCGTCATCTAAAGGTAGGAGCGAAAGGCTACCGAAATGGAGCCGCAACCCGATTCAGAATTTGTGAAGAATGCTTGAAGGAGAAGTATTATGAGAAAAGCAAAGTCAGATGTCAATTCTGTAATGAGGATAAATCTAGAAGAGTGGTTCTCTTCGACATACTGCCAAGAGGATTCGGCTATAGCTAAACTTTTGTAGGGTTGACATCTCCCAAGAATTACCATCGGCTGTTCACACAGAGATTGATCTCACCAAACCATATCCCCATCAGCAACCGATTTTAACAACCGAATTTAACAACCGCTATTTGAACAGAACCGGCTTCGAGATGGCTCCGCTCCCATGAGATTCTTCCTAAAACCTCTTCACATACTAGTATGACAACCTCAGAAGACACCAAACGCTAGGGAAACCATCAAGCAAATAAACCCTATCTAGTCAATATCGATATGACGCCGTTACAGTTAAATACCTGAATGTCTATTTCGCCATAGCAGAGGGGAGCTGGGTTGGACCCGGCTGAGAGGACGGTTGCCTAGCCGTCGACCCTTGGAACCTGATCCAGGTAATACTGGCGGAGGGAACGAAGAATGGAAAAGCATAAGTCTGAAACTAAGATACTTGCTGAAGGAACCGTTATTATCGCACTAACTGCAATTCTCAAAGACTTTCTGCCCCCTATATATCATCTTCCACAAGGAGGCTCAATAAGCGTGGCAGGCATGGTGCCTTTGCTCTGGTTCTCCTTGAGGAGAGGTCCACGCGCTGGGATAGAAGCAAGCGCGGTGTACGGTCTGGTCAATATGGCAATAGGCGGGTATATCGATAACCCGATCCAAGCCGTAGTTGATTACCCTATAGCTTTTGGTGCTCTCGGCTTGGCTGGTTTGTTCAAGAAGTATCCTGTGCTCGGTGTTGGCGTTGGCATCTTTGGCAGGTTCTTAGCTCACTTCGCCAGCGGCGTGCTATTCTTTTGGATGTATGCGCCACCAGAAATGAACCCTATCGTCTATTCAGCAGTTTACAATGGTAGCTACCTGCTCGTGGAGTTCATAATAAGTGCGATCATCATATACATAGTCGCCAAAAGAGGACTGCTAGACATATACATCTAGACTCGTTCTGCGGAGAGTTCTTCTGCGCAGTCGCTAACTTTATTAACTATAACATCGTTATTATTGCTTTAGCGGTGGAAACCCAGTGAACAGAATCTACGACACTGTCCTAGACACAATAGGTAATACGCCCTTAATCCGTCTGAACCGCATAACAGCCGGCCTAAGATGCACCATCGTGGCGAAGACGGAGTCCCGAAATCCTGGAGGCAGCGTGAAGGACAGAATATGCCTTGGCATGATAGCCGAGGCCGAAAGAAAGGGTCTGATCCGTCCAGACACAACTATCATTGAGCCCACAAGCGGAAACACAGGAATCGGCTTAGCCATGGTTGCTGCTGTTAAAGGTTACCGGCTTATTCTGGCGATGCCTGACACCATGAGCATTGAACGGCGAAGCCTTCTGAAGGCATATGGCGCAGAGCTAGTGCTCACTCCCGGCGCGGAGGGCATGAAGGGTGCCGTGAGGAAGGCTGAAGAGCTTGCGGCAACGGTTCCCAACTCATTCGTTCCCCAACAGTTTAAGAACTTGGCAAACCCTAGGGTTCATCGGGAGACAACGGGTCCGGAAATCTGGGATGCCACTGAAGGAAAGGTCGACATAGTGGTTGCAGGCGTGGGAACAGGCGGAACCATTACAGGCGTGGCTGAGTACATCAAACCGCTTAAGCCCCAGTTTAGAGCCGTAGCCGTAGAACCATATGACTCCGCGGTTTTGAGCGGCGGCAAACCAAGTTCACACAAAATTCAAGGCATAGGCGCAGGCTTTATACCAGACGTTCTGAGGCTTGATCTGGTGGACGAAATCGTAAAGGTTAAGAACGAAGAGGCTATTGAAACATCTCGGCTACTTGCCAGAAAGGAGGGTCTGTTGGTGGGAATCTCCGCTGGAGCCGCCGCCTACGCTGCGCTGGAAGTGGCAAAAAGACCGGAAAACGATGGAAAGCTATTGGTAGTCATCCTTCCCGACACAGGGGAGCGCTACATTAGTACGCCTCTCTTTCAAGAATTGACTTGATGGCGGAGAGAATTAAAATTGGGCAGTGATCAAAAAGAGAAGGACACCGATACAAAGAAAAAAGAGACGTCAGAAGAGTGGACCCATACTTGGAGCCCAGAACAGATGCTAGAAATGATGAAGGGCGAGGGCACAACGGAAACCAACTGGGTCGGGCAAGGTCTGCCAAAACTTGTTGACGAGATAATGAAAAGCTACGAAAAACAGGGAGGCATAAACCACCTAGATGGTAAGGTTTTGCCGTCAAAAGATGTTGTCGTGGACGTACTGAAAGGCCTCATAAATATTATTTTCCCAGGTTACCTTGGAAAGACTGGGCTTACTAAGTCTAATGTCCAATACTTCACGGGCAACATGTTGAATTCGGTCTACTCTAGGCTTGTTGACGAGATAGATAAGAGCCTCAAATACGTCTGCCGAAAGGTGGAAAAATGCCCTGAAGACATCTGCCTCAAAAGGGCACAGGTTGTCGTGAAAGAACTGCTTGAGAGGATCCCGCAAATAAGGGGTCTGATTAGAGGTGACATTCAGGCGGCGTATGATGGTGACCCTGCTGCCAAGAGCATAGACGAGGTGATCCTCAGCTATCCATGTGTTCTAGCCATTGCAACTTATCGGATAGCCCATGAGCTGTATGTGCGTGGGGTTCCGATGATACCCCGAATAATGGGTGAGTACGCGCATTCCAAGACGGGCATAGATATTCATCCGGGCGCAAGGATCGGAAAGAACTTTTTCGTCGACCACGGGACAGGTGTCGTTATAGGCGAAACCACGGAGATCGGGGACAACGTAAAAATATATCAAGGCGTGACGTTGGGCGCTTTGAGCTTTCCCAAAGACGAGAAGGGAAGAATCATCAAGGGAAGGAAGAGGCATCCCACCATCGGAAACAATGTTGTGATATATTCTGGTGCGACGCTTCTCGGCGCGGATGCGGTCATAGGGGACGATGCAGTTATAGGTGGAAACGTCTGGATAACTCAGCCTGTACCGCCGGGCACAAAAGTAGCAATAGTGGAACCTGAACTTAGATACAAGGGCACCGGTCTCAACAAAGGTTCCGACACGCTTGAGAAGTCAACGTAGTGACAACTATGAGAAGAGTCTATGTGGATTACGCTGCGACAACGCCTGCTGACCCGAGGGTGGTCGAAGCCATGAGGCCCTACTTTGACGTGGTCTACGGCAACGCATCATCCATCAATTCCTTTGGGTTCGAGGCAAGACGCGCGCTTGAAGACGCCAGAAAAACCGTTGCTGGATCGATGAATGCAGAGCCGAAGGAGCTCATCTTCACAGGAAGCGCAACCGAAGCCAACAACATGCTCCTGAAGGGATTCGCATTCAAACACGGCGAGAAACGCACACACATAGCTGTATCCACCATAGAACATGACTCCGTTTTGAACGTGGCAAACTGGCTTGAAAACAGGGGCTTCAAGGTAACCCGCATACCAGTGGACCGATACGGCATAGTTGATCCTGCCAGGCTGGAAGATGCCCTGCGGAAAGGCGCGTCTCTCGTCTCCGTCATTCATGCGAACAATGAGATAGGCACGCTTCAGTCGCTGAAAGAGATAGGGAAACTGTGCCACGACTATGATGCCTATCTTCACACGGATGCTGCCCAGAGCTTCGGCAAAGTTCCCATAGACGCAAAAGAAATGAACATTGATCTCATGACCATCAACGCGCACAAGATATACGGACCTAAGGGTGTAGGCGCCCTCTTCATAAGAAAAGGCATAGAAATTGAACCGTTGCTCCACGGCGGAGGTCACGAATTTGGCCTAAGATCCAGCACGGAAAATGTGTCAGGCGCAGTAGGCTTCGCAAAGGCCGTGGAACTTAGGAAAGAGGAGATGAAATCGGAAGCCCAGAAGATGGCCAGGTTGAGCGAACGCCTAGTAAAAGGTGTCTTGGGGATTGAGGAGGCTTATTTGAACGGGCATCCTACCAAGAGGGTGCCTAATATAGTAAACTTCAGGTTCTCTTATATCGAAGGCGAGTCTCTGGTCCTATTGCTGAACGAAGATGGCATAGCCGCGTCCTCGGGGTCAGCTTGCGCGTCTAGATCAGGCGAGCCCAGTCATGTTCCGCTGGCGATAGGTTTGAAGCCGGAAGAGGCACATGGCAGCCTCAGGGTCTCGCTTGGAAAGTATAACACGGACGACGACGTAGCCTACATCTTGGAAGTCTTGCCTAGAGCCGTCGAAAAATTGAGGAAGATCTCGCCTTTAGACAATCGGCAACAACATGGAGGAAAAACAACGTGAAGACCAACGATCTTGTGGAGAAAATTCAAAAATTGAAGAAAGAGAAGCGAGCGGTAATTCTCTCGCACAATTACCAGCTTAAAGAGGTCCAGGACATAGCGAACTTCGTCGGTGACAGCTTGGAGCTCTCGCTCTGTGCAGCCCAAACGGACGCGAAGATAATAGTCTTCTGCGGAGTCACTTTCATGGCTGAGACCGCGGCTATCCTTAACCCGGACAAGAAGGTGCTCATACCTGACAAGAACGCATTGTGCCCGATGGCTTCCATGCTTCCCGCGGAGCTGGCCCAGTTTTATCGTGAGAAGTGCCCTGACGCCAAGATCGTCCTGTACATTAATAGCTTAGCCGAAGCGAAAGCCCACTGCGATGCCGTTTGCACCTCGGCCAACTCAGCTGAGATCGTCAACAGGGTAGAGGGGAAAACAGTCCTTTTCGGACCTGACGCCAATCTGGCCCAATACACAAAAGGCTTCACCAGCAAGAAGGTGGTGCCCATACCCAGCAACGGGTTCTGCCCAGTTCACAAGCTCTTCAACAGAGAAGACATTCTGAGGCTGAAGAAGGCACATCCGGACGCTGAGGTGATGGCTCATCCAGAGTGCAGCCCAGATGTGTGGGAGGTAGCCGATTTCGTGGGAAGCACCTCAAGAATGTACAAGCAAGCGCTTGTATCGGATGCCAAGAAATTCATTGTTGCGACCGAAGTGGGACTTCTGCACCGCCTGCGGAAAGAAAGGAAGGACGCAGTCTTCATACCCGCCTACGATGAGGCAATATGCGTAAACATGAGGCTCCACACGCTGGAAAAAGTCTACCAATCGCTAAGAAAGGAGCGATATCTGGTAAAACTGTCACCCGAAATCATGGAAAAAGCAAGAAAACCCGTCGAATTCATGCTTAATGTCCGAGAAACACAAAAATAAGCCTGAAGATTCAGCCGCCTCCTATTGGCGGTATTATGGCTATGATGTCGCCTTCCTTCAGTTTCGTTTCCGTTCCTGACAGAAGTCTCGCGTTGACCCCGTTGACCAGAAAATAGATTGATGGATCAATCTTCTCTCCCTTATGATACAGGTAATCCCGCGCCTCTTTCCCATATTTTGACGCTATTCCTTCGATCAGGTCTGCTAGGGTTAAGTCGTCTTTTGCCTCTATTTCTTCTTCGGAGTCTCCGGCTAATTCACGTAGCGTTGTGAAATATCTGACCGTAACCTTCAAGTCCAATCGCCAGACAAGCCCTACCGAAAATTAATCTTGATGCTTTAGACTTAACGTTTTCGGCTGTCTGCACTTTGGGATGCTGATCGCAAGGTTAATAGGGCAACTCATTATATAACGTCGTTATGTGGTGCAGGCATCATGACGAAAAGTGAAGCGAAAGAACTCTCGGACGAAGAGATCAACTTCTATTCAAGACAGATAGCCCTTTCAGAAATAGGTTACAACGGGCAGCTGAAACTCAAGCGTGCCAAAGTCTGTATAATCGGCTTGGGCGGCCTCGGTTCTCCCGCTGCTCTGCAGCTAGCCGCTATGGGGGTGGGTCATCTCCGCTTGGTTGACTGCGACGTTGTTGAGCGGTCGAATCTTCATAGGCAGCTCCTCTACAGCGTGAAGTTCTTGGGGTACCCAAAGGTCGAGGCTGCGGCTAAGAGGCTTCGTGAACTGAACCCTTACATCGAGACGGAGCCATTGCCCCTAGCGTTGAACGTTCACAACGCGGACGACATGGTCAGGGGTATGGATGTTGTTGTTGACGGATTGGATAGCATGATGCCGCGCTACGTCTTGAACAGGGCATGCCAGAGGCTCAAGGTGCCCCATGTCTTCGGAGCGGCAATCATGACTTTCGGGAACGCATCTACCGTAGTGCCTGGGAAGACCCCGTGCCTAGAGTGTTTCCAAGGAAACCTTGATGACGAGTTGCTGCCGAAGTGCGCCGTCGTAGGGGTCCACCCCTCTGTTCTGAGCATAATAGCCAGTGTTGAAGTATCTGAAGCCATCAGAATCATTCTTGGGCAGCAACCTCGCTTGGCCGGTAGACTGCTTCACTGTGACCTTGGCAACCTAGAGTTTGAGACAGTAGAGATCGCAAAGGCGGAGAACTGTCCCGTATGTGGTTCAGATCCTATCCGTTCCCCGATGCCGCTTATACAGAAACTGGTGACTGAAGCATGCGGAAGAGGAGGAAAAAGAGTCTTCATAATAAGGCCGAAAAGCGACCTCGAGTTGGATATGGGTCAGTTAGCCGCTCTTCTCGAAAAGGAGGGTTTCGCAATTAAGGTCAAGGCACGGTTGGGACTGACATTCCATGGCAATTCAAACACCAGAGTGAGCATCCTGAAAAGTGGCATCATGATAGTTGAAGGCGCAAAGAGCGGGGGAGATGCACGTGACTTTTACAGCAGAATAGTAGTTGATGCGTTTAGGGTTCCTAAAGAGAAGATCGAATGAGCAGGAGAGCATTTTTGCTGTTATTTTGACTGAATAGCAGCAAAGTCCGTTGGCGGAAGAAACTAGAAATGCCTATCATGTTGAATCTAGGTCATTAGTGCATATATCTCTGCGGATGTGATTTCCTTTTTTGTGCATTTCACGGACTAAGATGCGGGAAGGCTCGGATGTTTGATTCCACAGATTCTTATACTTATGATTGCATTCTCAGTCTCCTTCAGTTTTTTTGCAGGTATCTTCGAGTCGGCAATGATGGCTTTGGCAGTCGGGTCGTTGATCATGCAGTCTATGGTGAAAGCCTTTTCTTCAATTGCTTTGACATCTCGGAATCCCGCCGCCTTTATGGTAGCCAAGTATTCATCGCGCATCATGGCGCCAGCCAGGCAACCCACATAAGCTGTGACTGATCTTTTCACGACGTCTGGGAGTTCTTTCAGCAGAACTATGTCGGAAACCATGAGTCTGCCACTCGGCTTCAGCACCCTGAAGGCTTCTTTGAAGACCTTTGCCTTGTTTGGGACGAGGTTGATGACGCAGTTTGAGATGACTACATCGACTGAGTTATCCGCAGCGGGCAGGTTCTCAATCTCGCCCAGCCTAAACTCTACGTTCTCATAGTTGCCCTTCTCAGCGTTTTCCCTTGCTCTTTCAATCATTTCAGGCGTCATATCCACGCCTATGACCTTGCCGCTGCTGCCAACTTTCTTCGCCGCAAGAAAACAGTCAAGACCCGTGCCAGAGCCAAGATCAAGAACTATCTCACCTTCTTTCAACGATGCCAGAGCAACGGGGTTCCCGCATCCCAGTCCCAAGTCTGTACCCTCTGGTATCGATTTGAGTTCTTCTTCGCTGTATCCAATCTCTCTGCTGATCTTATGCGCTGAATCCTCGCCAGTGCAACATGGAACCGCTGGCGCACAGCAAGAACCGGACCGTTTCGCTATTCTAGCGTATCCCCTTCTTACAGCCTTTTTTACTTCTCTTTCTTTCATTGCAATGACTCCTTCTTTCATTTCTTAGGTACGTCAGCAGCTTCTCTTTCGCTGCTTATTAGCTTCTTTTTTCTAGGGAAGAGGTGTCGTGTTTTCAAGCCGAATTTGACGAGTGCCAGCATCAACGGAACCTCCATAAGCGGGCCTATTACGGTTGCCAAGGCGGCAGCCGAACCGATGCCGTAAATTGTTGTTGCCACGGCAATCGCGACTTCGAAGTGGCTGCTGGACCCTATGATAGTCGTGTCTATTGCGGTTTTGTAGGTCCAACCTGCAAAGTAACCCAGAGAATAAGTCCATATGATCATAGTGGCATAGTGCAGCAAATTCGGCGAAGCAAGGTAGGCGACCAAGAGAGGATCGTTGAGGATGACGTCTCCTTCGAAGGAAAAAAGAACTATCAGGGTTGTGAGCAGGGCAATGATGGATATCTTCCCAACGACCGCGCGATATGTGTTGTTGAACCATTCCTCCCCCTTTCTCTCGATTACAAATCTTCTGGAAATCGCACCGGAGGCTACGGGCAACGCTATGAAAGCCAAAACGCTTACGGCGATTAGGCTCCACGGAACCGGTATGCTGCTTACGCCTAAGTATAGGCCTGCAAGCGGGGCGTAAAGAAGAAGCATCAGCAACGCGTTGATTGCAGTGTTTACGAGTCCCTGTGCCATGTCGCCTTTCGCTAGAAACATCCACCACATGACCATGGCAGTGCACGGAGACAAGCCCAGCAGTATGATGCCGGCTTTGTACATGGGATCGGTCAGCATAAGATTTGCATAAAGGGTCATTAAAGGCGGAGCTATCAGCCAGTTGGCAATCAGGGTGACGAGCAAAGGCTTTGGTCTGCTTGCTGCCTTCTTGATGTCGCTGAATTGTATTCCTAGAACCGTGGGATACATCATGAAGAATAGGCAGATACCAATCGGAATAGAGACCTCGCTGAATTTGAGAGAGTCCATAAACTGCCCGAATTGCGGAAAGAACCTTCCGATGAGCAAGCCTGCGACGATGCATAAAGCTATCCAAAGCGTCAGGTATTTCTCAAAGACCCCTAGTCCCTTGTCTTTTTTGTCGGGCAATGCTGACCCCCGTGCCTCCGTTGAGGACAGATGAAAACACATTCACATATTTAAATTTGTTGCCATGAGATCTAATTCCGACAAGACAAGATTTCCAGACTTAGAAGGGAACAGGAGAGCCATAGGAACCCTTATCGCGACAGAACTAAGATTCCGGATTCAGATGCAAGCAGGAACATAAATCAACTTCAATTTTCTGATAGAAAAATGTTCTAGGTTGTGGTGGGGCTGGTCGGATTTGAACCGTTCACTCGGCTCGCTTGTGCTCGCCTCGCTCAGAGGCTCGAAGAGCCTTGCGTCCTTTACGGGTTTCTGTTCTTTGGTTTCCATACCTAACACCATAAATGGCTATGGCACGGATGCATTTAACTTGAATGGAATATTACTATAGAACTTGTGAAAGATAATTCTTAAATGTTAAATGATGCTTCGAAGATAACTAACGTGAGGGCATTGACTTGGAGATTATCGCTGAATATTCGCATAAGAACGGCAAGGAATTTCTAGAGAGAAATCATCAAAGAGAATTAGAAGAAATAAAGGAAATCATATCACTTGTTGATGCTTCGGTTTTGAAGACCAAGGAAAGCCTAGAAAAGACAATGAAAGGTAAGATGCTCTATTCTCCTAAGAGACTGAACAAGGTTTTTCTCGGTTTGTTCAGGGATAGAGGTTGGAAGACGGTCAGAATAAACGTTGATACAACTGTTCCAGAATTGGGCGAGACTCATAGCGGATTCAGAGAAATGGATGCTGTGAAGAATAAGGTTGGAGTAGAAGTTCAGTTTGGAAAGTATGCCTTCATGGTCTATAACGTTTCTGCCAAAATGACGATTTTCGCAAAGCAAGGAATAATTGATGCTGGCGTTGAAATTGTTCCCATGTTGAGTATGCAAAAAGAAATGTCAACTGGTGTTTCATACCTTGAACAGATGAAGACCGATTTAGAATACAGAGGCGTTAGCGATATAGACATCCCAGTTTTGGTAATGGGCATTGATGTTGTGAAGAGAACTAAACAGACGCATCTCATTTAGTAAAATCAGAAAGACTTTTTGCTTTCCATTCTTCAGGTTCTCTCACGACTTTCTCATTACCTTTTGGTTCCCAGACTCGTTTTCCAAGTGGACGCTTCTTTAGAGTGCCCCGTAAAGCATCACCAATTCTTTCGTAGGCTATATCTGTGTATTGCTTCTCTTTATCTACACCTATGCCCTTTCTTTCATGCAGTAGTGCGGCTATTAATGCTGAACCAACTCCGAGAAAAGGGTCAAAAACGGTATCCCCTTCATTTGTCAGAGCGAGGACAAGCCTCTCGACCAACTCTATAGGGAATTGCGAAGGATGCATCGTCTTTTCAGGATGGTTAGATTTGACATTTGGAATTTCCCAAATCTCTTTTTCCCAATCTTGAAGCGTTATTTCCCATTCGTCTTCAGGATTCTTGCCCAAGGGATTACTTGTTGGCATTCCCTTGTTTGGACCCTTATATGCACGTTTCCCTCGATATTTCTGTGGAATCCTCACAGCATCCAGATTGAAAATATAATTATCGTTTTTCGTAAACCATAGAATAACCTCATATCGTCCAGAGAATCTTTTGCTTGCATGAAGACCGTGCCCAAAATGCCAGACTATTCTGTTCCTTAGTTTCAATCCCAAACTTTTGAATATTCGGTAAAAGAAGAAATCAAGCGGAAAGACTTCTCCCTCTTCTACATAGTTCCCGACTTCCCAACAAATACTTCCTTGAGGCGATAATATCTTCACGCATTGCTCCGCAACATCTTTTTGCCATGAAAGATATTCTTTTAACTCCACTCTTTCCTCGTAGGCTTTACCTATGTTGTAGGGCGGAGAAGTCACAATCAGAGTAGGCTTAACCGTGACATCTTTTATAAATTCCAGAACATCATTACAAGCAAGAACTATGTCGTAACCTTCTCTGAAAGATTTGTTATAGAGAACCTTCTTACCTTTTATTATGGACTCTATAGGAAAATCCTCTTTCATCAATTTCTCTGTAATCATGTTAGTCCATTTATCTTTTAGTGAGGTTTATTTTAAGTCTTTTTGCTTCCGTAATTGAAAAGTTTTGTGTTGGATTCGAGCGTTGAGAGGAACCAATTCCCAAACCCGAACCCAACGGACTAAGCAAAATATGTATATCCTAACTTAGATATAAATCTTACGGTTTTCGTAATCAATTTACTGATTTCGCAATAATCATGCGAATCCTTTATTAGTTGCATGAGAATCTATAATTGAACGGCGATTAGGTGATGGAAGCCGTTCACAGCAACCGAGCGATAATCACGCCTTGTAGTCAATTACATCACAATGTAGTGCTTATTTTCAATGAAGAAACTTATAACAGACTTAATCATACTGAATACGGTCAAAATTAAACGGAAATGAGGGACTAAGCACAAAATGGAACCAACAAGCGATTCAATTAAGGAAGTCAACGGGTCAGTCCAGTCCCTTGGCGTGTGCGATGCCACACCACGTGAGGCAATCAATCACGTAATCATCAGTCCCAATCACACTGTCAAGTCCATACTCACCAATCACGGTATCAAGTCTATAATCACCACTAATCCTAACTACTCAATCAACCCTATCACAAACAAGAAAATACACAAAGTCCAGCATCTTAAGTTAGATAGTCCATTCATAATAGATAATCCACAAAATAGAGACTTATTTATAAGGAAAGTAGTAAAAACAAGCGTTAAGCGGGGTCGTCCAAGAAAGGATATTGAACTACTAACGGTAGCGGAACTCCAAAATACCCGCACACGGTATAACTCAATCTATGGGGAAATATTGAAAGAACTTCTCATGAATAAGAGGCTATTCTTCTCTGAACTTCACCAGCAATTTATCGAACCTGAAAGCAGTCTCTTTGAACATCTCAAGGAATTGAGACGCTTAAAATGGCTAATCAAGGATTGTAAGCAATACCTTGTTAATCCCCTAGTTGAATACATGATGAAACTCACGAAATCCTATTCTATACTCGAATACAGCAATTACAAAATTGACCTTTTCAAACTACTGAATGAGCCTCTAAAGCATATCGATAATCCCACTGAATTCAAGGTCAAGTATTATCCACGAGACAGACAACAAACTCCAAGATTAGACCCTCTGTTTTGCGGAATCCTCTACATCAGAGCCAAAATGAAGGATGGATTAGAACTCCAAACGGTTCTACCAGTTAATAGACACGCTCAACACGCCCTAAAAGGAGCCAAACAAGAAGACATCTATCATTATTGTATTCCCGTAAACTGGGAACTATTCGACATAGCCGAATCATCAATGTATAAAGGAAACCGAATTCTAATTCACTTCGATAACAGCATAAGAATCTCATATAGGCGTAAAGGTTTTTGGTTCAGTCTTGCCAAAGACATAGAACGAAATTGGAACTCTAAGAGCGACCAGTATTTAGAAGTCAATAATCCGAATGATTTTGAAATACTTTTCACGCTGAGATTTCAATACGGCGTAAGAAGGACAGAATTATTCGAGAAGTTAGGTCTCAAACCAAAGTCTATGAATCGGAAGTCTTGAACATTTGAACGTTGAACACCCCCGTATACAGTGTTCAATCTGTTATTTAGGATAGGATTTTTGAATTTTTTAGTGGTGTTAGTATTGATTGACCCAGTATACTGACCTGATTAACTGACGCACAGCGTAAAACACTCCCTGACCTGTTTTTGGCAAATCGGAATTTTCGGGACTAACTATTGAAAAATCGAGTGCTTAAATGAAGAATTTGGCTGGGTTTTCCCCAATTATTGCTGGATTTCCCTGACAATTTACGGATTAATCGACAACAACATTCAAGTAAGGATTCACATGAGCGTATAACAGTGTTATGGGGCATAGTTGTCAACGTGTCAACAAAGCCCCAAACAAGATGTGGGACTAAATTCCTTAATTTAAGAAGCATATGTTATCTTTATGTTGGTTCGTGGAGTCACTCATGAAAATTTCTCATAATACATATCTAAGTTCTATATTCGGGTTAGTTATCGTTGCTCCGTCCATCTTTGTGTCAACCTTACACAATATCATGGGGAAGGTGAGATATAAATGATTCTATCCTAAATTAAGGAATCAGTTCATATTCGAGCCGTATTGAGGCAAATAGGCACGAAAAAGCGTTAACACAAACACGAATAAATTACCGCTCCTGAACCCCCTTACCGTCCTAAAATATGGATTAACAACACACAGCCCTGTGGACCATCGGATAATGTGAATGCCGAATTATGAAAATTCTTGGATTAATTATTGGTTAGGATGATGATTAACCGATTAATTATTTCCCTATGTTGGGAATTAATCGACTAATTTTTGAGGGTCATATGTTCCGTCTTCATGTTGTTTCTTCAGCAAGGGGAATTTATCGGGATTCTCCATGAATAGTTCGGCTTGTTTTCGACTCATTTCTTGATATCGCCTCTTTCGCCGTTGTTCCATCAACTTGGCTTCTTTAGTCCTTCTTATGAAGTCTTTGCGGTCTTCTACGGGTATGATTGAATCTTTTTCGAAGTATTGTGATTCTTCCTCTTCAGTTTGTTGTTTCATTGCCTTCTTTAGTTGGCGTTCTATGTTTGCGATTAGAAACCTTGTTTCCCTGAGTTGGTATTTTTGAGTGTTAGGGTCATCTATCATCTGTTCATATCGGCGTAACAGTTCATCTCTTTTTGTTTCCAAATCCTCTATGTTCATCTTTTCACCTTCTACGGTTGGACTGGACGCTTGTCAATCAGTTTTTGCTCCCAGCCTTCGATTTCCCGCTTTTTTCGGGGAACGGGCTTTAATGTAACCTGAATCCTCATGTTTTTGGGTTCCCCATGTAAGGCATATTCATGGATTTTTTCGTCAAGTTCCTTCGGCAAGGGCGGAAGTTTCTCAGCCATGCGTTGGATTTTTTCTTCATAGTCAAGAAGCCGTTCTTCGCCCGTTTCTAGGTCAACTTCAAAAACTTCTCCAGTAAAATAGTAGTGTTCCAATTCTGCTCTTTTCTTGCGGTATTCTACCTCAAGACTTTGAATCTTCGCTTGTCGCTCACGTTCTTGTCGTTCCTCTTCTTTTTGTTTTAGATAAAACGCCTTCACTTTTTCGGCTTCTCTTCGTTGTCTTTCTAGTTCTTCTGGACTTATTTCCTTTCGAGGCGACTTGGAATATTTCCTGTGGCAAACCGAACAGCACCAATAGCGGCTAGTGCTAAACGGGTCAGGACTACCGCAACGTGGACAGTTCGGACGCTCGCCTAAGTTTTTTCGATATTGCATATGTTTCACTCCAAAGTAAGTTTGAGAGGGCAACGGGTTGAGGAGTCGAGAACCCATTGCCCTCTCCATGTGGATTCGTCAAGTCAAGCGTTATTGGCTTGTTGCACCATACTTTTTGAATCGGTTCCGATATTCTTCGTGCGTAATTCCGCAGACTGGACATCGCTCTCCGAACTCATGAAGTGCTCCGCAAGCCTTGCAGACTTCCATCTCTTGGCTTTTCTCGAACTCGGACACTCTCGGATTTGGTTTCCTATCATCCTGTGGCATTTTAACTACCTCTCAACAATTTTTAGGGTTAAACCATCTTTTTCGAGTGCTTCGGCTAGTTCCCTGTTGTGCTTGGAAGATTCGCTGTTGGTTTCCCGCTTGCCCCGTATCCATCCAGCCTTGTAAGCCTTCTTTTTTTCCTTTTCAACGGTTTCCTCGAATACTTTCATGGCTTTCCTGAAACCAACCTCGATTCCAGCCAGAAACTCCGAAACGTCATCAAACATGGCTTATTCCCCAATATGTAGAACAAAGTAGAACTTGCTTATTTGTATATTTGGACAATTTTTGTTTACTTTGGGGAAGCACGGCACAAAACAGGTGAATGTCATGTGGGCAATAGGTAGCCCACTCGTGCCGTGCTCCTTTCCCATGATTACCAAATTTTTAACGACTCGTCCTTCGGTTCCCTGTCGCAACGACATTCTAAGATTGTTTTTCCACATAGTGGACAAACATCGGCTAAGCCGAATTCCTTTGGTAAGGTTTTGTCAGCCCTTCCATCCCGAACTTTGCGTAATTTATTGATGTCCTCATCGCTTGCAAGCCCTCTTATGTTAATTTCCTCGTAATCGATGCTGATGTCGGGCGGTTTGCGTAATTCGACTGGGCGTGTATCATCTTCGTCTGGGTCTGCTTTCTTCATGAATTCCTTGTCGAACATGCGGTGTCCCCGTGCTGACGATTCTGGAATAATACCCATACCCTCAAAAAACGATTCGTCCTGTTTATCGATTTCTTCTTGGCTTAGTTCAGGTTCTTCCCAAGGTTTTCGTCCATGCCATTTTCCCTTGGGTTTCTCTGGTTGTTTCTCCATGATTTTCTCGGATATTTTCTCTTGCTCAATTGCTTCGCTGAGTTCTTCTGGTGTCGGTGCTCTCCCCAACCGTCTCGAAAGTCTTCGATAAACTCGAAAGTATCTTCTTCGCTCGCTGTCATCCATGAGAATCGCCACTGATTTCCTCTAGGACGGCTTGCATCATGGGGTCTTGGTTGGCTCCGATTTCCCGCCAACTACTCCCTGACCGTTTTTCGGCATCGTTGACTGGAATAACCAATCCTTTAATTGCCTTCGGGTTTAGCGTTCTGAGAACTACCCAGTGGTCTCCCTCTTGTGGTTCCATCCGCCGTTCTAAGTCGTTAGTTCGAATCATGACGAATTTTGCAGACGCTCCACTGTCGATAAAGTTTCCTTGGGCATAGTTCTGCTCGATTAACTTTTGCAGGCTGTCAGGCGATATCGGCAATGCCATGCTTGCGGAGCCATATGTTAGGCTCGACAATTTGACCGCACAACATGTAAGACCGCTCGCCTTGACTCTTTTTCTGACCTTTCGGAACCCTGAAGGATTCTTATTGCTCTTAGGAACGGCTTGTAACTCATACTCTGCTGGTTCTGTCAAAATGCCTAACGGAGCACCGCTACGGGCTTGTTGAAATAGGCTTACTGTCTTGCGTCCAGTGTAGCCCCAAACAAGTCTAGTCTGTTTCTTCATGGTCTTGACGTTCAACATTTCTGTAGGAACCCACTCGAAAAGCGGGACAATAATTTCAACGTGTTTACCGTCCAATTTCCAAGCAAGATTTTCTATTTCTGATTCTAAAGGTTTTGACATTTCACATCACCGCATAAGTTTCAATTTTTTGATGTCAGGCTCGTAGTTTGGATTCACGTCTTTTGGGTTCTCTTCCCAAGTCAATTTACGCTGTAATGTGAGAGGGCGTTTCCCTTCCATTGCACTAGCCCAAAGTTTTTCAATCATTTCTTCGGCTTTCTTTCCCGCCTTGACAACTTCGGCATTGGGATTCTTCTTGAGCGATTCAATCTCGGCTAGTTCCTTTCTTTGGACTAAGGCTTCAACCATTGCTTGTGGGTTTTCCCATTGCTCCGCTTGGTTAGGGTTCTGATTTCCTGTAAACCTGACTTTACCCGTTGGCTTTTGCTGTGGCTTATTTTCCTCTAAGAGGCTAATTCGTCCCTTGTGAAACTCCAAATCATACGGGTTTGATATGTCGGATTCGCTGAGTTTGTAGCCTAGCCTATCCGCTTGTTCTAAGAGAAGTTCTTTTTCCTGTTCGAACTGGTCCAGTGCCTCATTCACCAATTCAGGATTTGGTTGACCTTGCGGTTCTTTTTTACCGTCCTCAATTCGGACGATATGTTCGTGCACAATTTTTTGCAGTGCTTGCCCTGCTTCTTCTCCGTGCTTTTTCAATTCGTCCAATTTCCGTTTCTCTGCCTCAGTTGCCATCTTCTTTCACCTTCATTTTGATGTATGTTTGGGCTAGAGCCTCGTATTGGAGAGCCTTCCGCATCATATCGAAAATCGCTTTCTCTGCACTTTTTAGGTGCCTATCCGCTTTGTAAGCATGAACCGTTTCTATTGTTGACCGCTTAAGCCTCAAATTACCAAATTGGCTTTTACTCATATCAATCACGTAAAATACTACATTGTAGTTGCTGATGTGCATTGTTCTACAATTTTTGTTTCAAATCGAAAAACAAGCCCTTTTTGGGCATGAATCACCAATAAATCGGGTCCGCATCATATTCCAGCCAAAAGCGTTCCTCGCTTTTGCTGAATATTTTCGCTCTATATGTTTGCTTGGGTTTTGACCTTAACAATCGCATAGACATTCTACCAGAGACGTATAAGGGAAGAATAAAGAACACTACTGATATTGGAGCAACGGGAACCAGCAATACCGCAAGTGCTAACATGGAAAAGAAGAAACTTGCCCAACCGCACAGAGCGATAACATGGTTAATTTTATCAAGGTTCATTGTTTTTCCCATCCTTCAACAATAGATTTTGGTTTAGTTAGACAATATCCCCATTCTGTTTTGGTTACGAGACTGCAACCTTCACCTAGGTATTTTGTTAGTTCTTCTTTGGATTCGGCATAGACGACATCGAACTCATTTTCCTTAATCCATGCCTTGATGATGTGGACATACTTGAGGGTATTCTGGATATTGCAGTGCCTCGCAAATCTTTGGGTCTCGATTATGTCCTTGCACCTGAAATACTTCCACGAAATCGCATAATGCCGCAGTGTGTGCCAGTGTATTTTATCGAAGTCCGTATTCCCCGTTTCTTTAGCAAGCCTTTTCCTGTAGTCCGTGAGGGAATGGTTCAAATATTTAGCGGCTTTCTTCTGAATGACCCGCCCCTCGTTTCTTGGCAACTGCATGAGAAGGGTTAGAAGTTCTTCACTCATTGGGTAAACTGTGGTTCTGTGACCCTTTACTCCATGTATGGTTATGGTTCTGTTCTGAAGGTTCACGTCCTTCCATGTAAGGTTCCAGACTTCTTGCCGTGTTGCTCCCGTCTCTATGCTTATCAGAATCGCACTTCTCAATTTGAGGCTCTTTATTCTGTAGAGCAATTGCTTAACCATTGACGGAGAGGGCACATATGTTTCTCTGTTGTCATAGGCTCGGAACTTTGGTTTCTCTATAGGTATGCCTAAGAATGTGGAGTATTGAAAGACCACTTCCAGAGCCTTGCTTTTGCTCAGGTCTGTCCACTGTTTCTGTAGGACTTGTTGAATCATGCTTTCAGGGTCTCCACTGAGGCTTTTCAAATAACGAATTTTTCGTTCTATAGTGCTTTCTCTATTTCCTCTTTTCAAAAGCCACATACCGAAGTCAAGGGTTTCGGCAGTGGGGTCGGTTCGATTGTGGTGGGGCTGGTCGGATTTGAACCGGCGGCCTACGGGTTTCTTCGTAGCTCCAAAACTTCTTCATCCCAATGAATGGTCCGCAGATTCGTTTTTCTGCTTTCTGGAGCCCTTAACGGTTATCGCCCTTTTCTTTTAACTGTCGTCATGCCGTTCCAGCAGCCCTCGCAGGGTGGATAGGCTGCTGCTAGACTACAGCCCCATGTCACCAGATTCAAATCCCACATTTTGAAATATATAGGTTTCTGAAGCTTCCTGTCTAAGTGAGCCTATGGCAGAACGACAAAGCTTCAAAGAATCAAACAGTTCTCATCCACAAAAACATATAAGCACGCCAGTGAGAACTGTTCAACCGAAACCACTTTCGCAGTGTTCCTGAGGTACCAATGCAATGGTCATGAACGGCAGAAAAAGGCTGTTAGACGCCTTGAGATGCGAGGAGTCGGACAGGGTTCCCGTTTCCATACGGCTGAATCCTAATTCTGAGAATGTTCTGGGAACCGAGTTCTACAATTATGCCATGAAAAAGACCGATGTGATCTTTAGAAAGGGGTTTGGAAGCTTCCTATTTGTTGACCCTGAAACCTTGAAAGAGAACACGCAAACACAGCTAGTGGATGGGAAGGTCATCCGAAAGAAGACCATTGCCACGCCGAAGGGGCAGCTGACAACCTCAGTCATGGACACCAACAGCGCAACAGGGTCTTGGATAATAAAGCCGCTCGTAGAAAGTGAGGAAGACTTAGAAAAGGTCATGTCCATACCGTACCGCCCTCTTAGACCCCGTCTGGAAGTGGCAACCAAATGGTTCCGGCACATTGGAGATAGAGGCTTGGTCTTTTTGATTTCTTCTGACCCTGTCGGTGTTGTTGCGCCTCTTTTTTCCCTGAACAACTTCGTGAAGGCGTGCTATTTGAAACAGTCGCTCATGGAGGAGACTTTGAGCATAATTGAGGCAAGGATCATAGACTGTCTCGAGTACATTTTTACAGAACTCGGAGATATCCAAGAACCTTTGATAGTGGAGGTTTCAGGACCAGAATACGTAAACACATTCCTGCCGCCACCGTTCTTCCGAAGCCTCGTCGTCAAACATAACCGCAAGATCGCAGAATTCGTCCACAGCCAAGGCGGTCTATACGGCGTTCACTGTCACGAGAAAGTTCGCAGAATTTTGAAGGACTTCGTTGACATCGGTGCCGATTCCCTGCATCCAGTTGAGGAACCGCCCCAAGGAGACATATGGATCGACGAAGCGAAAGAAATCCTTGAGGGCAAGACCTGCATAATCGGAGGAATCCAACATGGGCTTCTGGAAACCTGCAGACCGGCTGACATTGAAGCCTCATGTCTAGATGTCCTGTCGCGAGCTGCAGCCGGAGGCGGATTTGTATTAGAGACCACTGCCACCCCGCTCAGGGGTACGAAGAAGGAAAACCTCAGCGCGATAATAGAGACATGCCTGAAAAAGGGAAGATACTCCCACAGACCAAATGGCAAATCTTGAAGATGCCTCACGGATCTCATAGGAAAAGTGGGTGCAGAGAATCGAGCAGAGACTGCGTAGGCTTTAATTGTTCAGATTTAGCCTTGGGTTGACAATTTGAGACCTTGACAAAGTTTTTATCGTCTCGTTTTCATCTCTTCTTTCATGCCCCAAGCAGAACACAAGACGACGTGGCTCTGGGCATTCGCGCCCGTAAACGCACAGGGCGGTATCTTCCTAACGCTTCTGCCGCTGTATATTTTGAATTTGGGCGGCAATGTTGTTGATGTAGGTTTGTTGACATCCGCGTACATCCTCTCTCTAGTACCCGGAGCACTGATCTGGGGCTATATCATGGATGTCTACCCGCGCAGAAGAGGCTACATAGTCTTCTCTTATCTAAGCACGGGCGCCGCGCTGATTCTCATACACCTGTTCACAAGCCTAAGTTTACTGCCGGTTCTTCTAGTATTCTATGGGCTTGTGTCGGTTGCCGCGGTTCCGGCTGTCAACCTTCTCATCATGGAGAGCTTCAGCAGAGATGCGTGGCCCGGCATGATCGCTAGGCTTTCCTTTGTTTCGCTTGTTGGTTACGATGCGGGGGTCATAATCGGATTCGTATGGTCTCTGTTCTACGACGTCAGAGGTCTCATTGCCCTAAGCGCCATCTTTGCCTTGGTTTCAGGTGTTCTAGTTCTGAGGTTGGTGAAGGAGCCTAAGGTGTTCTTCGAAAGAAAAGTCCTTCTATTTAGCAGGGAAGTGTTCGTTCATAGGCTGCGTGCTCTCCCGATCGTGCTCCTCAATGCTCCAACGTTGCTGGACCTCCGCAGATTCGCCAAAATGCTGCGGACGACCTTCCTCAGAGAGGTTCCGTTTCTGTATTTCTCGGTCTTCATCTTCAACTTTGCTGTATACCTGTTCAGTACGTCCTATGCGCCTGCTTTGCGGCAGAACGGCATCTCCGAGAACGGCATATTCTTGATAACTCTTTCCAATACGGTAATGCAGACCATCGTGTACTACTATGTCAATAGAAGCAGGTTCTTTGAACACCACGGCGTTGTTGACACCGCAAAATTGTTTCTAACAGTCAGGTTCGGCACAATCCTTGCCATAGGCATCTTCATAACGCTCTTTCAGGGCGGCGCCTTGGTAGCGCTGAATCTAGCAGTCTTCCCAATTCTGGGAGGTTCATGGGCTTTCTACAACACCGCGGTCTCTACCCTCGTATTCAGAACACTGAACCCTCAAAGACAGGGCGAAACGCTCGGCATGTACAGCGCTATAGGCGGTCTTTTTTCCTTTGTAGGCACCCTGATTTCGGGATATCTCTCATACAGCCTAAGCTTTCTCACAACCTTCTCAGCAGCTGCAGTGTTGATGCTGCTTTCCCTTCTTCTTCTGGGTCTGTCTGCCAAGATAGGTGAAAGAGTGAGACTCCTTCGTGACATAGTCGCATACGGATAAAATAGAGAAAAACGAAAAGTTAAAAAGGGCAGAAACAACAAGAAGTCTTGGTTGCCGGCCACAGGGCGGGGGACCCACCCGAACCCATTCCGAACTCGGAAGTTAAACCCTGCTCCGTCACTGGAGTTAGTGCGGTCTTCGGCCGCGTGAGGCCAGAGAAGCTGGCAGCCACTTAAGAGACTTTTGGCTGCACTTTTTCTAAGTCAGAAGATGAAACTCAGATATTCCGCCAAAGCCATAGCGACCGGCTACTGGATACCGGGCGACGATTACTTGGGGATGATAGCGGATGCTCTGGGAGGAAAGGTTAGCGAAGGGGACATCGTTGTTGTTTCAGAAAAAGCCCTGTGCACGGTTAAGGGACGCATAATAGACGAGGGTTCCGTCAAGCCGTCTTCTCTCGCAAGGTTCCTCGCAACGCTGTGGACGAGGCATGTGTGGGGCTATCTCTTGGGAGTCCTCTGTCACCTGAAGCCAGAAAACGTTAGCAGGCTGAGGAACTATCCGTCGAAGGAGGGTGGTGCTCATAAGCAGGTAGCCCTTTGGTATGCCAGTTTCCCGCAGGCTCTTATGTGGGGCTCCGAAGGCGGCATAGATGCCAGCAACCTCCCGTATGCCTATGTTAGCCTTCCACTTGAGAACCCTCAAGATGTGGCGCAAGAGATCCGCCTGTATTTGGAGCATAAATATGGGAAAAAATTCACAGTCATGATCGTGGATACAGACAAGACCTACTCTTTAGGCGGCTTCCACTTTACCCACCGCCCGAGCCATCTACGGGGCATCTACTCCTTCTTCGGGTTCTTTGCCTACGTTGCTGGCAGAACGCTCAATCTGAAGAGAAGGTCTACGCCTCTAGCTGTAGCCGGCGCAGAGATTGATGTTGATCTAGCCTTAGATTTGGCTGAAGCCGCGCATAGGTGTCGTGGTTCAGGCGCAGGGCGGACAGTGTGGGATATGGCTGAAGCCTTCGGTGTCGACTTGACGGAGGTCACGTGGGGTATGCTCAAAAGTTTGAAGCACAAACCGATTGTGGTCTTCAGACGCAGAAAAGTGAGCTGATCATTTCAGTATCTTGCCCGTCTCCATATACCACAGAAAAAGGTCAAGCCCCGCCAAGTCTAGGTTTGCCTTCTCAGCAATTTTTCTCAGCAGCTGTTCGATCTCGCAATATCGTCTTCTGCCAAGGGTCTTCGGTTTCTCGGTCAAGCCGCATCTTGCCAGAAGATTGAGTATGTGGAAGTCTATGATGGCGACATCCTTATTGCCAATGTTTCTCAGAAAGTGGCTTGCCTCCTTGTATCCAATGCCCTTCACGTGCTGGACCAGCCACTCTCTGGCTTCACATGCATCTTGGGACGACACCAGTACGTCCTTCAGCAGGTCTTTGTGCTTCCTTGCCTCCACGATGTATTTTGCCCGGGTGTTTGGGAATCGGTAGCCGAGGCGGCGCAGTTCCTTCGCGAGTTGAGGCTCTGAAAGTCTTAGAAATCCGTCTCCTATGGCTTCTTGGATCTTTATTCCTCTTTCGGCGCTGAAGTTCGCGGTAAGTATGCAGAAGCAGAGCTCCTTGAATATTTCATCACTTGGCTTCTCGAAGTTTTCCCTAAACTCCTGCAATCGGGCTTCCACTAAGCCGCCGACCTCTGTCTGCTTCAGTTGCCCGATAGATTCCGCCAGTTTCCGAGTGCCAGCCATCTCTGTTCCTTCATGATCATAAGGCTGATGAGTATAAAAGAAAACCGCCGTAGGATTCTGTCAAGTCTTTGTCGGAGTTTGTTCTCAGAAGACTTGTCCGATGGAAAATATTCTAGGCTCTATTGCATATGCTACTGAAGCGGGCGCTGAGCTGAGAAGACCCTTGTAGATTTGTCTGACAAATTTTTTTCTGTTTTGTCAGTCACTGACAAATGAGAAGCCTATAGTTCTGCCCGCCAGATGATGGATAGACCCTGACTCATTTGATAATCAAAAAGGAACACCACTCATTTGTAACGCAATGCCGATTCCGCTTTGCGACACAAAAAAACCAAAACACCAACCCAACACGAAAAACAACCGCCAAGTTTAAGAACTAAATTTTTAACCCAACCTTAGTTGGTTTCTAGAAGCTCAAATCCTGTAGTTTTGTCTTTTACTCTTTTAGCTGAACTGCCAGTTAATTCAAGGATAACTACCTCGCCGATACACCAAACTTCAACGCCCATCCTCACGCAGCCAGTAACTGCGTTATCGTTTCTTCCAAAACTTGCATGCATATGCAATTTAGGTTTGCCTGACTCGTCAGGGAAGATTGTGCCGACGCCACACGCTTCATGCACTCCTTTCAAAAGGGTTGTCATTGGTTCTATTTTTGGGGCATCGCCGTCTTTTGGTCCAACCACGATTTTGCTTTTGTTTTCTGCGCCGCCTACGAAGAAGCAGAGTGCACTGGAAATGTACTTTTTTGCCGCGAACGACTCGATGACTTCATGTATGATTTCACCATCATCCAGTCTGAGGATGAATACTCTTCCCACGTTAGCCTCATCATAGTTCAAGGTTTCTTACTCCTTGCAGGTCTATCTTACAACCTATTCAGGTTTGAGGATTAAAACTTAACCACAAACCCCCAAACACAGAACTCACCTTTCCCATTGACATGTAGCTCAACATTACGGTCTTTTGCTTTCTTTTCTCCGATGTTGACTATGAAAGCTTGAATCAGATGACTAGGCGGATTTTCATCCAACCTCCTAACGAATACTTGCTGAATGACGGGTTCAACCTTAATCTTATCACGAACATAAAGAAGCAATGCCACTATTGAAACAATGAAAGATACAACACAAAAAAAGTGGGTGAAGTGGACAGATCTGTCTTGTCCGCCTGTTTCTTTTTCTAGATTTCTTCTAGTAGGCTTGTGAAGGTGTCGTGGTGTTCTTCTTCATCTTCCAAGATGTCTCTGAAGATTTCGGCTGTGGTCACGTCGCCTTCTTTTTCAGCCATGGCTATTGTTGCCTTGTAAAGGCTTATCGCTGTCTCTTCATCCTTCTTGTCGCGTTCAATCATTTCCTTCAATGTTCCCCCGACGAAGATGGGGTCAGGCTTTGTTGTCGGCGTTCCTCCAAGGTAGAAAAGCCTCTCAGCAATGGTCTCAGCGTGCTTCATCTCGGATATGGCTATCTGCTTCAGTTCGTCCTTTACGGCGAACCCTTTTATGCCCTTCCATTGAACGTGCTGCCACATGTACTGTATTGCGACCTGTATCTCGCGGGCTATCCCTTTGTTCAACTGGTCCAACAATTCTTTCGAGACCATAAACCATTTCCTCCCAACTAATAAATTAGACAGTCTCCAGATTTAACTTTGTCGCCTGCCACTTCAGCCGCCTAATGGCTCTTTGCAGAGGAACTTTAATATCGGCGGTGTACTCTGATCGTTGACACCACCATTAAGAATGGCTCGGAAGCTCTCCAAAAATCTACGAAACATGTTGGCTGAAAAACAATGGAAAAAAGAGTACTCGTGAACATAGCCGGCGCTTCCATTGCAGCCGTACTGTCTGCCGCTATTCTTTACGAGACGCTCATAGCGGGCAGCCTTCTGCGTGAAACAGGTCTCATCGGAATATTCTTGGCAGCCATGTTCAGCCACATAACAGTCATCGGAAGAGACATGTTCGTACCAGCATTCCTCACGCTTACGGTCCAATATTTTCCTTTGCTGCTGGGCTTGGTAACTGGGATAGGTGCGGCAATAGGTGAGCTCACAACATACTATTTGGGCTTAGGCATAAAAGACGCCTTAGACAACACAAAAAAGGAGGACGCTGTCTCCCGATGGGTCGAAAAATACGGCATCGTCGCGCTCTTCGTTGTAGCGGCTTCGCCTTTACCCGATGTGCCGCTCGTTCTCCTCGCCGGATCGGCACGTTTTCCTTTGAGACGGTTCCTGCTTGTGGAGGCAATCGGAAAGACCCTATGGTACTCGCTTGGAGCAGCCGTAGGAGGTTTCTTCTTTACGCAGATGAGCGCGTTCGTTGAGGAAATGGTTCTGTCAACAATAATCGCAATCGTGTCATTCACAATCTGCATAATATTCACCTGGGGCAAGAGCAGAGAAAAGCTCCTACAAGTCCTAGACAGAATCCGACGCAAAAACTAGAGTCATCAAAAAAATCTTTCAAGATAATTAAGGCACAAAGATGTTTTCGCTTTTTTCAACATCATCATATTTATATCCGCAACGGATCATGTCTCTTATTCAGTGAACCTTTCGCGGGATGCAAAGATGGCTTTAACAGTTTTCAACACGCTTGGGCGCAAAAAGGAAGAGTTCGTCCCGCTGCGTAGTGATGAAGTGCGCATGTACGTCTGCGGACCCACGGTCTACGATTTCATTCACGTAGGAAACGCGAGGCCCTTAATAGTATACGATGTTGTCCGCCGCTACCTTGAGTATAAAGGCTTTAAGGTTAGGCTGGTCAGCAACGTAACCGACATCGATGACAAGATGATAAAAAGAGCCAAAGAAACCAAGCTGAGCGTTCAGCAACTCGGCGAAATATACAGCGATGTCTATTTTGAAGGCATGTCACAACTGAACATAAAGAAGCCTGAAGTAAATCCACGTGCTACCCAGCATATCCCAGACATTATCGAGTCAATAGAAACCCTAATCAAGAAGGGATGCGCTTACCAACTAGACGGCGATGTATATTTTGACACCGCCAAGTTTGAGGAATACGGGAAACTCTCAGGAAACCGTGCTGAAGCATTAGAAGCCGGTGCCCGAGTAGAAGTCAACCCGAAGAAGAGGAACCCTGCGGACTTCGCCCTTTGGAAGAAACAGAAAAGGGGAGAACCCGGCTGGCATAGCCCTTGGGGAAAGGGAAGACCCGGCTGGCACATTGAATGCTCAACCATGGCTATGAAGTATCTAGGCGAAACCTTGGATATCCACACGGGTGGTGAAGAACTCATATTTCCCCATCACGAAAACGAAATAGCACAATCAGAAGCAATCACAGGTAAGCCTTTCGCCAAGTACTGGTTGCATCATAAGATGGTCACTGTCAATGGAGAGAAGATGTCGAAGTCTCTTGGAAATTTTCTGACTGTTCGGGATGCCCTAAAAATGTGCAAGCCCCCAGCGTTCAGGCTTGCCTTGGCTTCTGCCCATTACAGGAGCCCAATTGACTTCAACAAGGAAAGCCTGCAACTCGCAACAACAAACCTTGAACGGCTATCCAACGCATTAGAAAGGTTCACGGCTCTTGCAGAAAGAAAGGAACGCACATCTGAAGAAGAGCAGCTATTGTCAGAAGCTGATGCGGCGAGACGCAGATTCGAGGAGGCTATGGACGACGACTTCAACACGCCCCCTGCGATAGCGGCAATATTTGAGATCGCTAAGACAATGAACGCTTACACCGAAAAGAACAGCGAAATAGAGGTAAAGACGAAAAAAGCGGTCGCAGAGACTTTTGAGCGTCTCTTGGACGTGCTCGGCATCAAAATCGTGGAAGAAGAAACAAGAAGAGACCAATCAGACGCTGTGAAGAGCCTCATGGAACTCGTCATAAACCTGAGGGAAGAAATGAGAAACAGAAAAGATTGGAAGACAGCCGACGAGATAAGGCAACGCCTCCAAATGATCGGCTTCACATTAGAAGACACGTCTGAAGGAACAAACTGGAAAACGCTGAAACCGTAGACCCAGACGATGCGATAAGAGCGAAGAATCAGGGATGCTCCTTATGTGGGCATGGCTTACGCCGGCGGAGAGGGGAGGGGAAGTCGGTGGGCGGTTAACGAATAGCTAACGTAAGGGGTCGCAAGACGCTATCTTTTAAGGCATGCGCTTCCCAAATTCGTCTTCTTCAAGTATTCTAAGTATTTTTCTTTGCCCATGCTCTCCGCGAGGTTTTGGCTTGCGTCTACGAACTGCAGGGTGTGGAAGAGCGTTTCTTCGCCGGTCAGCTGCTCTTCAAAATAGCAACCTTTCTTAATGCCGTTAGGTTCTATACTCTTCAGATAATCCAGCGCATATGCGCAATGGGTGACAATTTCGCATGATATGCAGTGTGGGTTGACCGGGTACAGGCAGGGGCCACACGTAATGTGGCATGCTCTTTTTCCGGGGTACAGCCTGACCTTGACTTCGCTGCCACATCGACAGCATTCATTTTCCCAAGATTCAGAAGCCGACATTTACTCCCCTCTGCGCCATAATAAATATCTCAATGCGCCCTTTTATATTTTTCTTCAACATAGGGGTATGTATCTGCATACGGAACGATTGTGGATGCGTGAGACTGCATGGTGAACGCGACGGAGATCCAAAATGTGGAAAGATGCACCTTTAACGAAGCCAAACATCTTGTAAGAACGCTTGTGGCGGCAAAAGGGTTTCCCAATGACGAAACGGCTTTGACGCAGAAACTTTTGTGGGCGTTTGTTGAGCTCGGCGAGGCATCTGACGCTTACAAGAAGGGTGCGAGCTGGGACATCGTGAGCGAGGAGCTGATAGACACGATCTTCTACATTCTTGACTTCATTGGGCTTGTGGAAAAGACAAAAGGGATAGAGATTGATGTGGATCACGTCTTCCTCCAAAAGTGGCGAAGAAACATGGAACGCCCAGAACAGTACGGACAGAAGAGAGACCTAAAGATAAATAGTTCTCCCAACCAATAAAGATCCAGCTGATTAAGAAAAGCAGGGAAAGAAGGCTACCGAACATTAGCACGAGACATTTTTTCAACCTGTACTTTCACTGGATCTTTGTAGCGGTCTTCCTAGTTTTCACGACGTATCTGGCTTTTGTCTCTCCTCTATGGGCAGACGAATATGTCTATATTGAATTGGCGCAGATCGCCAGCCACGATCCTTTGAACCCGATCAACCCTATGCTTTCTTGGGTTCCCCATCCTCCGCTTGGCTGGTATCTCATGGCTGGTCTCATTTTTATGCCGCGGCTTGTGTCCGTATTTGCTTCAGTTCTCTGCATGGGCTTCTTATACCACGTGTCTAAGAGGCTCTACGGCGGGGATGTCGCAAAAATATCGTTAGTCTTCTTGCTCTCTACTAATGGGTATATGCTCTTCAGCTCAGTTGCCCATTTGGACATTTTGCTGACGTCTTTCATGTCAGTTTCCGTGCTCTCCTTTCTGTCGTGGGTGAGATTGGACGAACGCAAATACCTTGCACTTGCTGGGCTAGGTCTAGCCTTGGCGTCCATGACCAAGTACACGGCGGCTCCGATTCTCCTCGGAACATTCTTCATCTGGCTTGTATTTCTAAGGAAAAAGATCGGAACTTCAAAGTTTTTCGTGGCGATGGCGGTACTGGCTGTTTCGTTAATTCCGCTTTTTTTGTGGATCTACACATTGACATTTACTTATGGCGACCCTGTTCACAATTATTCACAGGTCTACAGTCTTTTTCCAAGTGACGCTTTTCAGGTCGGCATAAATTTACTTGTCTATACCCTTTCGGTTATCTCGTTGTGGGGTCTTCCCTTCCTTTCTTGGCTGATAAGACGCCCCTTCGACGCAGATACAAAGCTGTTGTTTGTCTACATGGCGGTTCTATTCTCCTTTTTTGTCTTGATAACGCCTGCTTCAGCCGTCCTTTATTCATGCCAGAGTCGGTATTCTCTGCCAATAGTTCCCGCCACAACAATCATCTCTGGAAAAAGCCTTACAAAAGAGAAACCGACCTACCGTCTTATTGTTATGATCCTCCAGTTCGTAGGCATGACAATATGGTCCCTGCTGATGCTGCTCTATCCGCCCTTCCTCTCTTTGACATCAGACCTTTACTCGTGGTTCCTCAGAATCATTGGAATGCCGAATTCATGACCCAGAATGAGGACGTTCGTGTCTTTCCTCTCGGTTAGGTCCTTTCAGGTCTCGCCGGACAGGTCCCTTACCGTCTTCAGGTTTTCGACATCGCTTCTTCTGAAATCCTTCGGCGTTTCGAGTATGAGGGGCAACGATCGAAACCTGCTCTTCAGAAAGTTCCTGAAACCTTTCTCACCGATCTTGCCCATGCCGATGTGTTCATGGCGGTCTATGCCTGAAGCAAGGTCGCTAACCGAATCGTTCAGATGTACCAGATGTACCCTTTCGAACCCAACTATCCTGTCGAGTTTGCTTATCGTTTCTTCGACGCCATCCACCGTCCTCAGATCGTAGCCCGACGCGAAAGCATGACATGTGTCAAAGCAGATCCCCACATGTTCAGAATGAGCCAAATGCCCAATGATCTGTTGGATATCCTCGAAGGAACTGCCCATGCTGTTCTTTGTTCCAGCCGTGTTCTCCAGAAGAAGCGTGACGCCCACATTTGAGATTGAGAAAGCCTTATCAATCGCCCTCGTGATGCGATCTAGCCCGCTTTGCATTCCAGCCCCAAGGTGGCTGCCAAGGTGTGTGACGAGATAGGGAATCTCTAGCCGCCTGCACCTCTCAAGCTCGGTGACGAGAGCCTCAACGGACTTTGCATAGATGTCATCTCTTGGTGATGCAAGATTTGAGAGGTAGGGCATGTGGCTGAAGACCGGTTTCACGTCACAGCTGTTCACCTTCTCTGCAAAGGCACGGGTCTCCTCGGATTTGAGCTTCTTTAGTTTCCAGCTTCGAGGGTTCGTTGTGAAGACTTGGAATGTGTTGCACCCGAGCTTGACTGCTCGGTCAACAGCCATATCGATGGACCCGGCGATAGAGACGTGGAACCCTATCCTCAATTAGCTCGCCTCAAATCACAGCGTATTCAGATCAAATCCAGTATTTTGCTTTCTCTGTAGTTAAATCTGTTGAAAGCAGAGCCTTCTGCGCATAGTTTTAGGAAAGGTTTAAATTTACGATTGATCGTACATTTCTGATACGCTGGTGCCCATCGATGGAAGAAATCACAAGTCCAACCGAAGAGTTCCTTGAGTGCACGTACAGGCTGCAAGAAAGAAACGGGGTAGCGAAGACCGGTCAGCTGGTCAAAATGCTCCGGGTTGTGCCTGGAACAGTTACGAACACTGTGAAGCGCTTGGAAGAAATGGGATTGGTCATCCATGAAGCTTACCGGGGAATTAGGCTGACGGAGAAAGGTCGCAACATAGCCCTCCAAGTCGTCAGGAGGCATCGCCTATCTGAACGTCTCCTAACAGACATCCTGCATATGGACTGGGACAATGTCCACGAGCCTGCTTGTCTACTGGAGCACAGCATAACAGATGAAGTTGCCGAGAAGATCGAGCGGGTTTTGGGCAACCCTAGAACCTGCCCGCATGGGAACCCTATACCAACGGAACTTGGAGTGACAGATGAGGATGACCTTGAGCCGCTGACAGCACTCAAATCTGGAGAGAAGGGAATTGTGAGGAAAATAACCGACGAATCGCGTTACACCCTAGAACGTATCAAGAAACGCGGTCTCAAACCAGGCACACTTGTGGAAGTCCTCAGCGAAAACCCCACAACAATAAGAACTGCGCAGTCTCAAGGCGAGATAAGCCCACAGATAGCTTCCGCCATAAGAGTTGAAAGGTTCAACGGAAGAGGCTATAGATGTGCTGGAGGCTAAGCGATGGAAAACTCCAAAAAGGAAACGACAGTACCTTTGACATCTTTGAGAGAAAAGGAGGAGGGCATAGTAGTCTCTTTCGGAGCGAACCCTAGGAGCGGCAGATGGGGGGGCAGAGGATGCGGAGCCATGAGAAGGCTTCTCGAAATGGGATTGACGCCGGGTACTTGCGTGACGGTGGTCAAGGCGGCTCCTTTCCACGGGCCGATAGAGATTCTGGTCAAAGGGGCGAGACTGGCGATTGGTAGAGGTATGGCTGAAAGGATCATTGTGAAGGTGGTCAAATGAAGGGCAAGAAGATCACCATCGCCTTGGCTGGAAACGCGAATGTAGGCAAATCCGTAATATTCAACTATCTGACTGGGCTGCATCAACACATCGGAAACTGGCCTGGAAAAACTGTTGAAAAGGCGGAGGGAACCCTTCGCTTCAAGGAATACACGGTCGACATCATCGATCTGCCCGGCATCTACTCGCTTTCAACCTTCTCTCTGGAAGAGGTCATCTCGAGAGAGTACATAGCTGTTAACAGGCCCGACATAGTGATAAATGTGGTGGACGCGTCAGTTCTGGAACGGAACCTCTTCTTCACACTGCAGTTGATGGAGATGGAGACGCCCATGATTATGGCGTTGAATCAGGTTGACATTGCAGCCAAGAAGGGGATAAAGATAGACCGCGAGAAACTTGAGGAGACCCTAGGCGTGCCTGTCGTCGCAACAGTAGCCGTGAGGGGAACCGGCGTCTACGAGCTTCTGGAGAAGGCAGTCGCGGTCATCGAGGAGGACGGATCGAAGCCACACAAGATAGAGTACGGCCCAGAGATCGAGGAAAGAATCCAGAAACTAGCCAAACCAATCGAAAAAATAAGCTTCCGGTACCCAGCTAGATGGACAGCCATGAAGTTGCTGGAAGGAGATGAGGATATCGAAAGCGAAATACGCGAAAAAAACCCTGAGATTCTTGTCACAGCCAGACATCTGGCGAACGAGATCGAGGAGATTCATGGGCATTCATGTTTAACCGTGGTGACGTCCGAAAGGTATGAGGTTGCGGGGCGCATCGCTAGGAAAGTTCAGGAATTGTCGCCGCACGTGGCGCCTTCGACGAGTGAGAGGATTCACCAGCTAACGACCCACAAGGTTACGGGCTACTTGATAATGATGGGGATCCTATTCACAATGTTCTACGTGATATTCTACTTTGGAGATTATGCCTCGTCCCTATTGGGTGACGCTCTCTACAGTTTAGAACCGTTGGTGGAAGAAATGCTTGGAACAGGCATCGCCAAAGAGCTCTTTTGGGGAGGGCTCGCAGAGGGTCTCATAGCCAGCATAACAATTGTCATCCCCTACATAGCTCCCTTCTATCTCATGCTTTACCTCTTAGAAGATTCTGGGTATCTAAGCAGAGTCGCATTTCTGATGGACGCAGCAATGCACAAAATAGGCCTACACGGAAAATGTTTCATCCCAATCATGTTGGCTTACGGATGCAACGTGCCCGCCTGCCTAGGATGCAAGATCATGGAGACCGAACGCGAACGGCTCCTCGCAGTCTTCGTTGTGACAATGATACCGTGCGCCGCAGTAACGGTGGTGGTCCTCGGCCTTGTAGGCAACTTTGTCAGCATCACTTGGGCGATAGCACTCTATGCAGTTGATTTGGCGATTGTCCTTGTACTAGGTAGGGTTGCGTTTGAAGCCCTGCCGGGTGAGCCTACCGGGCTTATAATGGAGATGAGCGAGTACAGGCTGCCGCATTTGAAGACAGTGTTAAGCCAGACATGGTTCAGGCTAAGCGAATTCATCAAGATAGCCCTTCCGCTCATAGTTGTAAGCAGCCTAGCGATAAAGGCAATAGATGTCTTGGGACTTTTGGAGCCTATCTCCGCCCTTATGAGCCCGATTACGGTTGGCTGGTTGGGGCTGGACCCGAGAATGGGGATCGCGTTGGTCTTCGGTGTTCTCAGGAAGGAGCTCACGCTGGTGATGCTTGCCACGCTCTTCGGGACGACGAACTTCGGGGCAGTGTTGACGGGCGCACAGATGATTGTTTTCGTCCTTGTTGTGATGTTGTATGTGCCATGCATGGGAACAATCGCCTCGCTGATCAGAGAGGTCGGCTGGAAGAAAGCCACATTCATAACGGTCTTCGAAATACTGTTCGCCATACTGGTTGGCGGAATCGCATTGAGAATCTTGTCCCTTCTCGGACTTCCATAGAGACGAGAAAGCAACGCCTTGATAGCCCTGACGCTTCTAAAGAAGCTTGGATGGTGAAGGTCCAGCAACCCTGCAAAGCCCGGACCTTATGTGCAACACTCTGGCTGATCAGGGTTCGGCTGTTTTTTCAGCATGATTCGGATACTGTCACGAGTCTTCTTCCGCAGAGATTCAGAGTATAGTAAGGCCAGCCCCATGGTTGAGAGGAAAGCCGCCACGTAGAATACGGGGTCTGGCACGCCCATCAATCTTGCGCCCACAAGGGGCTCTGGGCTGCTGCCGCCGATGAATATCCAATGTTGGAGACCTATCTGGGGAAGTATGACGTATGCGGGAAGGTCGATGACACCAAACATTCCCGTAAGCCACAACGCAAGCCTTTTCCTGCCCCCAAGCCTCGTTCTCAGCATAAGTATGCCCAGCAACCATGCGACCACCGTGGTAGATGACGAGCCTCCGAGAAGGAAGACGCCGCGGCCAAATGATGTTGTCAAGCCTTCGACTTGGACCATCCCCACGAAAAACTGTGGGGCTATGGCGATCTGAGGGTAGATCTCAAAGTATGCGATCTGCATGTAAGCCAGGCTTCCGCCGGCAACGGTTCCCCAAAAAGCGTGACCGAACTCATGCACGAGATCCATTGCTAAAGCTAGGGGAACAAACAGAACCATTATGAGAAGAAGATTCGTGCGTTCTGTTTTAATCCGTGGAATCTTTGGCTTCAGCGCTTGTAGGGCTGCCAACGCGACAAATGAGACGAGTACCCAGAAGACCGTGTTCAGAACTAGCTCGCCTAATCTGTACTCGGTAGGATGCAGGTCCAAGGTTACCCGCCAGACCAAAGGACGACCATAATACCGTGCCCCAATTATGCTGAATTCAGGCATATTCTCAACGAACCCGGTGGCTAGAGAGACAAGTACGCCGAGAACCGCCACCTGAATCAATGCCTTTGGCTGTGGGATCCATG
>CAZELO010000002.1:0-183910 GCA_964513245.1 uncultured Candidatus Bathyarchaeia archaeon | reverse complement strand
CGCCGCCGAGTCCGATCACTGAGACCTGTGGTCTAGACGTTCTTGCAATTTCTTCGATCTTCTCTTGATCTAAGTCGACCTTCTGTTGTAATGACATTTCTACTCACTGGAAGAAAGAGAACTCTGTTCATTAGTAAAAGAGTTATGAAGAGCTGGTCAAGACTCATTATACATATCAGAAACATCACGTCCACAAAGGGTGAAACAGAGGTCACAACGATAGTTGAAGCACATATTCGCAATTCATAAGATATTTTTGTTCTTCTCGTTCAACAGTTTGAGAGGAGAACAACTATGTCAGAAAAAAATCGATCAACTATGGCGAAAGAGATCTTTGAAAGGGTCCAAATCAACTTCAAAAAACAAAGAGAAGCTGCGGCAGATCCTTCTCCTATGCCGAGCGTTCAGAAAGTTGAGTCCGGACATGAAAGATATGAACCCAGCGAAAACTTCCACAAGGTTCTCTCCACGTTGATGGGCAACAGCCAAAAGGCTTACAAAAGCATCGAAACCAATAAGAGCCCAAAACGGCTTGAGATGCCTGAGAAGATAGAGAAAAAGATACAAGAGGAGAAACCCGCAGAACCAGCCTGCCAATGCCCCGTTGCCAAGAGCGAGTGCACTGAGATCGTGGTGCCGCCGGAAATCCCGAAAGAAGAAAAGAAAATTCCCCAGCCTCCTCAACCTTCAGTATTCGAAAGACTATATCACGCAGGGCTGGCAGAAGACTCCGGTAGCGAAAAGAAACAGGATGCCGCAAAACAAGATTCTAACGTGAAAGGTGAAAAACAGGAAACAGGCAGTTCGAACACCTCGGTCTCGATCTTTGAAAAACTATCCAGAAACCATACAAGCAGCTAGTCTTCGGTTGCCCCATTTTTAACGGCGGCAATCGCTTCATCCAGCACTATGCCTGAAAAGCGCAGGGAAAGACCGCACGGTACGGACATTGAGCCTATCCTAAACTAAATCACTGCCAAGGCGGCGTGACCCCCAGACCTATCTCTGATGCGTGTTAGGTCCAATCGTTTTCTTTTTTGTCTACAATCTTTCGTTTTCTAGTTTGTCAAGATTCTCGGAGGCTCTGAGCCCTATTTCCTCGTGAAGGATCTTGTGGAGAAATTCGTGGTTGACCCCTTTTATGACCCAGCTGAAATTTCCTCTTTCGTGATAGACCTGATAGATGTCCTTCTTTCCTTCGATGCTGAGCCGCGCGTAGATGTCTGGGAAAGCTATGACACGCAGGTCAGAGTAATAGAGAAACCTGTCCTCAAAGATGTTTATGCCTAAGCCTTCTTCCGGCATGACGGTTTTCAAGTTAGCCTCTTTCTCTGCTAACCTTGCGGCATCGCTGACTTCTGCCTCTTCCCTCTGCCAATCCTTCGCCAAGACGTCTAACATGATTCTGCCTAGCGAGAGAACAGCCAATAAATATGCGAGAAAGCATCTTACGATTTTCACGTCTTAGCAAAAAAATTCTTAACATTGTTACTCATCCCACGCCTTGACCGCGAGGGCACAGGATCTGTTCAGAAAACTCAAGAATGTTTGGGTTTCTAATCCGTAGACCTTTACTTGGCTCACTCTTAAAACAGGCGGCAACTTTTCCAAGACTTACGAAAGATATTTTCTGGCTTTGCGGCTCATAGGCTTGGCTTGTTTTGGCTTTTTTAGTATCTGATTATTTCTCGGGTTCTGAAGATGAGTTTGCCATTGTTGAGAAGGACATATCTGTATTGGCCTTCGACTAGATTTCCAACAGCAGAGATTCTTGCAGCCAATACTGGATCTAGCTCGGAAGCTAAAATCTCTCCTTTTCCAGACTTTGTTTTTCTCCAGTGGCTCTGCAGATGGCATCGAAGGTCGTAATTGTTTGAGAAGCGGCAGGAACAATATTTGCACTTGAAGTCTCCTAGGATGACGCCTTTTCTCTCGAAATAGGTGACATTTCCCTTCTTGACCATATTGGTCTTTGTGTCCCTCTTCATGTCATCATCACGCTGGCTTTGTGCTGCTCACTCGCATCTTTCTCCAAGTTTGCTGTGGTACCTGATTAGTCTATTTTTTGTGAAGGTATGAATCTCCAACAGGTCACTGCCACCGTAATCAACAAAGATTGGCGGAAGCGAATCTCTCATGTATTCCGGCTCATCCATTACCGTTTCGATCGGCGTCATTATCTTTGCACTCAAGTCTGTCACCTTTCAAGGCTGACCTGTAGTCTTGTCATCTTAATCTTTATAAATTTAAGCATCCGACACATCCCTCGTCGGGTACCAGATTCACATACCGCTGTCTCGGCTAAACTGAGAATTCATTCAACAACTGCATGACGCTTCGATCTCTTCTTTTTTGCCTCTTCAGATTTGTTGACTGGTAATTCATCATTTCAAGATTTGAGAAACGTGTACAGAGGAGCGTTTCTTGCGATTTCTCTTCTCAGCATATCATTGTCTGCTTGTTTAGAATTATTCTGATTGCCTGTTTCAGAGTTGTTTCTGGAGGAACTTCAAGTAGGTTTCCTTCAAGGTCCATCAGCTTCATCTTGCCGTCTTCCATGAAGAAGAAGCCTACGGCAATGTTCGAGCTGTCCGAAAGTTTCCACATGATCTTTTTGTCGGTTGCCACTTTTTTCACTAGTTGGTTTATCGGCAAGAAATCTATTAAAAAGGAACGAAAGCATCCTACGATTCCCAGATATTGTGCGGGAACTCTGAACTCTCTTATTGACTTCCTTCTAAAAGAAACAAGCGAGACCATGCCGGAGACGGCAGAGGCATAGAAACGATTAACTTTCAAATATCTCTAGATATTGGCGTTTTCGATAATTGAATTGACTTTTTCAAAGGAGTTAGCCCTTTCTTTGATTAATGTCTTCACTTCTTCATTGTCGATATTGTGTATTCCGTTTGCCTGTAGTATTCTTTCATATAATTTTAGACTTACAAATTTGTTGATTCTCAAGATCCTAAAAGGAGAAAACGGTTCTTCACATGCAGGCAGTCTCTTAAAAACACCTTCATATAAGCGATTCATTATATGGGTCAAATCTTGAGTTGCATTGGCACGCATACTGTCAAGAGCACCTTGCAAATATCCATGTTTGATGTGGGCTTCATAGTTTTTGAGCGGAGCCATTCTTTCACCAAGTTGTGAGCCAAGCTCACATATGCCCCTTACCCATTTAGCCACGCTTGGAGACAGTTCCTTCATCATCTGAGTTGAGGAGAACTCCTTGAAGATGACACCGACCTCTTCCCAAGCTTCTACAAAATAGTTAGATGTTGTCTCTAGTTCTTTTACATCAACTTTTGCTCCAAAATACTCTCTTAATTGTCTATCCATTTTTTTCTCTGTACAGAGTTGCGTAAAAAGTTCTGGAAACCGTGATACACTTCTGATGAGCTCTCGAAAATGTATGAATAAAATATGAGGTATCGGCATCGTCCAACAATAGAACATTGCAGCGGGCAAGTCATCTTGACCCAAGGCTAGACTTGCAGAAGCCAGATCCTCCCTGACCTTGATGCGTAGAAGATTAATTTTTCTAGCTATTATCTCATCCGAAAATCTTTTCTTTTCAATTAGGGTTTTAGCGCGTGTCAAAACCTTTTTCGGATCGTAAACTATTTTACAGCTGTACCATTCATCAGGAATGGTGGATCTAGCAAAGAATTCGAGATCATTTAACTTCTCAAGTAGCGTTTTTGATACATAATGCATATTCACCAGAAAACCGCCTTTTCTATAGCTTTCACCTTGGACTTCAGTCTCATCGTTTTCTTGAACAATGTAGATGTCAACGTCACTTCCTTCCCAGATGTCTCCTCTTCCCAAAGAGCCGGTTAGAGCTGTGCCAATCACACATTCTTTCTTCTCATAGCGCTTCACCTCTTCGAAGCCTATTTTCCTAAGTTTGAGTAGAAGCGCTTCCATTTTGGTCATGATAAAGCACTCTGACTATCTTTACATTTTAACCCTTAAAAAACAATGTCTCATTTTGTACACCCACTTCAAAAAATGAATTCTCGACAGAAAAGACAATGCACCCAGATTATGCGGGACCACGAACTAGTGAATCAGCATCACATCAAGAATTTGCCCTCAACATCAACCCTTTTTCTTTAGGAGAAATTTTCGGGATTAAATTTCTAATAGGGGTTTGATTTGTTTTGTTTCTATGATATGGCTTTTATTTTAGGTTTGTTTTTCTGTTCTTTGATGGTGCGTATGCCGTTCGGAAAGTGGAACAGCTTCGAGGACTGCGTGCAAGACTTTGTTGCTCAAGGAAAAGACGAGGATTCAGCTAAAAGGATATGTGGCGCCCTCAAAGCCCGCTTAGAAAAAAGCGTCTCGACCAGCGTCTACAGCTGGGAGGGCGGCATAGAGCCTAAACAGGGAAACCTGATCCATGGCAGGGCAATTCATCCTGTGAAGACCCTTCATCCTGAGGAGTGGCCAAGCGTCCGCGTTTATTTGGAGGACGAACTCAGGCGGGCTACGGTTTCGCTGGTTGGGGCTCCGCTTCTTCTGGATCACGAGTCTCCTTTGGACGGCTACGTCATGGATGCGCGGTATGCGGAGGGCGCGGTCGAGTACGTGGCTGAGCTGAACGACGAGACCGTTCTGGACCTGATCAGGCAGGGCATAATCAGGCACTGCAGCGTCGAGTACGAGTGGGAGAACCTGCAGAGAGTCAACGGCGCGGCTCCGAGGGGCATAAAATTCACGGGTCTCGCTTTGCTGAAGAACTATGAGCCCGGAGACCCAGAGACAACCGTGCAGATTTGGGAAGGCATAATCAAACGCCTGAAGGAGGCGAGCGTCAGAGCCGCGTCATCTCAACATGCATTCTTATCCTTGGCAGGTTCAGCTGAGAAGCCTCCTGGACAAGGCATCATAGAACCAGCTGCACATTCCATGAGCGGCGAGTCTCTGTTTAGGGATGAGATTCTTGCCGAGCTCAGGCGAATCTGTTACGAACGGGTTCCGAAGCACTGGAGCTACGGCGCGCATCTCCAGAACCGAAGGCTGAGGGAGCTCATCCGGCGGCTGGAAAGCCAATCACAGTCACAGGAGTGACCCGGAGTAGCCGCGAAGGAACGGTGAAACGGAAAACCAAATCGAAAGAAAGGAAAAAGGGAGAGTGAAAACGGGCGATGGTTGCTGCTGACTTAGTTCCACAGGCAGTGCTTGGAGAACTCATCTCAGCGAACGCTTTGATACTTACGTGCATGTGCGACGAGGACAACGTGCAAAAAGGCCGCTTCGTCACAGTCACCGCAGGCGAGAACTGGCCGCCGCTGGTGCACGAGGCAGACGCAGGCGAGAAGACGCTTGGCGTCGCTTTGGAAGCAGGAAACAACGGCGACTACATACCCATCTGCACTTACGGCATGGTCAAGATGTACGCAGGCGGCGCGGTTGCAGCAGGCGCAGGGGTCAAAACGGACAACGAGGGCAGAGCCGTAGCCGCCTTGGCAGCGGACGACAGTCTGTCAGGCGGGCGGGCATTGATGAGCGCAGGTGAGGCTGGCGACCAGTTTGTCGTGCTGGTCTGTCCGGACAACCATGGCGTCGGAACATAGCGGGCGAGGAAGGAGGCAAATGGCATGAACACTACTGAAGCAGAATATAGGAATGTGCTGAAGGAAGCTGTTTTGAAGGACCCGGACTTGGGCGAGAACGCTTGGCGGGAATCCTTCATTGGCAAGGCTCGGGGGAACATACTCTACCAGCGTACCATGAAGGAGTACGTGCTCAGCGACGTGGCGCAGGCTCTTGGCAAGATATACGACATAGCAGTCGAAGCTGCACGGAAGATGGCTGTAGGCAGAGACCTCGTATGGTCAGTGCCCGTCACGAGTCCAAAGGTACGCTTCTACCTCAGCAAACGTGGAAGCGTCTGGCGCGTGCGCGACGGGCCGCCTCTGCAGACGCCTGAGCACTTTGAGACCGTTGACGTGACCGTTGACCACGAGTATGGCTACGATGCGCTCTTCAGTCAGGCATACATTGAGGATGCACCCTTCAACGTCATCGAGAGGGCAGTCAAAGACGCTGCGCAGCTGCTGGAAGAACAGTTGACAAAGGACATCGTTGCGGTTTACGAGGGCATAACCGCAGGCGACCTAGCAGGCGGAGCAGAAATATCTGCTGGCAGTGCTGGCAGCCTTTCGTGGGCTGACCTGGTTAAGGCATGGACCGCTGCGAAGAAGGCTGGTTACACGGCTGACATGGCGATGGTTAATCCTGATCAGGTGGCGGATCTCTGGAACGACGACAAGTTCATTCACAGCTTCTACTTCGGCGACAGCGTAGACGTGGAACGTGGCATCCTAGGCGAAACGTATCTGGGCTTCCGCATAGTCGAGACGGATCTCTGCACAGCTACGAAGGTGCACCTCATAGACACAGCGAAGGCTGCTGCGCTGCTTCTGCGAAGAGACATACTGACACAGCCATACGAGGAACGGCTCAGCCAAGGCGTGATCTGCACGCTGCGCTACGGGTTGGGAACACTGCGCGAAGACGCCGTGGCCAGAATCGTCAACTGCTAAAAGGCATCAAGCCTTCAACGAAGCAACAAGTTCCCACCTTTTTTTTCTTCAAACAAACGGTTTTTGGGAGGCATCGAAATTGGGCACGGTTCAGGGTACATGCACCGCATGCGGGAAGACCATACGGCGAAGCAGCCCAGTTCCTATGCTTGTTGTCTGTGACTGCTACAAATACTGTCCCATCTGCGGAGCTATGATGGAGCCTTATGCCGCGGATCTAAGCCCGCGAACGTACAGAAACGAAGATGACCCAGACTGGGATCCGCTTGGAGCCGCAGAAAAAGGCGAAGCCTCAATGCAAACGCTTTACGTCTGCCTCAACCATGATCCGTCGTATCACAGCAAACAGCCACCCACCGAGGTCCGGCTAGAATAAAACGGGGGATAGGGCGGATGCCGGGATTGCCGAAGAAACGGTCCAAGTCGCTTTCGCTTTCAGACAACCTGCTGCGGAAGCTTAACCTGTTGTGGTACGAGGAGGTTAAGGCACGGCTGCTGAGGGACGAGGGCTTGTCCTTCTCAGAATTCGTCGAGGAACTGCTGTGGCAAGCTATGAAGCAGAGAAACAAATAGAGAAGAAGGCTTTCGGGTTTAGTCCTTTTCAGGATAGGTTAGCCATACGCGATAAGTGAACTCGCCTTGATATACTGAACTGTCCAGAGTGAACTCGATTGTTGCTTCTGTTGATTCTCTGAAACCTAGGTGTATTGTTTGAGCTTTCGAATATGACACTTGAGTTGGTTGGTCGGTAACTTCAGCCCATACAGTTATTATTTTACTCCATCCATGGTTGAAGAGACTTACATCAACAGTCAACAACCTGTGGTTGCCTACAACTGTACTGCTATGAAAAATGGATTCGGTGATTTCCACTCTATCCTCCAGTGCGAATAAAGCACTAATGAAGGGAAAGAAAATTACAGCTAAAACAACTCCAACAATTATAACGGAGCATACTACAATTTTCATTCTGCTCGATACCTGTTGGAATAATGTCACCTGCCTATTTCCCCTCAATTAAAATCATTTTTTCTTACCATTTAACAATTATTCTCTCACACTCATATGTGTGTTTGGGTTTGGTTAAATTTCAATCCCTACACACGAGTTCAAAAGAGAGAAAGGTTAAATTTTGACTTTTAACTCTAACCTCAAAAGAACTTTTAGGGTAAAGTGGAGATGTAAACCAGATAATGTATAAGCAGATCGGATTAATACATACACCATACAAGGAACCTAAAGGTACACCTATTCAACCGACAGCAGCCAAAGGTGTCGAAGGAACCGTCGAGGTATTTTCTGAGTATTTAGAAGGGCTCAAAGACATTGATGGGTTTTCACATATCATGTTAATTTACCATTTCCATTTGGTAAAAGGTGTTTCTTTAAAGGTTAAACCCTACATGGATAATAATCTGCGAGGAATATTCGCCACGAGAGCCCCGCCCCGACCGAATCCTATAGGAATATCAATCGTGCGTCTCACCAAGGTTGAAGGAAACATACTTCGCGTTCGAGATGTTGATATTGTAGATGGAACACCGCTTCTAGACATTAAACCCTATGTTCCAGAATTCGATCTAAGGAAAGTGGAAAAAACAGGATGGCTTGAAAAAAGAGTCCATCAACTTCATAAAGCAAAAGATGACGGAAGGTTTATAAAAAAATAAACTATCAATAAGGGAGAAATTGCAGGAAGCCTCAAACCTCAATTTTGGGCAACATCCAGAAACACGAATTTTCACAAGGCTTCTCTTCAACTAGATGCCTAACGAAACATTCAACATCAGGACAGTAGTCAGCCAACCCTGGACGGGCAGTTCGGCTTTATCTCTTTGTGTGTACATTTGTCTTGTGTGTCTGTCTCTGATTTCGCTATTTCTACCGTATTGTCGGAGTTAGTTTACATCTCATAATGCCTTTTATAGCGTGCTCTCTCACTCTCAAACTCTATCTCTCTCATGTGTGTGTCACTCTCTGTGAGACTCTCGACGTGACTCCGAGAGACTCTCTCTGTTCTCTCAGTCTGTCAGTCAGTCTGTCTGTTTGCGTGCCCGTCTTCGTGTGTGTTAGTTAATTTTTAATCTCCAAACCCAAATTTTCTTTTTCCTATTTTTTATTCCTTTTCTTCTCTCCACTTTACTCCGTATCACATATCACGTATATCCCATATATCGCACAAAGCATAAATCCCCGACCTACCAAAAATAATATAGCAATAATAACACTTCGTGATATGAAAATGACAGTTGAAAAATGTGGGTTTTGTGGTGGGAAAGGTAGAGACCCTAATAGTGATATATTCAGCGGAGACAAACCCTGTCCTGTTTGTAAAGGATTTGGCGAGCGCACTATTGACATTCCTAATGATCAACTGATAGACTGTAGATTTTGTGGTGGAAAAGGTAGAGACCCTAATAGTGATATATTCAGCGGTTACAAAACCTGTTCTGTTTGTAAAGGATGGGGCTTGGTTCAGAGACCAACCGTTGACTTACCTCCTCAGGGAAGAAAACAATTAGGTCGTAGTCTTAGTAGAAGTGAGAGGACTGATTCCTCGAAAAAAATATTTATAGTTTATGGAAGAGATAAAACCCCAGCACTTGAACTTGCTCGTTTTGTGGAGAAGAGATATGCTATAGAAGCTATACTCTTAGAAGAACAAGCCCATAGAGGAAGAACTCTCCCCGAAAAATTGGAAGGACATTCAGATGTGGACTTCGCATTTATAATACTTACCCCCGATGACATAGGAGCATTTAAAGGTGAACCCTTGAGGGAGAGGGGTCGACAAAACGTCATTTTTGAATGGGGACATTTTATAGGCAAAATCGGTAGAGAGAATACATGCTTGCTTATAAAAGGAGAAATAGAGATTCCTTCGGACTTAAATGGAATTGGATATCACCCATTTACTAAGAACGTGAAAGAATGTTTTATTGATGTTGAAACTGAATTAGAAGAAGCTGGACTAATCTAGTATATCTTGTGTGCGTTAAGACTTGATACAGTAAAAAGTATAACGTCACAACCATTGAAAAAGTGACATTAAAACATGAAAAAATGAGTATACGTAGATGATAGACCTATCCATTGCTATATTTTGGATGATGGATTGATGACAAAAAGTTGTCTTCCCTGAACCAGGAGGCCCAACTAGGAGAACCATGTTTTTGGACGGTACTTCCTGTAGCTGGCTTAAAGAAGACAAACCTAACCCGATTAAGAAGTAATGAAGAACTTCCTTATTTGATTTCTATTGCTATGGAAAAATTAAAATGAAATCTGCTTAAAGAACTGCAATTCTTGGCGTCCATGTTTGTCGCTCGCTTCTAAGAAACTTGGCAAATAGTGGAGCTCCTTCGTTGATCAAAGTTTCAAAGGTCTGTCTACCACCTAATCTTAGAATGTCTAGTTTAATGTAACTACGTAGTAAACCAAATCTTATTTTAAAGAATAAGAGTTACATAGTGGCAAATAAGAAGGTGGCTGGTTGTTTTGGCATGAGGGGCGGATCAAATATCAGGATGGTGACCTTCGATCTCTGGGAGACTCTGCTTCTTGAAAGAGATGGATGGAATTCAAAAAGAACACTTATCCGTTGCAGAAACCTAGCCAAAGTTCTGGACAAGTTTGGAGCCAAAATCTCGATGGAACAGCTGCATACGGCTATGAAGGCGATGACCCCTTGGCTGGTCGAGATATGGGAAAAAGACCGCGACGTCACTCACTTGGACCAGCTGCAGTTTCTAGCCAGCGCAGCTTCTAAAGGCTTGGTTCCGTTGAAGGAGGAATGGTTTGACGAGTTAAGCTCTGCCTACGTTTCTCCGGTCTTTGAGGTTCCGCCTTACCTGAATCCCGACACCAGCAAAGTGTTTCAGTGGTTGAAGAAGAAAAACAAACGCATAGGGCTGATATGCAACAGTGGGCACACGCCGGGATTTGTTCTGCGGCAGATCCTCAAAAAAGAAGGCATAGCGGACTATTTTGATTTGATGCTTTTCTCTGACGAGGCGGGGATTCGCAAACCGGACCCCCGAATATTTCTGATGGCTGCGGAGGAGGTGAACGTGGCGCCTCATGAGGTTGTTCACGTGGGCGACAACTTGAAGAGCGATGTTTGGGGCGCCAAAAACGCCGGGTTTAAGGCGGTCCACCTTAAAAGTGAGACAGGCAGAGACAAGGTTGCCGAGTCCGATCCTTCTTCGCTGGTGTCCATCTCAAGAACCCTTGTAAGCATCAACGAGAAAGAAAACGCGCCCGACAGGACAATAGCGTCCCTAGGCACGGTTATAGAAGCGATAGAAAGCCTCGAAAACCGCTGATTGAAGAACCGCGAAGCCACCCTAGCCGTGAATTCTGAAGCAACAGACAAGACAATTGTGCTGGATGTGCCGAATGATTGCCTGAGGGCGATTGGGAGCTGATAGACATATTAAAGAAATCTTACAGAACACTTGGGTGTAACATGGTGAGGCATGTCGGGAGGAACAAGCATGAAGTTCAGTCCGCCGTCCGCGGAAACTTTGAGCCGTGCCATTCATCTAGTGATCTCAGCATGCAGAACAGCCTTCGCTGAGAATTTGGAATGCGTCACGTTGAAAGGCTCAGCCGTCAAAGGCGACTTCATCTGGGGCTATTCTGACCTAGACTTCCACGTCTTTCTCAAACCAGAAGACATGGACGGCAAAAAAGCCCCAAATCTTGATGGCGCAGTTCGGTTCCAGAAGGCCTTTGGAGCCGTCAACCCGGAAGACTTCGGCGCCAGCCAATTCCAGATATATTTCCTCAACTCCGAGAAGTATCCGCCGGACTGGGTTCCACCCGTTGAAGGAGCCTTCAAAGTGTGCTGGGGTACATTGCCTCCCGTTGCCAGAGAGGCGGATGATGCACCGTACCTGCACCACGCGGAGCAGTCTCTGTCTGGCATTGTAGATTCCAGAGACAAGCTCATAGAACGGTTTGTTGACAAGCCGAACTTCGGGGTTCCCCGGATTGTCCGATTGTTGGGCGCCACGGTGAAGTCGTACATGCATGATGTTTTGGTGTTGCAGACATCTAAGCCAAAGGATGTCTTCAAGTTGAGGCTTGACGAAATGGTTCCCCTCGTCGAAGACGCCGTCGGATCGGAGGGATATCTCTCCCGCTTCTTTGAAAACGTCTCCAACTGGCCCCTCATCAGGCAAGACCCCGAATACGCCAGAAAAACATTCGTGGAAGGCATGAAGGCCCTCGAAGAAATCGCAGAATGGTTCAGTAGACACCGAGAAGAAACGACAAGATAAAAGGGAGAAGCCAAAAAGCCCTCTCAATACAAGGTGAACTACGCCCGTTTCTTCCATGCTTCTTTCAGTTTAGCCGCGAAGTTGTCTTCGTCTTGGGCTATGCGCTTTTTTACTTCTCGCCATGTGGCTGGGCAGTCCTTGTATTCGACGGCTACGAGGCTGTGGATCACGGCGTCCAGCTGGCGCTTGTTCTCCTTTGTGACCGTGATGCCTGCTTTCTCGAAGACCGCGCTGAGATGCCTAAAATAACACGTCACAGACAACGACCTCCTCAACACACTACAAAGAAACAACCAAACTATTTATGGATAACTCTTAGACCGCCAACACAAAATTGCCTTTTTGGACTTGCCTTAGGCTTATTCTTTGTAAATGTTTTAGTCCTGTTTTTCTTTTGCCTTGGAGCCTTGCAAGCCGGATTTTAAAGTTCCTTTCTTAAGATTGCCGCGGATGACTTTTTATGTTTTCTTAGTATAATTCGTTCGGGTGAATTTGTGGAAGCTATTAGAACTGAGCGGCTTGTGTTACGTGATTTGAGCAGAGATTATTGGCAGGCGGTTCACAGTTATGCTTCTGACCCTGAGGTTGTCCGCTACATGGACTGGGGACCTAACACGGAGAAGGAGACCAGAAACTTCATCCAGCGAGCGATTGACAACAAAGAAGAACAGCCTCGCAGGAACTACACGCTTGCAATAGTCCTGAAGACAGAGGATAAACTTATCGGGGGTTGCGGGATTAACGTGTCAAACCCTGACAACCGAGAAGGATGGATTGGCTATGGTCTCAATCGGAACTTCTGGGGAAAAGGCTACGGAACTGAAAGCGCAAAGGCGCTCCTCAAGTTCGGGTTTGAAGAGCTGAATCTGCATCGAATCTTTGCCACATGCAAAACAGAGAACACAGCCTCAGCGCACGTTCTAGAGAAGATCGGCATGAAACGTGAAGGACACCTCCGAGAACACAAATGGACAAAAGGGAGATGGCACGACTCTTTCCTGTACGCCATCCTCGAACAAGAATGGAACCAACAAAAAACCCAGCAATGCTGAACACGACAACTTCCCTCGACGAAAATAACTTTGTGGATAATTTAAACGAGAATCTAAATCTATCCCGGGCTACCGAAATGGGTCTCGACTATCTGTGATAGATATCTTTTTGAACCTTAAACGAGAGGGCGGCTTTGCGTTTCTGCAAAGAACCTCAAGGAAGTGACGCCTTAACGGCTCTGTTGCTTGGACAAGGTTTCTTTTGCAAGGCTTATTTGTGAATTTGACAGCTTATTTGTTTCTCAAAAACCGTTAAATCTGTTTCTTTTCTAAAAATACTTTCAGAATTAGCCTGTTTGGAGTGTGTCGGTTTGGAGTACTGCGATGCGTCTGACGTGCGGGTCTTGACGGGCATCACCGGCGAGGTTGCCAGCGACGCCGAGTTGGAGGACCTCATCACCCTCAGTGACCAGCAGATAACCGATGACTTGGGCAGCTTCGCGAAGCCGGTTCCAACGCGGATAAAGCATCTCTCCGCCCTGCTTACAGCGATCAAGGTGTACACGCGACCTGACTTGCGCGGGGGCTTTTCCGTCGGCAACGTTGCGGTCAGTAGCCAGCAGGTTGAGGAGTCGCTTAGCCGCTGGCAAGGCGACGTCCGGCGCATCTATGCCCATTATGGCAGGGCGTTGCAGGAGTCTCCTTCAAGTTTCGGGAGGGCTTAAGCGGCGATGACTGATTTTCAGGCTTACAGCAAACACCACATCGTCAGCGGCACGGACGATTGGAACCAGCTGCTGGACCACGGCTTGGAGAAGCCGGCGGCGTTCATCATACGGAAGAAGACGGACGGAACCGTGCAGGCAATCAACTGTTCCACGGGCAAGGTTGACTACAGCGGGGCAGACGCCGAGACCGTGATTAACGAGGCGATTCAGGCTTTGCCGTCGTCTGGCGGAAGGATCGTTGTGAAGGCTGGCGACTACGTGGTCACGGATGACATCTTCATCGACAAGGACAACGTCGAGTTTTTCGGCGAAGGCGAAGGAACACGCTTCATCGCGGGCTGGAACGGCTCGCCTGAATCGAATGCTGACGGCGTCGTGACGGTTGATCATGCGAAGTACTGCAAGGTCGGGCATTTTTCGGTTGACGGCAAGCGCGAGGACTACCAGTATACAATAGGCGTGCTTTTGAACGAGGCGTACTATTGTTCCGTGGTTGAGACGCATCTTTACCACACGAGCCTCGCAGCCATCTGCCTCTACGGGTCTTCGAGAAACCTCATTGCCCACAACTTCTTCGGTGACTGGGAATACTACACGAGCAAGAATGCCATGTGGATGGGCGGCAACAGCAGCTACAACCGCGTGATCGGCAACACCGCGTTGAAATGCCGTTGTTGCGGCTTCGAGGTTGACGCGGGCGGCGCGTGGAACACGTTCACCGCGAACGTTGTTTTCTACTGCGGGGAGGATTCCGGCGAGTGGGGTGGATTCAAGATTTATGGTGGCGAATTTAATGCTTATGTAGGCAACACGGTGGCTGACTGCTATAAGGCGGGCTTCTGGATAGAAAACACTGTGGGCGGGGTTGGCCGTTCAGTCATAACGGGCAACGTTATCTATCACTGCGGATGGGACGGCATACGGATATTCAAGGCGCCGAACATGGTCGTAACGAGCAACCACATTCAGGACTGCGGTTACCAGCAGGACAACACTTACGACGGCGTAAGGCTGACTGATGACGAACAGGCATACACGCACCATTGCCTTGTTTCAAGCAACCTGATCTACAACACGGGGTCAACTGGCATGCGCTACGGCGTCAGCGAAAACGGCGCCAGCGACGACTACAACCTGATCCACGGCAACTCGATCTCCGCCATGAAGACCGCAGCCATATCGAAGCAAGGCACAAACAGCGTCTCAGCCGACAATCTGGAAAACTAGGAGCATCACGGTATGCCTCTCCACTTTAACCCTTGGCACTTCAACAACGCCCACTTCGAGGCTGAAGTGGCAGTTCCCCAGAGCCAAATGGGAAAGATCATAGCCAGAAGCGGAGAGACATTCGAGCTGCTCACGAGAAGCCAAGGCTCAGCCGACGAGTACGGAAACCCCGTTGTGGGCTACGTCACAGGCGCCTTCGGCTACGCCGTCATAAGCGTCGCGAAGGGAGACGAAAGGTTCCTCATACCCGGCACAACCGAAAGAGCTGACGCCATAGGATTCTTCGAATCGTCGCTTGCCATCGAGGCGGGAAGCCGCATCAACGCTGAGAAGAGCGGCACGTGGCAGGTTCTCTTCGTGAAGAAAGTCGTGAAGCAGAGAAAGGTCAGCCACTTAGAGGCATACCTGAGAAAGGTGGAGACAGAATAAAGTTGGCTGGCGAGATCGAAGACCAGAAACAGACTGAAGCAAGCGGAGGAGCCCAGTTCGGCACAAGCGGCGACCAGAAAAGAGCACAGACCTTCAAGCCAGCCGTGCCATGGGCAATCGGCATTACGCTTAGGCCTGAACCGAGTAACGGAAACCCCGCCGACAGCGTTGTCGTCGAGTTGCAGTCGGTGGGCGTGGATGGGAAGCCAAGCGGGAACGTTCTTGCGTCTAAGACGGTTTCGGCTTCTGACTGGGCGGCACATGCTTTCCAAGCTTACAATGTGCTCTTCGATTCGCCGTACAATGGCATGACTCTGGGCGCCACGTATGCGATAGTCCTTCGGAGGTCGGGGGCGCTGGACGATTCAAACTTCTACAATGCCTCGTACAAGAATGAGGATCCCTACGCGAACGGTGGGATGCAGACTTACAACGGTTCCACGTGGACCGAAAACGTGGGAAACGACTTCTACTTCAAGACGCTTTTCAGTGGGTATCCGCAGCCGGGCGACACGGCTAAGTGCCTATACCGCTTTGACATGCAGCCCTATGTGGCGCAGGAGTTAACGTTGGAGCCGAAACAGACAGTTGAGGGCATAGATGGGCTCGGCTCGGACACTGTGCAGCTCTGGGCGCCGATGCTGAAAGAGGTCAGCGGCAGCATAAAGGAAGTCTTCAAGCCCGGCAGCCAGAACCAGCTGAGCCAACTCGAAATGTTTGCGGGTTCGCCTGAAGTCTTCTGGGGCATAATCGTGGAGTTCGACGACGGGGGCAACGCGGTCAAAATCGGCTTGGACAAAGTGGTTTTCCCAGAGGGTTCGTTGCCTTCGCCTAAGGGGTCGCCTGTCTTCATTGTCACGCCTTTCCGGGCGATGACCATCAAAACAATCGCGTAGTGGAGGAATGAAACGTGAGCGTATACGTCGGCAAGAACGTGCAGGTAAGCATCACGAAGACATTGGAGGGAGACATGGGCGCGTTCATAGCGCAGGAGGTCACCCTTGAGCCTAAACAAGCCATCGAAGCCATAGACGCCCTGAACAGCGACGCCGTAGAAGCGTGGGCTGCGGGGCTTTCAGAAACGCCACTTGCAGACAAAACATTGATTCTTTCGGATGCCCTTTCGCTGTTTGATGCAGTCGCTCTCATCACATCTTTGCTTAACCTCGGCCATTCCATCCGCATCTGGCTTAACGCCGACAAGGTCTTCGCTGGGCTGGTTGGGGAGAACACGCCTATGGAAGGCGGCCTCACGCGCCTGAGCGGCAGAGATTTTAGCCAAAAATTGTTGCTTCGGACAAAAAGCAAGAATTGGAGTGGGAGAGAGGTCAGCCTTGCAGTGAAGGACCTGGTTGAAGATTTGCCTGAAGTCTCCACATACAACGTTGAGACGCCTACGCCGACGGTCACGGTCATCGGCGCGTCATACAGCAATCCCAGCAATGACCCGGACGAATACACGGATGAAGACGACACGTGGACTGAAGACGACCCAGATGTTATGGTCGTCCATGACTACGCAGCCTTCACCGACGGGAAATGTTCCATACGGAGGGTCGCCGTTGAGGGCGAAGAACCCGCCTACTACGAGACTGAAATCGATCTGGGTTCAAGCGGTGTGGACTTCTCGCATTTCACGCGGGCATCCTTTTCGTACAAGGCAAGCGGCATAATAGTCTCTAAACAATATGACTTTTTCATCCGTCTAATCGATACAAGCAGCCGCGTCGCTAAGAAGAAGTATCTGGATACAAGCCAATCGTTGCCATCCAGCTGGGCAGAATACGACTATGCGCTCAGCGACTTCACGGTTGACTCAGGCTTCGACTGGCAGCACATCCGCTACATCCAGATGTGTGCCTATGCCTCGTCTCCGCCTAACGGCACAATCTATGGGTCCGACTGGTGGGACCGCCTGTGCCTGTACACGCCGAACATAACCAAGACCGCTACGGATGGTTCCAGTAGCTTCGCACACACACGTGAACACGTCCTCTGCGACGAGAGGCTAGTTGACCCCGAATTCGTCCAAGAAGTGGCGGACGCGTTGCTGGCAAGCCTCAGCCAAAGCGAGAACCGCTTCCGCATCCCCGTTGCGGGCTCGCCTGAGATACAGGCGGGCAAAAAGGTCTCTGTGAACGTTCCGTCGCATGGGCTGAGCGGAGCCTACTATGTTGCTGAGGCGAGGCATAAGGTTACGGCACGTGAGGGCTTCGTGACAGAGGTGGTTCTTGAAGAGCCAACTTTGAGCCTAGAAACGTTGCTCTCCGATGCCATCGAGAGAAAGATCAGGCTAATCGAAAGAGGAGACATAACATGAGAAACGTGAAAATCGAGGAACTACAGCGCGGCGACCTGATAATGGTCCGCTGGAACGATGCCTCTGAGATGCGGGCGAAGGTCGAGCAGCATGATCAGAAGCCCGAGGTCTACGTGAAAGACTTGGGCGAAGAAGCTATAAACATAGACGCCGTAAAGCCGGACCCAGACAAACCCATCATAGAAACCGTCGGCAAAAACCTGAAAGAAGCCTTGGAGCTGCTCAGCAGGGTCGGGCTGAATGATGCCTACCTGTTCGTGCGGCGCTACGGGGAACTCAGCGACGGACAGCGCTATCGCTACCGCATAGCCAAACTCATCGAAAGCGGCAAGCAATACTGGCTGATGGACGAGTTCTGCGCAACGCTGGACCGCGAAACAGCCAAGGTAGTCGCTTTCAACGTGCAGAAGCAGGCAAGGCGAACAGGCAAAGCGGTCATAGCCGCAACGACACACACGGACCTTGTTGAGTACCTCGCACCATCAGTCCACATACACAAAGGCTGGGAAAACGCCTCGAAATCCAATACCACCCCAACGAAGCAAACACCGTCTGTTCCGTCGCAAGAGGTTTACGCATAGAAGAAGGCACACTCAGCGACTACAAGCAGCTAGCCGAATTCCACTACCGCAGCCCGGGAACGCATCCAGTCCCGCTTAAGATATTCGCCCTCAAGCGAAGCGACAACACGCCCATAGGCGTCATAATGTACGCGTGGCCGCCGCTCAACATATTCGGCAGAAAAGACGCCCTAGGCAGAACACTCACAATCAAAGAGATCAACCAGCAAATCGCCACCATAGGCCGCGTCGTCCTGCATCCGAAATACCGCAGCATAGGCCTAGGCGAAAGGCTCGTCCGCGAAACCCTGCCGCTGGCTGGCAGACCATACGTCGAAACTATGGCGGTCATGGCTCAATACAACCCCTTCTTCGAGAAGGCAGGCATGCAGAGAATCTGCGAACGCCAAGCAGACCCAGCAATCTTGAAGGCAATTGAACTCCTCAAAAACATGGACTTCAAGCCCTATCTACTAGCCAGCACACAAGCCAACCTCAACCATCTGGAGGCTTTGGAAGAAGCTGAACTCAGAAAAATCCGCGAAGCCATCCTACGGGTACCAGCCATCTACTACAAGAGGCTGAAAGCTGCAGGCGAAGCATACGTCGAAAAGAAAGAATTCAACGAATGGATTCGCGAAATATCCTTGGAAGCCTTGGCAAAGGTTCTTAGCCGACTGGCAGTCTTAGCCGAGGCGAAAGTCTATCTCTTCTGGGAAAACCTAGAAGAAACCGAAAAGTGACTGAAGACGCTGTTGAAGCGCCATTCAGCGAATTCTTCAACCAGACAAGGAAGCCATGCTCGGTCGCGCCCAACCTCCATGGAAAAAAGGCTTGGCGGAGAAGCCTCCATGACTCAGCCAACGGGAAGCCAACCGAAAAATTGGAGTTTTGGTAGCCCGGAGGAGACCAGCGTCTAAACTCGAATATACCTCTTTTTTCTAACCTATGAACGTAAAATGGGAATGTCTGTTTGAACCCGCCCCACAGTGGAGACATCATCCGATATCCCGCAAATCTCCTTTTTTTTATTCTATGTCTTTTTTGCTGTATTCAAACCTTACTCAAGAATCATGTCTCAAAGAAACTGGAGGGAACAGTAGTTCCCGACGATCTCGACATTCGCTTTCATCTCATTAATTTTTATATGTCGGAATTCTAAGAGAATAGTGATAAAGAAGCCTACTAAGGTGAAAAACATTTGGTTGATGAAGAGCTCAAAAGATTGCGAAAAGAATGCCAGACATATTTACCCACATTACTCTCAATCCCAATGAAGGTCAACGAAATATATGAAAGAGTAAAAAAAACATTCCCAGAGTTATGTGACAATCAAGTTCCATGTTCTTGCGGCGGAGTAGTCCGTAAACAACCTGAATGGTGCCACCAAGTTAGATGGGCTCTTCAGGACCTGAAAGATAGAGCAATAGTCGAATACAACAACTTTGATAATAAGTGGAAAAGAAAGACCGTTGCCTAGCAAAAAGATTCGATCTTGAATTGAAATTGATGTGTCTAATTCAGAGTGATCTTTTAAAACGAAATCCTTTCAAGAGAAGTCTTGTCAAAGCCACATAGAACACTAGTGGATCCTCAAGAAAAAGAAATACAAGTCCTGAACAAAGCACTCAAACAGGCCATAATTAAGGAGCTGCAACAAACCTGAAATGGTATATTCAAGTCTGGACAATGGTAGCCCGGGAGAGATTCGAACTCTCGTCAGAGGCTCCAGAGGCCCCGATGCTTGACCGCTACACCACCGGGCTCCGCATCCCCCCGCACAGGAGATAGATTCTGCCTGTTTATTTCTTTTTTTGTTGTGGCCTGCTGCGTCCACTTCGCGACTTGTTTTTCCAAAAGTACAGCGGGCTTGGAGTCTGCTTGTCCTCGCTTCGCATCAGACCTATCCCACATTATTATGCTGCGGGAGCATCGCATTCTCTGCTTATGACGAGCCTGAAAAATTTCTGGAGTGTTCCGTATGCAGAAGCCTTTTTTGTCTAGGATGGGAAGCGGCTTGTTATGAGTTCTCTTCTCTTTTGGCGGATGTGAAAAGTGGCTTCCTTGGCCTTGTTCATGGCTTCTTCTGCTTCCTGACCCGTGACGCTCTTCACGCTGAATGTTTCAGCGGCCCGGTCGTATATCTCCTGCGGCGATGTCTTCGAGTCTCTTAGGCGTTGAAACAGAGATGAATAGTCGAACCTTACTCCTTCCATGGTGGACACCATCCACGCATAGTTTTCTAGCAGGTCAGCCGATGTGCGTGTCATGTAATGGGCGGCCTCAGCGAACAGACCATCCTCAAATAGTGTCTTGGTGCGGATCAATAGGCCCTTCAGAAAGCTTTCTTTCCCAAAATAGCTCAGATTGTTCCTCACCTTGACATGCATCATCTTCACCGTTGAGGAGTTGGACTCGATGAAATTAACGGTTCTTCTCCAAAGCCCCGAAAAAGAATTCAACGTGGCTGATGCTTTCGTTCTGTCAAGCCCAGCGAACCCTGCGATCTTTGCGTATGTCTCATAGAGCCCTTGCATATCGAGCCTTTTGGCTGAATCTTCAACAGCCGTCATGTATCGGCTATTCGAAACGGGCATCCTGTTGAGCTCTATGAGAATCTTCATGAGAGACTCGATCGAAAGGGCAGCGTAGACCTTTGTGCTCTGAAAATCTTCCTTGCTGTAAGCTGCCCTAGCCCTAGTAAGATAAGTGTCAGCATTTATGAGGTATGCTTCTGTCCGTATGTCAACACGTTCAGGCTGCCAAAAATTCGTCGTCATCAAGTCTTTCGCTCTTTTCAAAGTTCCCTTGCGGTCATACAGAACCTGTACTTCAAAGAGCTTCTGGTCAATCTCGGGCGGGATGCTTTTGAGGACCCATTTCTCAGGCACATGATCTAGGTCCAAGAGGCAGCTGTCAATCTCGGCGCGTTCCACATATGCGTATTCGAAGTCTCTGCTGTCTACAACTAGCAGGTCGACATCGCTGCTTGGATCTGCGTCGCCACGGGTCCAGCTTCCAAACAGACCGACTCCTGAAACGGATTCGCGGGACTTCAGGTCTTCTACAACTCTTTGGACGACGTCGCGCGCCTTTTCAGGTAACTTCATCAAGGTTACTTCCCCATTTCACGTATTCTATTCTAGATATGGCAATATAAGCCTTCTAATGCATTTATTCTCAAATTGCCTAAAAACTTTGCTGCTAATGTGTGTTCAAGGAAACCCTGAAGAAGACCGAGGAGAAAGATCAGAAGATTCTGCATGCCCGGGCTAAATGGTCCAATAAGAACGCATCTTCAAGGCTTTCCGCCCTGTCTCAGCCATCTTTCTGTTGTCATTTCGTTGGACGATCAATTGGGATTTGCGGTCTTATTTTGCCCTTCGATGCGCCTAGAGAGATGTTAGCGAAGGGAGCCTGCACCAACTTGTTTTTTAGCCCCCGGATACATAAGACACCCTAATGCACATTGCGACTCAACAGGAGGAGATGGGCAGACTTGGATACAGATTACAGCGAAAAGGCTGAAGAACAGCTAATGATCGAACGTGAGATTTCAAGATTTAGCCTAGGAGAAGAAAGCCCTGAAGTGCTTAAGGACCAAGTTGTAGTAGAAGATCGAGCGGAACTTCATGTCAACGGCGAGCACTACGTCACCTTCTCTTGCTCACCTTCAAATATTAGAGAGATGGCAGTCGGACACCTTCTGGCTGAAGGAATAATCGAGAAGCCAGAAGAGATTGAATGTTTGAAGATTTCTAAGGGAGGAGCCTACGTCCAGCTTGGAGGAACACGAAAACTTTGGCGCCCAGACAAGCCCCGAGCACTCCTTACATGTTGTGGTGACGGAGCCTTGAAGATTCCGCCCCGACTTTTGATGAATACGAGACGTGCCAAGATAGGCACCGCCCTAACATTGAAGCCTCAAATTGTGTTTGATGCTGCGGCGTCATTGAACACTCAGGCACACATCTTCAGGAAAACCGGGGGAACCCATGCCGCGGCATTGCTTGATGAGGAAGCTCATGTGATAGCGTTCTCAGAGGACATAGGCAGACACAACGCCGTGGACAAGGTTATAGGCGAAGCTGCTCTCAGAGACGTGGACCTCGGCAAAACCTTGTTGGCTTCCACTGGAAGGCTGACTGCTGAGATGGCGTTGAAGGCGGCGTTTGCAGGGATTCCTGTCATCATCTCGATCTCCGCGCCGACGGACAAGGGAATAAAAGTTGCAGATGCATGCGGCTTAACATTGATAGGCTTCGTCAGGGGAAAGCAGTTCAACATATACGCCCATCCAGAAAGGGTTGTGATGCCTTAAGATTTGAACCAATCTGCCTCTTTCTCGGAAGAAGAGTCATGCTTCTTCTGACTGCTGCGCTTATTGGCTGGGTGTCGTGACAAAGATCTTGGTATTACGCCCAAAAAGATAACTATGTTATAGTTTATAAGGTTCTTCCAGAATAATACTGCGAAAGAAAAAACTGATCCGCCAAACAGTGTAAATGGAGAAGAGCGACAGAATGGTTGCAGACCCGCATAAGAAGCCTTCTAGCATCAAGGCAAAGAAGCCCAAGGCATTGGCTCTTCTCTCAGGCGGATTAGACAGCATGTTAGCGGTCAGGCTTGTTCTGGATCAAGGCGTTGACGTTGAAGCCGTCAATTTTGTGACGCCTTTCTGCCTCTGCTCTGTAAACGGGTTCGCCGAGAGAAACAACTTGAAGGTTCACAGCGTCTTCCTAGGGCAGGAGATACTTGACATAGTTGTCAGTCCGCCTCATGGCCACGGGAGCCAGATGAACCCATGCATAGATTGCAGGATGTTGACATTCAAGAAGGCTAAAGACTTAGCTGAGAAAATAGGTGCTGACTTCATTGTCACCGGCGAGGTTCTGAATGAACGGCCCCTGTCGCAAAGGAGAGATACCATGCTTCTGATAGAAAGGGAAGCAGGCTTGGAAGGCAAAATCCTCAGACCCCTCTCTGCCAAGCTTCTGCCTGAAACCGAACCTGAGAAGCGGGGGCTGGTGAACCGAGATAGGCTTCTAGCCATAAGCGGGCGGAGAAGGCTTCCCCAGATGGATCTCGCGAAGAAACTCGGCATCGAGAGATATCCTAATCCTTCAGGTGGCTGTCTGCTCACTGATCCTCGCTTTGCCGAGAAGCTGCGGGAACACTTGAAACACGAGCAAAGGTTGACACTGGACGATGTCGCCCTTCTCAAGGTTGGCCGCCACTTCAGGATAGACGGCGTGAAAGTGATCGTGGGAAGAAACGAGGATGAGAACAGCAAGCTCCTGTCACTCGCTAAGAGCCAAGGCATAGCATATTTTGAGGCAGCGGATTACATGGGACCGATTGCACTTTACGTAGGCGAGGAGAAGCCAAGCCTGATTGAAACGGCAGCGGCCATAACTGTGCGTTATTCGGATGCTCCCAAAGATGGTTCAGCCAAAGTGGTGCTCAGAAAGCGAACGGAGAAAGTTATCGAGATAGAAGCGAGAGCCATCAATGAAACAGAGCTGCAAAAACTCAGGGTATGAACCGCCCGAGCCTATGCCGTTGCCTTCGCTTTTTCCTGCAACGATGCGCACAGCCTGCAAAAGTTCAGCATGACATCTTCGGCACCCGTCTCCCTGGTTGCGATGTCCTTTGCAACTTCTTTCGCGACCACCCGTATCCGGGGCAGGATTCCCTCGAACTTAGCGTCCTTACGTCCTCTCTTAGAGTGGATGTATTGGCTTATGGCTGCTTGGGTTGTTCCCAGCCTCTTGGCTGCTTCTATCTGCGTGAAGCTGTATTTTTCGATGAGCTCCTTTGCGACCAGTGACCTGAAGATGGGCAGGATGTATCGTCCGACGGCCTCGCATGGCGGGTACATTTTCCTCAACAAGAAATGGGTATAACATACTTATAAGCTTATGAACCCGCTCTCAGCCACAGCTGCAAGTTCCTCGATTCTGGAGAATTTCAGCTAAACTTCTCTTTGTTGAGCACTATCCATGAGATCGAGATAACCAAAAGCGCCACATATGCAATCATTGCCAAAAGGAGAAGTATGTCAGCCCAACCCATGAGGTACATTTGAGATACGACGAAGACTGTTGTGCATCCAAAAGCAGTGCCCGACAAAGAGACAACAGCCGCCGGCACAATGGCCCACCTCTTCATCGCGCCAAGTCCGTAAGAAGCGACAAGGCTCAAAACTGCCAGAGCACCAACATGAAGAAGAAGGGAACCGGGAAGAACCATTACAATCAATAGCGCTACCCCACTCGCAAAATAGAAGAGCGAAACGGGAGAAAAATCCATGACACTTTTAGACTTAGCCATTCCCTACACCTCAGACACATCGCCACATGACAAACAGACCATTATGGAACAATTAGTATTTAGGTTTATCAGATCATGTCCCTTATAGGCCTAAGCCCTGAGGATAAAGCCATGAGCAACAGGACAGAAATGCAGGCAATACCGCGCATAAAAAAGACAAAATCATTTAAATCTATCGCTGAGAAAGCATTCTAAAATGGGGCAAGGCACGAAATGGATTATCTGGACCTTTTCACGTCTCCAACCGCGCTGTTCAGCGGGTCCCAAAAAGAAGCGGCTGAAGCTGACTTCATCGTGGTCGGAGTGCCATTCGACGGCACAAGCTCCTACAGGTCCGGTGCAAGGTTTGCGCCCCTAGCGATTAGGGAAGCCTCGCTCAATATCGAGACCTACAGTTTCAGGGCTGAAACAGACGTGGAAGACCTGAAGATCCACGACGCCGGAGACATGCACACATCTGGAAACGTGAACGAGACACTTAGAAGGCTGAAGCTGATAACCGAAGACATACTAGATGGGCACAAGACCCCGGTCTACATCGGCGGAGAACACACAATAACTCTGGGCGCTGCAAAAGGAACCCGCGGAGACTTTGCCGTGCTCAGTTTTGACGCCCATCTGGACCTGAGAAACGAATACATGGATCAGACCATATGCCACACATCCTTCATGCGGAGGATAAACGAGACAGCCAAGCCCAGAAAGATAATTGAAGTTGGAACCCGAGCTGTATGCAGAGAAGAACTCGACTACGCAGAAGAGCAAAACATCCCATACTTCACCTGCCAGCGAATCATAAGTGCTGGCGTAGAAGACACCGCCAGAGAGATCAACAGCCTCCTCACAGGATGCGACCAACTCTACTTGACAGTTGACATGGATGTCTTGGACCCAGCTTTCGCACCGGCTGTCCAGAACCCGGAGCCCGACGGTTTGTCCACACACGCGCTTCTTGATCTTCTGCACTGCGTATGTGACCGCAGGGTGGTCGCCTTTGATCTGGTCGAGGTGGCGCCACATTACGATATGGGAGTAACGGCGATACAGGCGGCACGGATCATCTTCGAAGTCCTCTCATACATCCACGGAGATAGAAAAAAGGGATTAAACGCAACATAGGAAAGTCCCTTCTAGGGAGAGAAGTCCAAGATCCTTTTTTGGATGCCGCCTTCTCTGAGCCCGATTACGTATTCGGCTATGTTGTCTACGTTCTTGAATCTGAGGCTCAATAGTTTGCTGAAGCCCCATCCCGTGCACTTGATGCTGGAGATGACTGAAGCAGCTGTGACCGACTTGACGAGGTCCCCTGTCAACTTGTAAGCGGCCACAAAAGCTCCGCACCAAGTGTCCCCGGCGCCCGTAGTATCCGTTAGCTTTTCAACAGGAAAACTTAACGCAGGCACCATGCGTACTTCGCCGGTCTCTGTCGTTATTATGGCGCCCAGTTCCCCCAACGTCACTATGAGCAGCTTAGCCTTCAAAAGCCTCAACGCCGTGGAAAGCGTCTCAACCTCAGCCAGAGCCTTTGCCTCAAAGTCGCTCATTATGAAAAAGTCAACTTCAGAAGCCAATTCTTTGAGCACTCTTCTGTTACGGCTGCCTTTAATGTAGCCGATCCACGTGTTCACAGAAATCTTGGTCTCAGGCGAAGCCTTCCGCACAGCCCTAACGATCTTTTGCACCCTCGCTGGCGGCAAGGGCGAAATGTGTGCAATGCTGTTCGGCGGAGGCTTAGCAGAAGCGGCGAGCGAGGAGGAGATCTTGACGCCGGCTCCGCTTTCTGCGTTGAGGTAATGCGCTTCCCATCGTTCATCGTAGCGGATGTTGAACTTTGTTGAGGGCATCTTGAAGAATCTTAGGTGCCGCATAGGAAACATGTTCAAAGCGTCCATGAAGGGGTAGTCCTTCCCGATCGCAGAGATCAAACATACATCATCAGACAGCGTCTTCGCAGCCACGGCAGCGTACAAAGCCGCCCCGCCCGGTTGCACATTAGAGCCGTTGACGTTCTCGATGTGATCTACAGAGACATGCCCGATGCAGACGACTTTGCCGCTCAACAGTCATTCGACCTCGTGAAAGAAGAATTTGTACGCGGACAGATAAAAGAATGAGGAACCTGCTCTTCAGAATTTCGTAGAAACAAGGCATCATGGGCAAGAGCATATAAAAGCGTCAGCCTATTAACACTGGAAGAGGAGGACGAAGTCATGCACAGGATTGGTGTTACGACTGCTGGTGGCGACGCTCCCGGTATGAACGCCGCTATTCGAGCCGTAGTTCGCTCCGCTATTCATGAAAAGCTTGAAGTCGTAGGGTTCGAAAGGGGCTACGATGGACTCATAAAAGGTCAAGCCGAAAGGATGGGACCTAGGTCTGTCAGCGGAATCATCAACCTAGGCGGGACCATACTGAAGACACACCGCTGCGAAAACATGAAGACACCAGATGGGCTTAGAAAGGCCGCTGAAGCCATAGAGAAATGCAAGATAGATGGGCTCATAGCCATAGGTGGGGACGGAACTTTTAGGGGCGCATCAAGCCTCCATGAGTTGAGCGGGGTGCCCGTAGTCGGTGTTCCCGCCACAATTGACAACGACATCGCAGGGACAGACACCACGATAGGATTCGACACCGCGGTTAACACCGCTCTTTCAGCTATAGACAAGATCCGGGACACCGCCACTTCTCATGAACGGATCTTCGTAGTCGAAGTTATGGGAAGAAAAAGAGGCTTTCTCGCACTGGAAGTGGGATTATCGGGAGGCGTAGAAGAGATACTGATCCCAGAGGTCAAGTTCAGCCTCGAAGAGATCTGCGACAGGTTAAAAAAAGCCCATAAAGAAGGAAAAACCTCCATGATCATCGTGACGGCTGAAGGCGCAGGAGACTCACGATCCATGGCTGACTACATAGCCAAAAACTCCGGCTACCAAGTACGACTATCTGTACTGGGCTATATCCAAAGAGGCGGTTCACCAACCGCAGCCAGCAGGACACTCGCCTGCCAGTTCGGGCACAACGCGGTGAAGATGCTGATGGACGGCGCAGAGGAGGAGATGGTTGGGATAAGAGATGGGAAAATAGTCTCAGTTGACCTCAAACACGTGCTGAAGGAAGAGAAGGAGATAGATTTGAGCCTGTATCACCTCGCGCGGGTCCTGTCAACCTAACACATTTCAAGAATGGTTGGGTTCTTAATCCGTAAATCTTTGCTTTGCTCATTTCTAAATAGGCGTGGACCAGTATCTGGGGTTTTTATGAAAGATACGTCTTTTTTTATCGTATTTATCTGATGAACTTGAAATTCGAGTTTTGCTTGTAGGTTCTTCAACTCTATCAGGAAAGAATTGTGGTTCTCATCATGTATGTTGTCAAGCATCTTTCAAAGCCTAATTTTTTCAAGACATTGACTAAGTCTTCATCTTCAGCGTTGACAATATCTATTTCTACTGACTGACCGTGATTTTCCTTAAATTGCCTTAGGAACTCTTCCATCATGTGTTGGAGCAAAGAACTTCGGGTTAAACCTATCTTTCTGTAGTTATTATCTACGGTATAAATTCCTAGTATTTGAGCCGTTGCACCCCTTGCTTCAGGTTTTCGACGATAGCAAAAACGGACATGTATCGAACCTAACTTGGCGCCATCCTTCTCGAAACCTAAAATATGACCAAAGAAACTGCGAGGAGGCATTTCTAGCATGGGCAACGTTTCTTGCCAGTTATTGAACTGTGGGTCTTCAGGCAATACTTCATCAGGCCGTGGTTCAACAGGACCTGCTACTATGCCATACACACCATCCTTGATATCATCTTGGCTCAACCATTTTGCTTCAATTTCTTTCATTCTTTTTTCACCTCTTATCTTAGGTTTTTCAGTCTTGAGGAGAAATGCACTTTCCCGTTGCAAAGAATCAATGAAACTAGCAATGGTATCGCCGAAAGTTGTAAGTCGATACTCGTCACCCTTCTTTTCGATTATACATGAGTCTAACAATATAGACAAGTGGTAGTAGAATGGTCCCGTATCATAGTTCGGGTTTAGGCCACTCTCTCTCATCAATTCTGAGAACATCATAGAAGTGCCTTTTAGAGAATGGACTATAGACCTTCTAACAGAGTTTGATATTATCTGCAGTATTCTGGTTACTGAGTCCAAAGGACTTTTCTCCTCAACTAGAATATTGAAAATCATAAGAAAAAGGATTTTGTATAGACTTTAGACAAAAAAGAATTTTTATTCATAACCAAAATAGGCTTAATATCAGGTTTGGCAGTTATAAAAGTGTAATACATATATTGTTGTTTAGGCTAATCGAAGAAGCCAATTGATCATTTGATTGGAAGCCTTAATTTCTTCTTTTTTGCCTCTCTGGATTCGTAGACTGGTAATTCATTATTTCAAGAATTATTGAGACAAAACAGATCGTCCGGCTTCGTATGTAACCGAGTGCATGTTGAGATTATCTAGAAGATTGTGTTGATTCTTTCAGAATCTGCTTTCATAAAAACTTTTATTACACCTTGATAGAAAAGAATGGAAGAAACGATTTAATGAAGCCGGAAAGCGTCTCTCAGTTGGGAAATGAATAGGTGGTTTCTTGACCGAAAAAGAACCCGTCATCTGCAGGAAATGCGAACATTACAGCGTATGCTCAAGTACGGGCGACTTAACACTGACGTGGGAAGACCTAGGCATAAAGTGTCCACATGCCCAAAATACCTCACGTCTGGGAAATGGCTCGAAAAGGCTGACTTCAGCTCAAGATATGACGCATAACATCATCAGAACCTAATAATTCGATGTGCCTAACCCTGCAACATCTTTTCTCCGCAATGGTAGAGAGACAACAAGCGTCAGCGACCAGATATGCTTTTAAAAAAGAACACAGGTTCTAGTGTGAAGTGGCTGACCGATTGGTTGTGGCGGCATATGGCGGCTGAGAAAGGTCTTGGTAAGAGAGAGAAGGAATACATTGAAAGGCATCAAACCTCCAGCCTTCTTTACAGCAGAGCCCGTGAACTCTTCGCTAGGGGCGTGACCCATGACTCACGATACTTTGAACCCATGCCCATATACTGTGCCAGAGCCAAGGGTTCCAGAAAGTGGGATGTGGACGGAAACGAGTACATCGACTACTGGATGGGCCACGGCGCGCTCATTCTTGGCCACGCAAATCCCACCGTGACCAGAGCAGCTGTAGAACAGGCACACAAGGGAACACACCTCGGCGCATCTCATGAGCTGGAGATACAGTGGGCTGAGAAAGTAACGCAGCTCGTGCCATCTGCCCGAGGCGGGCTTGTTGAATTCACGAGTTCCGGAACCGAAGCAACAATGATGTCCTTCAGAATAACCCGCGCCTACACCGGCAGAACCAAGATCATAAAGTTCATCTCCCATTTCCACGGATGGCTAGACTACCCCATCGTGGATTACAACCCAGACTATTCTCCGCCCCTAGCCGGGTCTTTCCCGCCGGGCGTTCCCCTAGGAACCTGCCAAAGCATCGTTGCTCTGCCGCCAAATGACATCGCCGCCGTTGAGAAGACAATTGAAAAAGGCGACGTGGCAGCGGTCATTCTGGAGCCCGGGGGCGCGATGATGGGGTACATACCATCTAACAGGAACTTTCTCAACGAGCTGCGGAAGATCACGGAAAGAAACGGCGTGATTCTTATCTTCGATGAAGTCGTGACCGGCTTCAGAGACGCACCCGGAGGAGCCCAAGAATACTATGGCGTGACCCCTGACCTGTCAACCCTAGGCAAGATTCTGGCAGGGGGCTATCCAGGCGGCGCCGTGGCTGGAAAGAAGGAGTACATGGAAATGCTTGACTTCAAGAAAGGGGACAAGCCGAGACCCTCAAGGATAAGCCATCCAGGAACATTCAATGCCAATCCATTGAGCGCAGCTGCAGGCAACGCATGCCTTGGCATAGTCTCGCAGGGAAAGATTCATCCACGCATAAGCCGCATGGGTGAAGTACTCAAATCAGGCTTGAATGATGCGATAAGCGATAACGGGCTTGACGGCCTGGCTTGGGGGGCAACGAGTTCCATAGTGTATTTCGGCTTCGGCATAAGCGAAGATGACTTGGAAGTCTCAAACATAGAGGGGTTCGTTAGGCTTCAAGGCAAGAAGAACGCGAGCCAGCGACTGACGAAGCACTTGGAAAAAGCCTTGATAAACAGAGGCGTTCACCCCATGGGGCCAAGAATGATCCTTTCGATCGCCCACACCAAGGCGGACATACAGACAACCATAGAGAAGTTTGACGAATCTCTAAAGGAACTCAAGGAAGAAGGGCTCTTCAAAAAACCGATGGCATGAGATGTTTTCCTATCAATACGTGGTCAAGACGCGCCCTTTTCCTTGATGAAACTAAGCGCTTCTTCCATTCGCGGGAGCCCGGTTCTAGTTCCGACTTTCATGACCTTTAATGCAGCCACGGCAGCGCCCAACAGAACCGCTCTTTTCAGCCTCCAGCCCTTGGCTAGTCCCGTCAGAAGCCCAGCGTCAAAAGCGTCTCCGGCGCCCGATGTGTCAACCGCTTTAACCCTGAAGATTGGGACCGTGAAGTTCTCGTTTGCTGTGGCTGCTTCGTATTTCTCTTTTTCTCTGATTACTACGGTTGAGGGACCCGACGCCATAATCGTGTTCAGGGTTTCTTTAGCTGTTCTTCCGCCGGCTATTAGCCTCGCCTCATTCAGGGTTGAAGAGAATATATCCGTGAGGCCCAGCGCCCTTCTCTGTGCTTCAAGAAACTCTTCGCGGCTGGTCCAGAGCGGCTCCCTCACATTCGGATCGTAAGATATCCGCACGCCTTCGTCTTTGGCGCCGCGCACGATTTCGAAGATGGCTTCCCGTGTCTTGCTGTTTCTTAGAGGGGCTTCTGAAAAATGGAGAACCTTCGACTGCGCGATGTGTTCTGGTTTTATGTCGCCTGCTTTCAGCGTTGCCTCGGGTTCGGAGTAGCCGGGAAACCGGTAAAACACATAGTGCCTTTCGCCCTTCTCATCAATAGAGTAGAAGGCTATGCCCGTTGCCATCCCCTTGACCCGCCTCGCACATGAGACATCTACACCTTCGCGTTAAGTCTCGAAGTATGAAAGTGCCAAACTCGTCATCTCCCACGTAGCCCAAGAAGCCAGTTTTCAAACCAAGCCTCGAAGCGGCGACAAGAAGATTTGCCACTGCTCCGCCAGCTGAAGGCGCGAAAGAGCGGACCTGGCTCAGGGAAACCCCAACATCCGCTGGAACAAAATCTATGATTGCCGATCCGAGACCGACCAAGTCGAGAGCCATCCCGGTTCCTCTCACCTTTCAATCACTCTAACAATGCGAAAGTAAAAAACTCTTTTGCCAAATACGCCATTGCAGTTCATGCTTATGGCTGGGGTGCTGAACTGTATAAAGTTCATCCTCCAAAAAGGGATACAGGACAGGCGTATAGGCATCTATCACCACATCTGTCATAACAGGATGATTTGTGAATCTGCGTGATTCTCTAAATCCATTAGTTCCTATCCTCCTCTACTGCGTTGTTGTTGACTCAGTAACTTTAAACACACACGGAACAGATCGATAGACCTCGCGGAACCAGACCCTTTCTGCTGGAGATGCGCCACATGACAAAGCCAGAAGACGAACGGAAAGAGAAGAGGGGTCAAATCCCATCCCTGCTTTATCCGAAGAACCTGCTCCGGCTGTTTTTCCAGCTGAATGGAAGAACATTGATTATGAGAATTATCTAAGCAAAGACAATTGTAGCCTGACAAGCATGTGCGTGGGAAGAGTTTCTAACCAAAAAAAGATGGTGGAGGATGTGTGTTAAATCAGCGAGTCGAGAAGCCTTCTTTCCGTTACTATGCCGATGAGTTTGCCTTGCTTTGTCACTCCAAGCCGTCTAATCTTCCTGTCCCGCATAATCCTAAGCGCTTCTCTCAGCGGCTTGTCCACCTCAATTGAGATGAGCGGTGACGACATAATCTCTTGTGCACGCGTCTTGCCTGAGTCTTTGCGGGTCCGCACAACCTTTTCAACGATGTCCCTCTCGGTTATTATGCCAGCCGGCTCGCCTCCGCTGATTATGATAATTGCCCCTATGTTGCTGGACGCCATCTTCTCAGTTACCGTAGAAACAGTGTCAGAGAACAATGCAGTAACAGGAGGACTTCTCGTGACAGATTCAACTGATGCATTTAGCCCCAAAACTCTCACCAATCCGAATATAGTTGTTTCTTCCTTTTATCTTTTTCAGGAACCCTGTTTTGACGACTCCTGACGACTTGACAGTCTACCTTCAAAGTAGATCCGGAGGGAAGACACTATGAGCCACAGTGCGACTGCCGTCCACGATACGGTTTCAGGCACAGCAACACCAGCGCGATACACCTTAATCCCGTACAGTATCCATGAGCCGGAACCCACAATGAATGTCGCCAGTGCTAGAAGGGACTTCTTCTCCACCGTATGGACAAGCAAGGCAACGCCCAACGACGCAAACAAAAGTACCGATACGCCATAGTGAATAGAAGCGTATACCTCGTCAAAGGTTGAAACCATCTGAAGCGCAAAGGCCGCCGCCGTCAGGCATATGCTGGTGTACTTCGAATGTTTACTAAGTGCAACGATCGCATAGACCATGATCAAGAAACCCGCAAGCAACAAGCCAAAATTGAATATAGGCGCAACGCTGCTTCTAGTGGCATGCCCAAGGTCGCTCAAGGCGTCGCTGCCCCAATCGAACCACGGCGACATAGATATTGAAATCCCTCCGAAAACGTAAGCTGCTAAGGGTCCGATGACACCGAACAACGCGAATTTTCTTTCATCCATGCGAGAATCCCCCGCGAGATTTCTCGTATCTTTCTAGGATGATCCTAATATGCGATTGACCACTGCTTCCGAGGCGAAGGGTTCCAGATCATCGTATCTCTGTCCTGTTCCCATGAATAGAATCGGCTTTTTCGTCACATAAGCCACTGATATTGCTGCTCCTCCCTTGGCGTCTGCATCGATCTTAGTAAGAATTGAGCCGTCTATTTTTACGGATTTGTTGAACTCTTCAGCCTGAAACACGGCGTCGTTGCCAGCCAAGGCGTCGCCGACAAAGAGAACCAGATCAGGCTTAACCACACGGACCGTCTTCTCCATCTCCATTATCAGGTTCTTGTTCGTCTGCATGCGTCCAGCCGTATCGATCAACACTACATTTATTCCCCGAGCCCTAGCATACTGAACGGCATCATAAGCCACAGCTGCCGCATCTGCGCCATACTGCTGCTTGATCGTCGGCACCCCCAGCCTTTTAGCATGTTCTTCCAGCTGCTCAATCGAGCCGGCACGGAAAGTGTCGCTGCATGCCAAGACAACAGAATACTTCTTTCTAAGAAGCAGATGCACCATCTTCGCTATGGTTGTGGTTTTTCCTGTCCCGTTTATGCCGATGAAGACTATGACACAGGGCTCTTGTTGGCGCTGCTTTTTATCGATGACCTCGAAGAGATCTATCTTTGCCGGTGTCTCAAGCGTCTCAAGAAGAACGGTGTGCAGGATCTCTTTCACGAGTCTATTCTTGTCTTCCAGCCTGCTTACTTTTGAGCCTATCAGCCTCTTCTCAATCTCTTCGCATATGTGGTCGGCAACAACCATGGCAACGTCGTTTTCCAGCAACGTAAGTTTGAAATCCCAGAGGACTTGACGCAGATCTTCAGCTTTGAGCTCCGTTGTCGAGATTTTGTTGACAAGCCCGCTGAGGCTTTCGCGGAGCTTCTCAAACATTTTGGCTTCTCTCTTGCGCCCTCAAGGTGGATGACAGAGCCTGAAGGCGATTCTGGTCCTCTTGGATTCTGCGCAGAATCTGGGTGAGCTGCTGCTCTAGAGAGAGCCTTGTCTTGTTTATCTCAGAAATCCGATTAGAAATTCCTTCTTTTGCCTCTACCAAGGTTTTTTCTATGGATACGCCGGCTCCCACGCCGTACACTACCTTGTTCTTGTCTTCTAGTTTCGCCTTGATGTAGGAACCTCCGCCTATTGGAACAAAGAGCGAGGCGTCTTTCTCTTCTTTTTCGAGCCCTTCAAGCGTCATATTAGCCGAACCGAGCTCATTCAGGAAGACGTTCGCATAGTTCATTCTAGCCTGCAAGGACTCGGCGGTTCCTTCCAGAATTCTGAGTTCAGCAATTAGCCTTCTGGCTTCCTCTTCTTCACTTTCACCCTTGGCTGACATTGACATTGTCATTTTCGCCTTTTCATCATGCGATCTTAGGTCTGCTCAGTCTGATCTTCTTCATCTGGGGCTTCTTCGACTTTCTCAATAACTATGTGGTAACGTTTGACCTTGTGTTTGCTTCCCAGAATCTTATAGACCTCCTCAACCGCGTCATCTGGGGTCAAAGCTCGCATCCGCTTTCGGAAGTTTGTTCGAAAGTTTGGCTTCTCGATTTTGCCTATCACATTGAATGTTTTGACTTCGCTCATGTCAATCAGCCCCGCTTAATGCTTCGGTTATCATTACGAGTTCAGGACCCGTAGTGAGAGTCCCGCTCACCGCGGCGTGACTGTTTCCTATAAGTCCCGTGGCTATATAAGGTATTCCACAGTTGACCGTTCCGGTTTCCACTTGAACTTTTAGAACATCCCTCAAGAGTTCTTCCTCCTCAGGCTTGATCAACGGATGGGTCATCATGCCTCTGTCGGTTACGGTTGCCAACGAGCCCACATATGGTAGGTTAGCGACCTCTCCGGGAACCGCCTCCACGCCTAGAGTGTCAGATATTATCTTCACGTCCTGTTTCTTCAGCCTAGGATCAACGATTGCACCGTAGTCGTTGGTTAACACCATGTTGCCATAAGCCGTTCTCTTCGTCTTCATTATGGTTATGTTGACGTCCGGGAGACATCTGAGAGCATCAACTTCTTCATCCCACACGTAATGCGGAAGTATCATTCCATGGGCGTTGGCACAGATTAGGGGACCGACCAGAATTGAGCCGCCTACGTTCGTCTGTACAATCCTCAGGTCAAACCAGTTCTCAAGTTTTCTGAGGACGCTCTTCGGAATTTGTTTGGGCGCTATTACGAATTTTTCTGTGACTCTAAAGAAAATACCTATGCTTTCTCTGCCGAAGGTGTCAAGTAGAAAGATCGGTAGGAATCTAGTCTCCTTCTGCAAGGTTGACAGTCACTATGCCCTCTTTGTCTCTTACAGCCCTTATTCTAAGTTTGCGCGGCGGTTTCTCAATGCCTCTGCTCCATATTTTTTCATTGACCTCGCCGCTGATAACTATGGAATCGTCGTCAACCTTCATATGTCTTTTAACAAAACTTCTCAGTATTCGCGTGGCCTTTGGGCTGCGTTTCTTTCTCGGCGCGATCCACGCCCTGCCAAACGGGACTGTGTAAACTCTTTCTTCGACAACTTCTTCTTCGCCCTCTTTTTTCTTTTCAGGTTCCGGTTTCTTTTCCTTGACCTCTTTGGGCTCTTCTTCGATCTCTTCGGCTTCCTCTGTTTCTTCGCTTTCTTCTTCGTCTGAAGCCTCTTCTATTGCCTCATCTTCTTCTTTGCTCATTGTCTGCTTCCTCATGCCTTTATCTTTGTACGCCGCCAGTGTCTCCTCTTAGGAGTTGTTCTCACCGTGCCTCTTGTTTTGGCAATGACCCATGCGGGAACAGGCTTACTTTCTTTGCCAGCCTTGATCAGTCTCCGCTTCTTTGCTGTTGGTTTGTATCTGGCCATATTCAGGCCCTCCTAATTCTGATCTCTCTCCGATCAGTCTGCATCTTTCTCAGGATCTCTTTCAGTTGTTTGTCGTTAATGGGTAGGCTTACCCCACCTTGTTGGGCAACTTGGATGAGCTGAAGCTCAAGGTTTTCGGCGAAATCCGGCCTCACCATCTTTAGGTTCGTAAGCCTTTGTCTCGCTTCAGGCGTCAGGATCCTACGTAGCAATGCCTGTTTCTTGGCATCAAGTTGCTTCTGTGCATCTTCCTGCTGCTGCATCTGCGACATTTTCTGTTGCATGTTCACGAGTTTTCGTCTACGAAGCTCTTCCAGTTCGTTTTCTTGATCGCTCATTGAGTTCCCAACGTTAATATTTCCTGAGTTCAGGCTTTTCTTTCTCCAGCTCCTTCTTGATCTCTGTTGACAAGGTGTCCAAAAGTTTTCTTCCTTCCGGCGTAACTATGCGCCCCTTCCCTCTCAAGGCTTGTACGAGACCGTCTGCCTCTAGTTGGTGGAGTGCGTTGCGTATTATTGCGCCGCCTCCTTTCCGCGCGTGTTCCGGTCCCACCCCTCGATCTTTTCTGCCGCCGTATTCTGATCTGAGGTGTTCTATGCCTATTGGTCCCTTCGTATAGACTTTTCGAAGAAGAGACGCACATCGGATATACCACCAATCCGGGTTATCTGGTGCCTTTTGGACATGCACTCCGGTCTTGGCGAATGGTGCCCACTCAGGCGGCTTGACGCTGTCTACGTTGTTCTTCAGGTACTGGGCCAATCTTTCAATCAACAGCGACGATGGAACGTCGAAAGGTGTGGGCAAAGTCTTTTCCTTCCTGAATTACAGTATTCTCTTCACTATTCTGGTGAGAGTCTTATAAATACTTATATTTATTGGGAAAACAAAGGCTTTTTGATGACCGAGTAGACCGAGATCGGTTTCTACCGATAACCTCGATATTGAAAACTGCGAATCCCCCATTACTCAAGCAAAAAATGTGGAATCTAAACGTGTGTAGTCCTTTTCCAGACTGCCAACAGAATTATGTTATCTATAGGAAAAGTTATGAGTCAAGACTTCTTTTCAAGGTTCTGAGACACATCTAGAGAATGGTTGAACGATGGCTGAGAACCCTAATTTCGGCGATCACGCCTTGTCCTTGTTGTCCGCGCCGATTTGGAAATTCCTTGCTCGTCACTTGACAAATAAGTGCGAGAAATGTGGGCAGGAGAAGCTGCTCTCAGTCTTCGATATGTACTCGGAAGATCAACGCACTCCTTGCGGAGGTTGCCTCTTAACATTATCTGTCCTTGCGCCCCTGATCCGGCTGTTGTTCCTCGAACTAGGCATTGGTGACAGCGCGACAAAACGTCTTCTGAAAGACCCACTTATCCGTAAATGCGTGCTCAGCGTCGTTAAGGGAATCGCCAATTTCGGGCTAAGATACCCGCAGCCTACCGGCGCTCCGATAACCGTTGTCTGGAACTTCACAAACAGATGCAACCTCAACTGCCTCCACTGTCATCAAGACTCTTCGCCGTTCGCTCCTTTTTCCGAGCTAACGCCTTCCCAAGTCTTCAAAGTGATCGACAATATGAGCGACGCCGGAGTAGCGGTACTGACCTTTTCCGGGGGCGAACCGCTGTTGCGTAAGGACCTTTACGATGCAATTGAAAGAGCCAACGACAGCGGCATGTTGTGCACAATTGCGTCCAACGGAACCCTCATGACCTCTGAAGTGGCGAAGAACCTTGCCAAAGCAGGCATCAGAAGAGTTGAGATAGGACTGGACGGCGCAACTCCTGAAACCCACGATTTCTTAAGAAACAAGCCCGGAAGCTTCGAGGCTACGGTTGAGGGAATAAAGAATTGTGCCGCGGTAGGTTTTGACGAGCTGGCGACCACAATGACCCTGCATTCAAAGAACGTTAACGAACTGGAAGAAACCATGAAGCTAGCAGAAAATCTTGGGGTGACAAGGTTCTATCTGAACAGGCTTATACCTGCGGGTCGCGGAATGGAAGCGTACTACCTAGATGTGACCCGTGAAGAGAAGATTAGATCTTTGGAATCGCTCTACAACAAATTTCACAAAAGCATAGCCAACGGCTTCGGCATGCAATGTTATGCCCGCGGAATGACTTATTACGCGCGCTTCTGCTACGAACAATCAAAAGGAAGCCTTTTCACCGTAAGTGAATCTCTGTCAGGACACGAAAAAATGTTTCAAGACAAATTCGGACTAGAAGTCTCTAAAATCGTGAAAAGGCTTGCAGAAGGCTTTGGCGGATGCTCAGCTGGCTTAACATACGCAGGGCTCACCGCTTCTGGAGACCTTCTCCCATGCGTTCCAGCCCCAATAAAACTGGGTAACCTTCTCGAACACAGCCTTGAAGAGATCTGGGTTAACAATGAACTGCTGAACTACATCCGAAACCGAAACGCGTTGAAGGGCTCATGCAAAAACTGCGCATACAACGCCCTATGCGGCGGTTGCCGATACACCGCGTACATCGCTCACGGAGACTGGTTAGGACCAGATACCTCTTGTCCCTTCGGTCCAAAAATACAAAACGCCTGAGATTCTAACCAAAACTATGGCGTCAGACTGCGCCTACTTCTACTGGGTTAAAACAGCTAAAAACGAGTAGCTCAAACTTGGGCAAGACAATCTCGTAACCAAGAGCCTTTGGCTTGCTTGCTCAAATCCTAGAGCGATTGACGATTACATAAGTTTCATCTTTCTCTCACAGAAGAGAAGTTGACAAATCCAAAATTTCAGTTCTGGACCGGCTCACAAAGAATTATTCAAGAACTAGACTACTCTAAGATACGCCATTTGCAGATAAGAAGAAAGTATTATCTAGAAATGACTTTCTTAATGTCTTAAATACACAGATTTCCTTCAAATCTCTAACATTAGTAACGGTGTTACCTATCAGGTTTTCTTGATAGACTCTTATCAAGGAGCACCCTATGTCATTGATGGAAATACACTGACTTGGGAGTTAGCTGCGCCAGTTCCGCCGAAAACCACCGTTAACATTGGTACGATTACCCTGAAGGCAAATCCTCTGTTGACTTCTGGAACTAACTATGTGAATGTTTTCACTGCGAGCTCTCACAGCGTTGTGCATGAAATACATGTAGGTGTTTCGGTCGGCTAAAGGTAAACTAGCGAGGAACCAGACACTAGTCAGAAGATGGTGCAACAGCAAAGACTACAGCCGATATACAGAGAGTGGGTTTTGCCCTAGACTACACAATCCTCTGATGAACCCCAGCATTACAATGTCGGAGCAGGTCTGAAAGTAACAATCATACACCTACCAAGATCTTCTTCTCACTCTAGTTAACAACTCATGGTTAGAGAAGAGGATTGGCCTGAATCCTCACCTATTATATGGTATTATTCAGGGGGTGGAACCGCGTCTAGGATTTCTCGCAAATTTCACGTTATTCTTTCAGGAGAGAACGCGCGTTTTCAATTATGGTAGTGGCTTTCTTTTCTGAAACGCTTATTGCTTTTGCTATCTTCTCAGGACTGGAAGCTGCCAGTTCATTGGCATTCTTGATGCCTGCTTTTGTTAGCTTCTCTGACAATTTTGGACCGACTCCTTTCACTTTGCCAAGATCCAAGATGACCTTGCGGGTCGTTACTTCTTTTGGTTTCTTTTTATCTGGGTGAGCAATACCTAGATGGGCCTTGAGAATTTCCACGTTTTCCTCGTGCTCACTGGATCTTCTTGTGTCAATAGGTATTCCCATCTGCAATGCTTGTTTTAAGCTTAGACCTGTTTCTTTCAATTCGCCTTGGCTGAAACCTTTTCCGTTCCTCAATTTCTTGTTTCTCTTGACGATTGCTTTAACACTCATTGTTCGTCCTCGATATAGGATTATGTGTATATTTGGATTTAAAGTATCTGAAAGCACCGCAGGTGACTTGGAGCTGTTTGGTCTCTGAACCTTCTGCTGTATTGTATTTTGTCACGATTTGGACTGATTTCTGTTATTGAAGACTTTTATTGCGATCTTCGGTAACATCTAGCTAGGGAAAGTCATGGGGTTGGATCGGTTTCTGTTCAGGAAGGAGATTCTGATAGATGATGCTGGATGGGGAGATCTCATCTTGGGCGTTGTGATTGGTGCACTCAAATTGCCAGACCATAGGTACATGGAACGCAGGATACCAACTCAGTCTTTTCAGCCGCCCCTCTTCAAAAACAAACGCTACTTAGATGACGCTGTCAAAATCGCTGAAGAGATAATTGAAGCTATGCGGCCTGATGATGAAACTCGTTTCAAGGTCTGCTCTGGCTACGTTCTATCAAGTATACGCAGGTATCTGAAGAACCGAGGTTTCACTGTGGAAAGAGTGGAAATCACAGGTGAACTCCAAAATAGGGTTGAGAAAGGCTTCTTAGATTGGTGCGCCGAAGTAGGAGTGCCATTAGAAACGGCTGAGGATAGAAGGAACTTTTGGACATTTTTAAGGTGGGTCGCGGAAAAACCAGATGTTAGGGAAAAACTAGTAAAGACAGGTTGGAAGAGCTGGAACACAAAATGGCGAGCTGAAGCCTACAAAAATAAAGACAAAGATTGATATTAAGGTCACCTCGGTACGATTCATCCTGGTCCCTACTGTTTTGCAGGGAACATGTTAAGAAATATTTGCATGATAGGTATATTTTTAAAGCGAGATCACTTGATTCTTGGTGTGTGAGCGAAGAATGGGTGCTATAGAGGTTCTTATTCAAGACCTGAAAACGTTATTTGAAGTGCGAGAATTTGTCAACGGAAAAGTTGACATGCAAAAAACGCTCTACTTTATGAGAGAACTCGGATACAAGGTTCCTGGAGACTTCAGATGGAGTAGACTTGGTCCTTACAGTTATGAACTGGACAACCTTATCGAACGGATGACCTTTCAGGGCTATTTGGAATATTCAGGTCGCTACGAAATTCGTGAAAAGAGTTTCCGTTTTGTTGAACCAAGGGTAACCGAAAAAATGAGGAATTTCTTTCAAGAGATGGAGAAAGTAATGAATAAGAACTCCTATGATCAAGTGGCTTTCATTGAATGTATCGCTTCGCTTCATTTTCTCTACAAGAACTCTCAAAACAAAGAGAAAAAGGCTATTTTCGATAAGTTGTCTTTGATGAAACCCGAAAGGAGCCGTGCTTTTGAGCCACTTATTGAGGATGCTTGGAGTTTCCTAGAAAGACAAGGTATGCTCAAGTGAAGTGTATTGCCATCTGAGAAGAAGCAATATAGAGATCCGATTCATGGGTTCATTGAGGTTTCAGGTGTCGCACTAAAAATTATTGATACCCCTTATTTTCAACGTTTGAGAAGAATCAAGCAATTAGGTCTAACTGATTATGTTTTTCATGGAGCCGAACATAGTCGTTTCGGACATTCGTTGGGAGCATATCATTTGGCTAAAAAATTGTCGGATAGACTCTTTAAAGAGAATTACGAAGCCTTAAGAGATGAGTTCTGTTTAGCGGCACTTCTTCACGATATTGGTCATCATCCGTTGTCGCATTGTTTTGAACCGGTCTTGGAAAACAAGTTTGGGGATGATTTCAGACATGAGAGATATACGGTTTCTGTAATTGAAAACACAATAATTGGCGAATACATCACAAATGAAGGGCTAAATGTAAAAAATGTTGTCAATCTAATTAATGGTAAATACGTCGAGAATGCTGAATTTGCATATCTAAACTATCTAATAAGCTCAGAATTGGATGTGGATCGGCTCGATTATTTACAGAGAGATGCATATTATTGCGGGGTTCCATACGGTAAAATAGATGCCGACAGAATCATTCTCAATCTTGAATCAGAGAATGGCGAGATTGCGGTCAACGAAAAAGCGATGGCTGCTGTCGAGATGTACATTATGGCTAGGTTCTACATGTACACTCAAGTTTACATGCACCATACCAGAAAAGCTTTCGACATTATGCTGATAAACGCTTTTTCAAAGAGCTTTATTAGTGATCTAAATTATCCCGAACCTAAGAAAGATGATATTGAACGCCTCTTGTGTTATGATGATTCATGGTTAAGAAGCCAGCTGGAATATCTTTCGAATAACAATAAGGGTACAGAGTCGATTTTAGCTAGCGGAATATTGAATCGTGATCCCATAAGATGGGTCATTGGAAAAAATACTTACGCCGAAGCAAAAGAAGATCTAGAGACTGATGCAAAGAGGCCCAAAGCTCAAAAATGGAATAAGAGATTCTACGCTGACCCTGATTTTCAAAAAATAGTAAAACTAGAACGAGAAAAGAAAAAAATTGCCAAACTCGCAGGAATTGAAGACGAGAACATCTTTTTTGATACACCTCTACAGAATATTCTTTTCTCAAGCCGATACGCTCCATACTCACCTTCACGTTACAAGGCAATAAAAATAAAAAGCGCAGGAAAGACAACCGAAATAGCATCAAATCCTTCTTCGCTTGCCTACTATATTGCAAGATGCACAGCACAGACATGTAGAATCTATACTTTTAAGGAACATAGAGAAAAAGTTGCCCAAGCAATCTTAAGTAAGCATCCAGATCTTGAACGATATACTTGGAAAAATTCCTGACTTTTTCAGAGGCAACGCAGAAGAGTAACTCACAAACTAGGAACAAGACTAATACAGATCTCCCTTCACACCTTTCGCCAGTGGAAAGCCACGATGGGATATCACAAAACCAAAGACATTCTCCATGTCATGAACCTGCTTGGCCACAAGAACATCAAGAACAGGCTGATATACATCAAGATTGAGGCGGCAACCTTCAGCTACATCTGCGAGATCGACTATGTTAAACTCTTCGAGAAGAGGAAATAAAAAAGGTGCCGCGGGCCAGATTTGAACCGGCGACAACCCGGTCTTCAGCCGGGTGCTCTCCCAAGCTGAGCTACCGCGGCCCAGGAATTAGAAATGGGACCTTCTTTATATAAGATTTTAGTCTCTTGCCCAGGCTTTCGTTGAGACGTGTCCTCTTTACTTGTCTTTAGCAATTTTGGGTGGCGGAATCCTATGGGGCATCTGTGAATCTCTTGGAGGTGGTAGATGCCAAGGGGGTTGCCGTGTTGTATTTGTGAGGGGAACGAGGTGCGGCTAGGGTTTTGCCTCGATGGACGGTTCGTGTGTATCTAGGGTTCACAAGGATTTTCTCTCATTTTTGCTATTTTTGCTTTGATGGATGATTCGAGATGGTCGATTTCGTCGCAAGGTTAGATTTGCCCCTCTTCATTCCCAAGGAAGAGATACTGGGGAAATACGTCTTCGATTATGACATAGTGTGCATTGGGCTTGTGAAAGACTGGACCTATATGAGCGACGGGGAGGTAAAGATGATCGTGCGAAGAAAAACCAAAAAAGATGGATCTTCGACGGTGCTGATACCCTTTAATCAAATTGACCGAGTCGGCCAATTCATCCTTTTGAAAACAAGAAGGGCAATCTTCGAGGAGAAACCGAAAGAACCGCCACCAAGCCCAATCGAAAAAGCGCCGAAACCGCAACAGCAGCAGAAGAATAACGAACTAAAATCTTTCGACAGAATAGATCCGAGTAAACTGGATCACGTCATCGGGAAAAAATCTAAGACCCTGTAAGGATGCATATAGATTGTCCGCCGGAGACATCATTTTCTTCCAATGATCTTTTCAACGATCTCTTGTGACAGGGCAGAGATTGGTTCCCTTCTTATGGACGGTTCTTTTGCCCTCAATACATAGACAAAACATATGATCCCTACGCAGCAGAGTAATGACGCCGAAACCCTGAGAACTAGCCCGTAGTTGGCGTAGTAGAATATCTGCCAGAAGATCTCCTTGGATTCGCTGCTTGAACCACTCAACGAGCCGTAAGTGTTGTCGAAAAAGAAATAGTAGTAGTCGTCCTTTGGAGCTTCAAACGTAAAAGTGAAGGAGCCGTCAGCCACTGTTGAAGCGAGAATATTGTTACCCGAGGAATCCTGCACACTCAGCGAGACTAGGCTTGGCTCTCCGCCCCAGCCGCCACTCCAGATGGTCGCTCTTCCCACAAAGAGGTGTCCCATCGGCACATAGCCCAATTCCACTATTCCGGCACTATCTGGCGCTATCGATGTGGTTGAGTCCCAATAGATTGGGCTTGAGATAAAGCCAGGGTTGAGCGAAAAACTAAGACCAGTAAGGACAACGGCAACAATGATCAAGCCAACACCGATTCCAAGCGCGTATGCATGCCTTAAGCTAGTTTCCAAATCAACCACGCACGGATCTATCCCTCATTTAATTAAATCAATTATGAATCAAAAATACAAGTTGCTGATACCTAACCCTTTGCCCGGCTGGGGCTAACTTTAGCAGTTCCAGAGGCAACATCTCTGTGAAGGAGTATATTATGGAATTATCTTTCCGTCTATCCAAGTTGATCTCTCGACCATTTACAACATTATAGAAAACAGTAATGTTTATATATTTCTATAGAATAATGTAATTTTGTAAAAATTGGAGGAAGTACCATGTCAACGTTAGAGGAAGAAGTGAATAACATCAGGAAAAAGCTTTCCGAGCTCTCCAGCGAGGTAGAAAAGCTAAAAGGAAAGAGAGAAGAACCAACCTTGGAAATACGCTCTCACCCACCAGAACAAATCGCTTCACTCATTAGGATGTTAGAGAAACAACTGCCGGCCAAACCTGATGCAGGAATGGCTTTCTTCGGAGGAATTCAGAAGAAAAACGGAAAAATCGCCTCGAGTTACTTCAGTGGCCATGATATCGAAAATATTTTGAGGTGTTCGCCTAGGAGGATAGCTAATTTACTATCGCCGTTCTCTAACGAGCAGAGAATCTTGATCTTGAAGGCATTGATCGAAAAGGATAGAAGTTCTTCTGAGCTGAGCCGAACAACCGATCTTGAAGGAGGACAATTGTATCACCACCTTAAGGAACTTGCGCTTGCTGAGTACATTGAACAAAAGGAACGAGGAATCTACACGTTAACTGAGAAGGGGCAGATGGCCTTACTAACGGTCCTATCCATGGCCTGCACACTTGAAAAGAGAATCATCCCAGAAGAAGTCGAAGCAACCTTTTGGGAGAGCAGAAAGGAAGAAAAAATGAGGGAAGGCGCCTAACGGAAAAACAAAATCAAAAAAAGACACGGTCATTAATCAGTATAAACAATTCATTCCATTACTCTAACCCTGTTCCTTAGGGTTCCTATCTTTTCCACCCCTATTTCTACCGTGTCGCCTGATTCTAAGAATTTCGGCTCGGGTTTCATGAATGCCGCAACGCCCGCTGGTGTGCCCGTTGCGATTATGTCGCACGGTTCAAGTGTCATGACGCGGCTGAGGTGATAGATTATCTCATACACATTGAACGCCATGCGGCTTGTGGACGAGTCCTGTCTGACCTCGCCGTTTACCCTAGTCCACAGGCGAAGGTTGTTTGGGTCTCCTATCTGGTCGGCTGTTGTGATGCAGGGTCCTATGGGCGCGAACGTGTCGAAGCTCTTTCCCCGCGTCCACTGCCCATCCTTGAACTGGATGTCACGGGCAGATACATCGTTGAAGACCATGTAGCCGAAAATGTGATTCTTGGCTTCTGAAACCGGAATGTCCCTGCCACCTTTGCCTATAACTACAGCTATCTCAGCCTCGTAATCCAGCTTCTTCACAAACGGCGGCTTGACTATAGGCTCCCCTGGACCAATTATGGCGGTTCGGGGCTTCATGAAGATTATGGGCTCCTCAGGCACCTTTGCCTTTGCCTCCTCAGCGTGGTCCCTATAGTTCAGACCCAGACACACAATCTTCGGGGGAGACGCAATGGGCGCCTTTATGCTGGCTTCTTCTAGGCTTAGGGACACGCCGCTCCTCTGTGCCTCCGACAACCCATCTGTCAGTCCCTTGAGAAGCGTTTCTGCCGCAGACCCCAGAGAGATGAGACCTTCGATGCTCTGCGGGATGGGGTGCTTCCTGAGCTTTGCGAGTCTAGGCAGGTCAATGATTTCAGCGTCGCTTAGAACGCCGTAAGATTCCCAGTTGCCATGAAAAAAACGAACGATCCTCATGTCTTCTCCATCCACTGAAACAGCTCTGGTAGATACGCAGATATAAGCAACCCTTTATTAAAGCTAAACCCAGTTGGGCTCAGCTCTGCAAATATGCTTGGTGACAGGTGCCGCATGGAAATAGTTGAAAAGGCTCAGATGATGCTCGACAAGTATCCGCTTTGCGACCACTGCTTGGGCAGGCAGTTCGCTTTCTTAGGCTACGGCATAGACAACCGAGAACGCGGAAGAGCCCTCAAGATGGTTCTGACAATGAAGGGGCACCAGATGGCGTTGGCGAAAGATAAGAAAGGCATCTCTATCTTAAAGGTGCTCGCAACGAACGGGTCCTTTCAAGTGGCCACTGATGCGCTCAGGAAACTGAAACGGAAGGCAGAAGCGCCAAAGATGTGCCATCTCTGCGAAGGAAACTTTGAGAGTTTGCCTGTCCTTGTTGACAGAGCCGTTGAAGCGCTCAGAGGCTATGAGTATGAAACTTTTCTTGTCGGCGTCAAGTTGCCTACTGAGGTAGAGGAAAGAGAAGACGAGTTCAAGGCAGAATTTGAAGTCCAGCACAGTGAAGGGATACGGAACGAGTTCAGCCGACTCATCGGGAAAGCCCTCATCCAAGCCACGGGCAAAGCAACGGACCTTATGAAACCCCAAATGGTCATCCTCGTCAACCCGTTTACCGAGCAAGTGAGAATCCAGCCGAACTCGCTCTTCATAATGGGGCGCTACAGAAAACTCGTGAGGAACATATCGCAGTCCAAATGGATCTGCAACGCGTGTAGAGGAAAAGGCTGCGAGATCTGCGGGGGAACGGGGAAGATTTACCCAGAGTCAGTTGAGGAACTGATCGCTGGACCAATAATGGCTAGGAACATCGGCGAAGAAGCCGTATTCCACGGATCTGGCCGCGAGGATGCCGACGCCCGCATGCTTGGAAAGGGAAGACCCTTCATAGTTGAGGTGAAGAAGCCCCGCAAACGTGCCATGGACCTTCACGTGCTCGAACAAGAAATCAATGAAACCGCACAGGGAAAGATAGAGGTAAGAGGCCTCAAATTCGTGGACAGAGACATGGTCAGAAAGATAAAACAGGCAGAATCTGCTGGAAAGGTTTATCGGGTCGTCGTGAAATTTGACAGGGAAGTATCAGATGAAGATATTGGGAAATTGGAGGCCAACCTCACGGGCGTCACCGTACTGCAACAGACACCTACGCGAGTCCTGCATCGAAGAGCCGACCGTAGGCGGGAAAAACAAATATATGAGACCAAGGTAAAAAGGTTGTCACAGAAAAGCATAGAAATGAGGGTAAAGTGCCAAGGCGGGCTCTACGTAAAGGAGCTGGTGACAGGAGACAATGAGCGGACAGAACCAAACGTGTCAGGCATTGTCGGCGCCAAGGCGGAACCTGTTGAGCTTGACGTCATGAGTGTCTCAGTGAAGGACGGTAAACCATAAATGTCGCATTCGAAAGGATTCCAGAAAAAGATGCGTCCCCTGCTGAGGAAGAAGCCGCGGGAACACGGAAAACTAGGTCTCAGCAGACTCATGCATGAGTACAACCCAGGCGACAAAGTAGTCATCAAAATAGACTCAAGCGTGCACAGGGGCTTGCCGCATCACAGGTATCAGGGCAAGGTTGGCGTCATCCTCGCCAAACGGGGCAGGGCCTACGAAGTCAGCGTTACCCAAGGAGACGCTGTGAAAGAGTTAATCGTGAAGCCTGAACACTTGGTACCCCACAAAGAGGAATAGCAAAATGCCCATAAAAATTCTGAAAGCAGAGAAGGTTACGGTTCCCCAAGTGAAAGCCACGCTTGAATCCCTAGGCAAGGAGAACCTTGACCAGTTCCAGAACAGGTCGCTGGACTACGCGACGAAGTTCTCCAAGATTGACCCAGAATCGGCGAAAAAGCTTCTGGATGGACTCGGTAAAGAAGCGGTCTTCGACGAGAACGAAGCCGTCCAGATAGTCAACTGTATGCCCAAAACTATAGAAGAGCTGAGAGCCTTCATGGGCGGGGGAAGAAGGATTGTAGAGACCTCCAAGCTTGAAACAATTTTGAGTCTTCTGAACAAGTACAGAAAAGAATGAACGGGCTGGAACGAGCAAAGAGTTATTAGCCTTATCGTATCAAATCTTATAAGTAATGCTGGTGAACCTTGCAATGAGAATAGAATATGTCTTCAAGTGCACAGAATCCATAGCGTTAGCGCTATGCACCGGGAGACAAATATCTCAACTAATTTTCAGAGAGAACCCTCAATTTCTGACTGGGAACACAGCAGTGGTTTGACACTTCGGTTTTGGGAGAATTCTAACCTTTATATTTGAATGGAGAGGGGAGAGGAAAGAGTTGGCAGAGTACAGAGATAAAGGCGCCAAACAACTCTACGAGGAAACCGCCTACATAATCGACTATCTGCCCTACGGGAAACCGGGCGCAAGGACGAAGTTCCGTTCTGGGGCGGTGGTCCAGATGGTTGGAGAAAACTACTTCACTCTGCTTGAGGCGATTGTTAAGGAAGGGCTTGTAGTAAAACTGTTCGACAGAGTCTACGTCGGGAAAGAAGAGAGAAGAGAGATCGAATACATAATTGGAAGAATCAGCTACAGCGAACTGACAGCCAACGCAAAGATGGAACTTGAGGTTGCAGTAGAAAAAATCGTGAATGCCAAAGAAAAATTGTTCATAAGCTTCTTCAACAACGCACAGCCGATAACGCCGAGAATGCACGCGCTGGAGCTTATCCCGGGCATCGGCAAGAAATACATGTGGAAGATCTTGGATATGAGGGATAAGAAACCCTACGAGAGCTTCGAAGATCTGCAGAACCGGGCTAACGTACCGAGCCCTGCAAAGGCTATCACGAAAAGAATAGTCGAGGAGCTCTCAGGTGAAAGCAAATATCAACTGTTCACTCGTCCCTCCTAGAAGGAACCAGAGTCATCTCGCATAATTCGGTACCTCTCATGCCAGCCCAGCTCCAAGAATTGCGCCGACATTTTCTTTCAACGTCTTGAGAGGTTATCATGAGCCTTCTGGAAGAGACAAGACAGATTCTGCGCACCTATGGTGTCGTCCCCAAGAAAAGGTTAGGTCAGAACTTCCTCGTGGACAGGGAAGCCCTACGCAAGATGGTCTCTTATGCTTCACTCAGCAGAGAAGACACGGTCTTGGAGATCGGGGCGGGCTTAGGTTTTCTTACAGAGTTCTTGGCTGAGAAGGCGGGCAGGGTTCTCGCCGTCGAGGTCGATCCAAGGCTGGCGGAGGTTCTAGAAGCACGGCTGGGTAGCCGCGAGAATGTGACCTTTTTGGAGGGCGACATCCTGAGGCTGGATGTACCGCGCTTCGATAAGGTTGTCTCAACGCCGCCCTATTCCATATCGTCCCCGCTTTTGCATTGGCTTCTTGAAAGGAGCTTCAGATGCGGCGTTTTGGTCTTTCAGGAAGAATTCGCCAAGAAATTGGTGGCAAAATCTGGCGCCGAAGATTATGGCGTTCTGGCTGTCGCCGCTTATTACAGGGCTGAAGTTGAACTTCTGGACAACATTCCGCGGGGCGGGTTCTGGCCTCAGCCTAAGGTGGGCTCTGTGATCGTGCGTCTTAAGCCGAGGAAGCCTCCTTTCCAAGTGAAGGATGAGAATATGCTTTTTGAGTTTGCAACGGTGCTTTTTACTCAGAAGAACAGAAAGCTGCGGAATGCTGTTTTGCCGTTTCTTGCGAAGTTAGGCATGTCGAAGACGCGGGCACTCGCACTGGCTGATACGTTGCCTTCTCGTGATAGGAGACCTAGAGAGATGGCGCCTGAGGAGATCGGCATGGTTGCTAACGAGTTGGCTGAACGGCTCCATGCGTAAGGGTTGCTCTAGTCTTCGGCTTTCCTCGAACGGCAACTGAGCGTCAGAGGTACTGGGTTATTTTTGGTTCAAGCATCTTCCGTGGCATCGCGCCTATGATTTGGTCTACGAGTTGTCCGTTCTTGAATATCATAAGCGTGGGAATGCTCATTACGTGGTATTCTGTGGAAACCCGCTGATTTTTCATTACGTCCAGCTTTCCGAAGACTATTTTGCCAGCATAGTCTCTTGCAAGTTCCTCTATGATGGGGGCGATCATGCGGCAGGGGGCGCACCATGATGCCCAACAGTCCACCACAACTAAGGCGTTACTCTTGATCAGTTCGCTGAAATTTGAATCTGTTGCTTCTACGGGGGAGCCTGAGGCCACGTCAGAGGGGCTGTCTTGCTTGTCCATGAGTTCGGCTATCTTCTTTTTCCGTATCTTCTCAAGTTCATCATCATTTTCTGCCATAATTGACCCACTTCTGTCAGTCTATGATAACTTCTTGAAGGACTTGCAAGACTTTAAGCCTTTCGCCGAGCCGTCGCATAAGGTTTATATGATCAGCCTTTTTATTAGGAACGAACTGCTGTGTGAAGGCTCTTCTATGGCAAGTGGGTTTCGGGTCTCAAGTGTCGAGGAATTGGCGCCCTCTATCAAGCGCATCGTGGTCTCCGCGCCTCTAGTGGCGAAGAAGGCAAAAGCCGGGCAGTTCGTGATTCTGAGGGTTGACGAATTCGGCGAAAGGTTTCCCCTGACGCTGGTTGACTGGAGCCCAGAGGACGGCACGATCACGCTTATTTTTCAAGAGATCGGCGTATCAACGAAGAAGCTTGGCAAACTCGGCGCAGGCGGCACTGTACAGGACATTGTTGGACCCTTGGGCAACCCGACTGAGCTTGAAAACTACGGCGAAGCTGTCGTTGTCGGCGGCGGCGTCGGAACCGCACTCATCTACCCGTGGGTCAAAGCCTTAAAGGCAGCAGGAAACCGCATCATATCAATTCTCGGTGCGAGAACAGCAGGGCTTCTGCTCTTAGAGGCGGAACTGCGCTCTTTAAGTGATGAGCTTCATGTCTCGACCGATGACGGGACAAAGGGATTCAAAGGCTTCACAGCAGACGTTCTGAGGGACTTGCTGGAACAGGGCAGAAAGCCGAATCTGGTCATGACAGCGGGTCCGGTGCCCATGATGAGAGCCGTGGCAGAGGTGACGAGACCCTACGGCATAAGAACTATTGCGAGCCTTAACCCGATCATGATTGACGGAACAGGCATGTGCGGCGGGTGCAGAGTCACCGTCGGCGGAGAAACAAAATTCGCCTGCGTAGATGGACCAGAGTTTGACGCACACAAGGTTGACTTCCGCGAACTCATGAACCGCCTACGCACATACCAAGAAGAAGAAACACACGCGTGCCAGCTTCTCAAGAAAAGATGACGCGTGAATGCTGATGGACCCACATCGCTTTCTGTATGCCCAGCCTTTCACAGCGTTGCCTCCTCCCAGATTAAGTCGTGACCACTTAGAAAACGCGGCTAAAGATCAAAAGATAAAGATTACTCCTGAATTGATTATCATCAATTCTAAATTCCGTTTGATTATCAAATGCGGCACCCCTAACCGTCCGAGCCTCATTTCTACAACGCGACGCAGGGCGACAGCGCGAAGAGGAAGCCGACCTTCAATCTCCATAATAACAGATATATCCGAGGATACCAGAATGATTTAAGGTGATTTAGATGGCTATAAGAGTGGCAATAAACGGATTTGGCAGAATTGGAAGACTGCTTTTCAGGGCTGCAATCGAGCGAGAAGCAAAGATCGATTTCGTAGCGATAAACGACCTCGCAGACGCGAAGACGATGGCTCACCTACTGAAGTACGATTCTGTGCATGGCAGAGTGCCGTTTGACGTTGAGGCGGAAGCCAACGCCATAGTCGTCGACGGAAAGAGGATACCGCTGCTGAGCCAGAGAGAGCCGCTTGAGCTTCCATGGAAAGATATGAATGTCTTCCTTACCGTTGAGTCAACAGGCAGGTTCACAGACCGCGAAGGCGCCTCGAAGCATCTGCAGGCAGGCGCAAAGAAGGTGCTAATCTCTGCACCAGCGAAGAACCCGGACGTAACCATAGTTTTAGGCGTAAATCAGGAAGCCTATGACCCGGCAAAACACAACATACTCTCAAACGCCTCATGCACAACCAACTGCGTCGCACCAGTGACTAAGGTGCTTGATGAGAACTTCGGCGTAAAGAAGGGTCTGATGACAACTGCACATGCCTACACAAACGACCAGAGAATACAGGACCTCGTCCACAAAGACCTTCGCAGGGCCCGTGCAGGAGCCGTAAACATCATACCGACAACAACTGGCGCGGCAAGAGCCGTAGGCGAAGTCTTACCTAGGCTCAAGGGAAAACTGAACGGCTTAGCCTTGCGTGTCCCCGTTCCAAACGTCTCAATAGTTGACTTGACAGTTGTCCTTGAGAAAGCCGCGACCGCGGAAGAGATCAACGCAGCTTACAAGAAGGCGGCAGAAGGCGAACTGAAAGGAATCTTAGCCTACACCGATGAGCCGCTGGTCTCAAGCGACTTCAACCACTGCACCTATTCAGCGACCGTTGACGGCCTGTCAACGATGACAACCGATGAAGTAGCAAAAGTACTTGCATGGTACGACAACGAGTGGGGCTTCTCCTGCAGAATGGTTGAACTCATAGAATTTGTCGGCAAAAAAGCGGGAGCCTAAGGCAGACAGAACCCTGAACGCAGAGGCTTCAATGCCTCCCCTGTTTTTTCTTCAAATTAAATCATTAGCCTAGGACTAGAGATTAGAGAAAGACTCTGGCAGTTCTTAGACTCTTTTCGCGCCTGTAACTATATGACATAGGCTTCGTTTGGGTACTCTGGTAGATACCTGTCTCTTCTGTCCACACATATCGTTACGACGTTCGCTCCTTTGCCTAGTTTTTTCGCAACTTTTAGGGCTACGTAGACGTTTGCCGCTGAAGATATGCCGCAAAAGATCCCTTCTTCTTTACAAAGCCGATTCGCCATATTTCTGGCATCATCGTGGCTGACATGCATGATCTCGTCCGGCAACCCCTTTTCAAGTATCTCTTCAATGATGTACTTCTTTCTAGGCACTCCCAGCTTCTCTAAGAACCTGTTTAGGAAGCCGGTTTCAGCCCATTCCTCCAGTACCTTTGCATCTGGCGGTTCAACTCCCACGATTTTGGCGTTAACTGATGCCTCTCTTAGAGCCTCGGCTACGCCTAGCAGGGTTCCGCCGCTGCCAATTGAGGCCACGAATGCGTCTACGTTCATGTTTAGCTGTTCAAGGATCTCCTTTCCCGTTCCTTCTTTGTGGGCTAAGGTGTTGCCTGGATTAGACATTTGGGTGGACCACCAGAAAGACTTGTTTTCTTTCTCCAAGTCGTAGCACATTTTCATGCCTAAGCCGAAAACCGCCATCACGTATTGTTGATCTGATAATCCTCTGAGAAGAGCCTTGTGTTCGTCTGCCTCGATGGGTATGACTTCGGCGCCGAACAACTTCATTATCTTGATTCTGTTCTCAGGGTTATATGTTAGAGTCCACTGAGAGGGAATGTACAGACGAACATTGTAACCCTTAACGTTGCCTACAAAAGCCATAGCAGGACCCATGTTCCCACTAGTCGCCTCAACGATTGTTACTCCTTTTCTGAGCCTTCCACTGGCCTCGGCGCCTTCAACAATCTTTAAAGCTGCCCTGTCCTTGATGCTTCCGCTGGGGTTCATGTATTCGCACTTGGCAAAAATGTTCGCGTCGAGACCTCTTGACACCTTTTTGAGCCTAATAAGTGGTGTTTTTCCGATCATTTCAAGGGTGCTTTCTACAACTTTCAAAGCAATACCGCCTCTTCCATGTATTGCACTCTTAGGTATAAAAACACTACGAACCCCGCTTCAAAGTAAGTGCACGAATGGAAAGCAAAAATTCTCCTTCATGCTTGGAACCTATTAGAAATTCATTGCGAAACAGTTAAGATTAACCCCGGCAATACATCCATTTAACGTAATTACGTAGTAAACCGAATCATAATTTAAGGTGAAGGACATGCCCAAGTTTCTAACGTTAGATGACGTAAAGGTGAAGGACAAAGTAGTCCTAGTGCGAGTTGACTTCAATTCGCCCGTTGACCCCCAAACCAAAAAAGTTCTGGACGACACGCGGATAAAGGCACACGGAGAAACAACAATCAAAGAACTAAGCCATAAAGGCGCAAAAGTCGTAATCCTCGCCCACCAAGGCAGACCCGGAGACCCAGACTTCATACCGCTTAACCAGCATGCCGAAATATTAGGCAAGGTTCTAGGCAAACCAGTAAAATACGTGGACGACCTCTACGGAGAAAAGGCAAAAGAAGCCATAAAGGCGCTGAAAGCCGGCGAAATTCTGGTCCTGGCGAACACGCGGACTTTCGCTGAAGAACAGAAGTCGAAGACCCCTGAGGAACATGCAAAGTCACAGTTCATAAGGGAACTAGCTCCGCTGGCAGACCTATTCGTCAACGATGCCTTCTCCACGGCACATAGGTCTCATGCCTCGGTCGTAGGCTTCACAGCGGTTCTTCCCAGCGCCGCAGGCAGAATAATGGAACGCGAACTCAAAGCCCTCAGCAAAGTGTTAGAGGCTCCAGAGAAGCCATGCGTCTTCATCCTTGGCGGCGCTAAAGCGGATGACTCTCTCAAAATATCCAACTATGTGCTGAATAACGGAATCGCAGACCACGTTCTCACAGGAGGCGTCACCAGCCAACTCTTCCTAGCAGCGGCTGGAACAGACCTTGGAAAGCCGAACAGAGAATTCTTGGAGAAACAGAAGGTTCTGGGATTGATTCCTGGAATCAAGGAGCTTATGGACCGATGCCCAGGCAAGATCAAGGTTCCAGTTGATGTGGCAATCGAAGTGGACGGCAACCGCAAGGAGCTCTCCGTCAAGAAGCTGCCGACTGAGTACCCTATCTACGACATAGGCACAGAAACCATCAAAGATTACGGCCAGATCATAGCCGGTGCCAAATCGATAGTGATAAGCGGTCCGCCTGGGGTCTACGAGAAGAAAGAGTTCCTGAAGGGCACAAAAGGCCTTCTAGGAGCCATAGCGGCTTCAAATGCCTTCTCACTAGTCGGTGGAGGACACACAGTCGCAGCCGTCGCAGAACTTGGGCTTTCAGACAAAATGTCCTACATAAGCACAGCCGGCGGCGCGCTTATCGAGTTCCTTATGGGTGGGAAACTGCCAGGGGTCGTTGCCCTCGAAGAGGCCGCCAAAAACAACTAGGCGTTTCAACCTCTGAGCCGTTAGGCAACTGTCAGTACCCGTATGTAGTCCCCTGTGTCAGCGCAGGCGTCTGCGGCCTCCTCCACAGAGTCCAACAGATCCTTCAACATCAGCAGAGCCGCTGGATTTACTGTCTCCCCATGTTTTAGCAGAAGAGACTTTATCACCACATGCTGCGCGTCAACTTTATTTTCCTCGTCCTCAACCCTCATGGAAGCTTCCCTTGCGAGCGATGGGTTTTCATTCAGATGCCCAAGGCTTTCTTTGAGCACAGCTGCACATTTGACTAGGCCTGTGGACATGTCGAAGAAGCCTTTCCAGAGTTCGGCAGGGATTTTTAGGTCTAAGAGAACTAGGACGTTTCTGGCCGAGTCTTTTACGTGGTCTGCCATCATGTCGAGGCGTTTGACAAGATGCATTATGTCTTCTCTGTCTTGGCTCGGCAGGTTCCCTCTAGTGAGCTCTTCGAACACTGTCCGTCTAAGGTTATCTATCTCTTCTTCCACGAGAAACAGCCGCTCGATAGTTGTTTTGGCAGTCTCTTTATCTCCAACTGTGACAGCCTTGAGCGCCCTTTCCAAGTCGTTCGCTGAGTCGAGGGCCAAGGTCATCTGCCGATAGGCTATGTCTAGAACCTTGAATTTGCGCCTCCTTTCAAACCATCTTTCCATGGCAGGGAACTCCTTCAAAGATAATTTCTATGCAATGGTTTTAAATCTTACCCTATTCTCAACCCTAATCCTCATCTTGTAGCTCATCCCACAGATATCTCCTTTTCCAATCCGCCTTCAGGATAGGGATAGAGGAGAACCGATTTTGGCGGAAAGGCTATGTTGACGTTGGCTCCCACATCCCACCTTGAAACATCAGAAAAGGGAAGCTTGACTATGATTGTTGTCCCGTTCTCCGCTTGAATCTCGTAGCGAACCATGCTGCCCATGAAGGTACTGTTCGCGATCTTGCCTCGCCATCCGCGAGCTGCCCCCCTAGCCTTCTTAATTGATATGAACTCGGGTCTTATGGCTGCCACCACTTTCCCGTCTTTGGAGGACGCTTTTTCGGCGCTCTTGAGAACCTCGCCATCAACCTTAACCTCAATGCCATCGCTGGAGGCTCGCAGTATTTTGCCTACCATGAAGTTTGCCTCGCCAACAAAGTTCGCGGTAAACAGATTCTTCGGATGCAGATAGAGCTCTAGAGGCGTGCCAGTCTCGACTAGCCTTCCTGCCTTCATGACAACTATTCTGTCCGCGATGGCCATGGCTTCCTCCTGATCATGCGTAACATGAATAGCCGTCAGCCCCAAGTCCTTCACCATCCTCCTCAGTTCGTGTCGAAGCACAACTCTGACTTTGGCGTCAAGGGAGCCCAAGGCTTCGTCCAGAATCAGCAGAAGAGAGCCCGACGACAGAGCCCTTGCAATGGCGGTCTTTTGCCGTGCGCCGCCGCTCAGCACGTTTGGGTGGTCTTTCACCCTGTCTCTAAGCGAAACCATATTGAGCATTTCATTGACTAGGCGTCTGGTTTTCGCAGACGGCCAACCTTTCACCTGCGGGCCGTAGGATACATTTTCATATACATTCATGTGCGGGAAAAGGGCTATCTCCTGAAAGACGTAGCCGATTTCCCTATCCTGAACGGAGACAGCGTTCATTTTTTTGTCACTGATGTATATCTCGCCCTCTGTGGGCTCTGTGACGCCCGCTACGCACTTTATCAGCGTGGTCTTTCCACATCCGCTCGGCCCTATGACGCAAACATATTCCTTGTCCCCAATCTGGAGGCTCACGTTCCCCACCGCAGTGATTTCCCCGAACTTCTTCGTGACGTTGACGAGACGGACCTCGGGCACTTAGATGACCTCCAGCTCTTTGTAAAGTCCGACGGCGGGATATGGATATACCTTGATGTATTTGGGTTCAAGAAGCATGTGAACCTTTTCACCACTTCTTAGCCCTACTTCGTCCGCGTAGACTGGCACCTTCGATCTGACCACATCGCCGTTTTCGAGTAGAACCTCATAGAGCGAGAAACTGCCTAGAAAACTTCTGGTTTGAATGGTCCCGGGAAGCAGGTTTACCTCTTCCATCCTTTGGGCGTCTCTAAATATCTGGGTCATCTCCTCCCTGATCGCAAGTATCACTCTCTCTTCAGTCGAATACGAGGCTTCATCGGTTCGGATTACAAGCCCATTTCGCAGCCGGACCCACGACCCATGCTTGTCCTTGTCGGCTATGAAGCCCTCAAGGAAGCTGGCGCCTCCGACGAAGTTAGCCACGAATATGCTTGCAGGTTCATTGTAGACGGAGAAGGGGGCGCCTCCCTGTTGAATCACTCCGTTCCTGAGAACCATGATCCTATCGGCAACAACCATGGCTTCCTCCTGATCATGCGTAACATGAATAGCCGTCAGCCCCCTTTCCTCAACGAGGCTCTTCAGTTTATATCTCAGCTCAACCCTAAGCCTAGCATCGAGTGCGCCTAAAGGCTCATCAAGCAAGAGAAGATTTGCGCCCGAAGCAAGCCCTCTGGCAAGTGCAAGGCGTTGCTGCATTCCGCCGCTCAGCTCATTCGGAAAGGAGTTTGCCCTCCAAGCCAGCCTTGTCATCTGCAACATCTCTTCAGAGGTTTTGTAGGCTTCTTCTCTGCTTAGGCCTCTGGATGTGGGGCCGAATGCAACGTTTTCGATGACCTTCAGGTGTGGAAAAAGCGCGTACTGTTGCGGAACATATGCCGTGTTTCTTTCCTGAGGCGGAACGTTGTTGACGAGTTTTCCATCGATGTAGATCTCGCCTTCATCGGGTTTGATGTTTCCAGCAATGAGCCTGAGCAACGTTGTCTTTCCGCTTCCAGTTGGTCCTAATACGCAGATGTATTCTCCGTCTCTTACATCAAGGTTTAAACTGTCGATGGCGGTTATCTTGCTGAACCTCTTGGTAACGTTCACCAGACGGAGCGAGGGCACATCGCTTCACCTCTTACCTCTCACAACCAGTCTCAACAGAAGCAGAATCAGGAACGATGCCAGTATAAGAAAGCCGATGCTCAAAGCGCTCTCAGACGCGGAGACCTTGCCAATCCAGTTCACAAGCAGAACAGGCGCAGTGTACCAATCTGGAGACTTCACGGCAGCTTTGGCAGCTCCCGTCTCTCCCACGCAACGCGTGAAGACTAGAACGGCGCCTGAAAAGACCGAGTACTTGGTCAGGGGCAACGTGATCCTTCTAAATATCGTGAAGGGTTTGGCTCCCAGCGTGCTGGCGACTTCCTCCATCTCTGAGGATACACTTTCGATGGATGCAGACATTGAACCCACGAAATAGGTGTAGGTTATCGTTATATGCGAGAATACAAGGACCCAGAAGTCAGGTATGGCACCAAAGCTTCCCCAAAAGAATCTGAGAGAGACGCCGAGGGCGATGGAGGGGACGATAATTGGGATGTTCACCAAGGCATCAAGAAGCGGGGTTGCCTTGCCCAATTTCTTTCTGGCAATCATTATTGCGGCAGGTAAGCCCACAGCGACGTTAATCAGCGTCGAGATGAGACCTATGGCATAGGATAGAAGCATGCTACGCCAGAAATCGTTCCAAGGCTCCAAGCCGCCTAAGGCTTGCCCTAATGTCCCGTCAAAAAGAGCGTTCGTTAGGGGTAAAGAAACAAAGAGAGATGGAACAATCACGAAGAACAAGAAGACCGCGAGAGTCGCCATATCTCTAGATCTCACGGAGGCTTGACCGCTCAGCCGCCTCTCTAGGCCAGGCCAAGCTCGCTTGAACGGAAGCCTCAGCTTTGGAGCCAATAGACGAATCAGAAAGAAGAGGATCATGGAGGTTAAAATCAGAATCAGGCTGACGTAGGTTAGGATGCCTTCTGATTTATCGATGTTGTTGAAGATGAAGACCGGCCCGTTCTCAAATCCTCCCGCCACCATCACTGTGGCCCCTGTCTCTGAAAGGGAACGTGCAAAAGCCAGCAGAAAAGACGCTATAAGGGCTGGTTTGAGAAGAGGCAGGGTCACAGTTCTTACAGCGGTGAAAGGCTGGGCTCCAAGCGTTCTAGCCGCAACCTCGTACACTTCCTTGTAGCCCAAGAGCTCACCAACCATCACCCTGACGATGACAGGATAAGAAAAGGCAAAGTGAAGCAACAGCACAAGCAGAAAGCCCGGTGGAACAAGTGCGCTTCCTCCGAAGAGGCTAGCGATGCCTCCGGGCTCACTCCAGAAGAGACTGGCTGAATATCCGAGGGCAACTGTGGGGATCAGAAAGGGGATGTCGGCCAAAGTATCGACCACGTTGATCAGTCTGGACTTGCTCCGAACTATGAACCACGCAAGAGGCAACGCGGCAACCAAATCCAAGAGTGAAACCGTGAGTGCCATTATGAATGACCAAAGGATGGCGTTGTTGGCCCTTTCCAGCAGGTCTGGCATCGCATAGATGTCTCCCAAGCTGCCAGTCTTCTGAAGTATGCCAGCTATCGGCGGCAAAAGGATCAGGGTGAAGAAGAAGATCAGGGAAAAGGCGTACACAAGGTGTCTTACTGAGGGTTTAGCCGAAAGGGTGTCAAGGAACTCCAACAAGGCATTTAGTCTCGTCTTTCGGTCCGTAGCTATTTTGGTTCTCTCCATTTCACGGTTGTAGAGGCATGTCAACAGATAAATGTTTTACGTCAATAGATTAGTGATTGTTATATAGAAGACGCCTTGAGGCTTCAACCACTCTTTACACCTTGTCAGATGGAGACAGAACAATGCAGGTAACAGTCAGAGGAAAAGTAACAACGGGCTCAGGAGAGGGCAAGAAGTTCACCCAACTGGCATGGGTAAAACAAAAGGTCAAAGAAAAACTCGGCTTTGAACCCTATCCAGGAACCCTAAACCTTTCCCTGCCGCCGGATGCAGAAGCAATCAGGCTGCTTGATGCTTTTAGAGGGTGGAAGATAGAATCAAAAAACGGGTGCCTTCCAGGCCGCTTCTACAAGGCCCTGATAATGGATAGGATTCACGGCGCGGTTGTTAGGCCTGAGGTGCCATGCTACCCGAGGAGTACCCTGGAAATAGTAGCTCCCGTCAATCTGCGCGAGGAGCTTCATCTAGAAGACGGCGACGAGCTGAAAGTCAGAATATGGCTGGAGGAAGAAGAAAGTTAAGTGGAAATACCGCATCTTGAAGGGCTTTATTGGCACGTTCTCTATGATGGCTAGATGCCGCGAAACAGGAGCCAAAGGCATCTGCGTTTCGACTGCCTTTCATTGACACTTGATGTCTATGCACATCTTCTGAAAGTCTGTTATGCTGCCGAAAAAGTAAATTGTATTGCGGAAAAGAGAAGCGAAGGTTTTATTTAATACCTAATCAATTCTCATTCCGTCTAGGAGGACTAAATTTGAAGATTGTTGGGGGCACCGGTTCAGTTGAGCTAGCCCGTAAAATCAGCGAATCCCTGAGCCTTCCCTTAGTGCAGACCAAGACCAAACGCTTTCCAGACGGAGAGTTCTACTTCAAGCTTGAAGAAAGCATCTTCGGCGAGGAACTGCTTGTCGTCCAAAGTTTGTATCCACCACAGGATGCTCACACGATGGAGCTGTTTGTCATTCTTCACACGATAAGGGAGCTTGGAGCCAAGACGATTAAGCTCTTTGTTCCTTACCTTGCCTACAGCCGCCAAAACGAAAGATATCTGGAAGGAGAGTGTTTGAGCTCTGCCATGGTTGCCGAGACATTGGAACACTTGGGCGTGGACGAACTCTATACGGTTGACATACACAACGAAAAGGTGCTGGAGATGTACAATATTCCTGCACACAACCTGACGGCCTCTGAGGAACTGGCTAAATACTTTGCGGCTAGGAAACCTAAGGACCCCATTGTCGTATCCCCTGACGACGAGAATCTAGCAGTCCAGCGGGTGAAGAACGCAGCCGCCACTATCAATGCCGACTGCGACTTCTTGAAGAAGGAGAGAGACCGCTACACGGGCGAGATCATCACCTACGGCAAGCTCATGGATGTGCAGGGCAGAGACGCCATCATAATTGATGATATCATAAGCACTGGCAAAACCGCGGCTAACGCGGCCAGAATCCTGAAAAAGCAGGGAGCCCGAAAAGTCTACATTGGGGTTTCACATGCTTTGCTTCTCGGGGATGCACTTAGCCTTTTGAAAGAATCGGGCGCAGACGAGCTCGTTGGGAGCGACAGCGTGACAAACGAGTACGCAAAGGTCTCTGTGGCTCCGTTGCTAGTCAAATCCCTATAATAGAGCCGACTGGACATGAATGAGAGGATCGAGGTTCCACACACTGCCTACCTGAACGAGACCGCTACCATACTCAGCGAATGCGGACTTCTGCTGGTCTCTGGGCAGCTTGAAAAGGCCAATGTCATGACAATTGGGTGGGGCTTGATCGGTACCTTGTGGGGCAAACCCTTCTTCATGGTTGCCGTGCGACCGTCAAGGCACACTTTCCGTTTCATTGAGGAGACAGGCGACTTCACAGTTAATGTGCCGAAAAAGGGCATGGAGGAAATCGTGGACTATTGTGGCTCCGTATCGGGCAGGGATCACGACAAATTCAAAGAGAAGGGACTGACGCTTGTAGCCAGCAAGAATGTGCGTTCGCCCACAATAGCCGAGTGCGTCGTAAACTATGAGTGCAAAGTTGCATACAAGAGCCGACTGAGGCCTCAAAAAATACCCAGAGATGCCGTTTCTTCGTATTATTCGCAGGGGAATTACCACACTTTGTACTTCGGCGAAATAGTCGCGACATACGCCACCAGCGATGCAAAGGAGCGACTCTAGACAGCCCATATTTTTAAGGTTTTGTTTTGAGCCGAAACCATGACTCGCAACCCTCTGACTCTGCTCACATTGAGCGACTGCAAAAACCAATAGAAGACGGAGAGATTCCACGGAAATGTTGCTGAAGATTGATCTGCATGTTCACACATGGTATTCGGACTCAAGCGGTTCACCGAAGGCAGTCATCAAGGAAGCCCAACGCAAAGGATTAGATGGCATCGCAATAACGGACCACAATACAGTAAAAGGCGCCTACGAGGCTCTTGAAGAACGGGACAGGCTTATCATCATAATAGGAGAAGAAGTAAAGACCAAACAAGGCGAGATACTGGCCCTAGGGATCAAAACAAAAATTCCAAAGAAGCTATCGCCGATCGACACCATAGATAGGATACATGCCCAAGGTGGGCTAGCTATTATTCCGCATCCAACGGTTCCCTTCTTCAGCAAGCTAAAAGAAAAAGAAGTCATGCAACTTCCAATCGATGGCCTAGAAGCCTATTCCGCGGTCGTCCCCTTCCCAAAATACTTCTTCAAGAAGAACGTCAAACTAGCGCGAAGATTGGGAAAACCCATAGTGGGCGGAAGCGACTCCCATCACCAAGCAACGGTTGGGGATGCCTACACCCTTGTGGATTCCGACAGCCGCGACCTAGATGATATCTTGCAGGCTATAAGATTGGGTCGCACGGAGATCGTGGGGAACTCCTCAGGGTGGTTCTTCAAGCTTGTAGTCTTGTACGGAATATTCAAAGACGTTCTCATGAGTGTTGGCTAGTGAAGAGGCTATATCAGTCAATTTTCAATTATCTTCTGTTGCCCTGCGCCTGTCAGCCTCCAAGGGCGGGGTCTCTTATTCTGCGTGACAACTACATGGTCTGCTCTGAGCAAGTGTAGGTGATACAGAACAGAACTGTAGCTTAACCCAGTTTTCTCAGACAGTGTTCTCGCATCTGACGGACTCTGTTCTAACTGCGTGACTATCTTTGTTCTTGCAGTCAGCCCACGCCTCACATTTCTCTTGTGGAAAAGAAAGGCTCTGGGATGATAAGTACCCTTCAACATGGCTACAAAAGATTATGGCGGAATGTCAGAAAAGGTTTTCGATGTCTTTTTTACGAAGTCATGAACTTGGAGAGGTCTGTTTGCTTTGAGCTCTGGCCGCTTTCGAAGAGCGATTTTATCTCGTCCTCGATTAGTGCTAGTCTCTGGGCATAGTAGCCTGATATCTCGTAACGTTTGACGAGATGCCAAGCGGCTTCAAGATATTTCTCGATTCCGCGGCGATAGACGGTTAGAGTTAACTCGCTGCCGCATTCAAGGCATTTTCCGTTGAGCGGAACCCTTCTGAAGCGTTTGTTGCATCTCTTGCATCTGAAGCTCTGCGACGTGAAGGCTCTGAGGTTTCCAGTGATGTCGCGTATGAAGTGCCCAGTCAACACGATCTCCGCGACCTGCTTAGCGTCTACGGCGTCAATCTTTTCTGCCAACTTGAGCGAAGCATCAAGCTTGTCGGACATGCGCTTCAGAGTCTTGTAGACGCTTTCGCGGTTGCAGGAATTGACGTTCGATACTGGAACGGTGAAGCCGAAGCCTTGATACTGAGCCTCCGACCCAAAGCGGTGCCTGACTATGTCAATCAAGTGGACCACTTCTCTGGCGGATGCCCTCCGCAAAGTGCTCTCATAGAAGGCTAAAGGATAGCCCTGTGCAACATCAAACTCGTGCGCCTGTCTCTGAACCTCCTCTGGATTTATGCTGCGAATAACGAATAGCGGCGAGTCCATTATGCCGCCAATTTGGTCTGGCAGATACTCCTTCGAGAAATTTAAAAAGGCGTCCAAGGCAAGTATTATGCTGTCTTCGTCTCCGTCGCAGTCTCTACGTTTGGCTGAGTGCCACAGAGGATGAGCCAGACACACTTTGAGCCGTGTGAAGCCGATTATCCTTCCCAATATGCCGGCACAGGTGTGCGGCGCTAAGCCTATAACCATGACGCCGATAAGGTCTTCGGGGCGGCTGATGTTGTAGAATGGCGGAATTCCGTAAGCTTTTTGGAGCAGGTCGTCCACGAATTTTGCCATTCGGATTAGGTAGTTCGCGCTTCTCTCGGGTACTATGATGTCCTGAACTTTGAGCTCGCATATCTGGTCTGTGTCTGAAAGAGGATCTCCTAAGTAGTCGTGCCAATAGCCCAGCTCTTTGAGCTTCTCAACCGACACACCGACCTCCAAGGGTTTGAAATGGGTGAGTGGCGCGTTTGTCGCGTCGAACCTTATTGTGCCATCTTTGTAGGATGAAAGTTCATATTTGGCTCTTAAGACGCCCTTCTCGATGGGTTCAGGTATCTTCGCCTTATTCGTCAAGCCCTTCACGCCTTTCAATCGACCCGGAACAAATCCCACTTTGCTGCAGGCTTCGTCAACCAAATCCTTGAGCCGAACCGCTTGTCTCTCAAAATTCTTGGCTTCAACCTTGCAAACGGGACACAGGCTCTTCTCTAGTTTTCTCCCACATTTTGGACAGATGTGCTGTAGAACGGTCTGGGAACCGCATCTTGGACAGAGCGTTCGGAGCGTCGGGCTTTCGCACTTCGGGCAAGTCCTCTTAACAACCTCAACATTTATCGTGCCCTTTCCATAGGCCTTCATCAAATCTCTCTGGGAACCTCCGCTCAGCCCGACGGGAAAGAGCAACTGCACAACCGGCTTCATCTCGCGCCTCTTTGCCTTTTCCGGCCTGCCGATCCGTGCTCCAACGAATGCTGGATACTTTTCCTTGACAGCGACCCCGCACAGCTGCGACACATTCTCAAGCGTGGACGTTTCGGGTGCTACGGTCTTCCCTTTGTCATGGAATCCAAGGGTGAAGACAAGAGCCGCACCATCGTCTCCTTCAATCTGTATCTTTCTATCTTGGACTTTGTGAGGCATGTATATCCTTTCTAAGAGGCTTTTGATTGGCGCTTCAAGGGCTCCTCTTAACTCCACAACCTTCTCACCCTTGAACCTGACTTTTGCAGCGACCAGCCACGAGCGGAGATTCTGCAGTTCCCGCGGCGAGATGTTGGACCAGAAATATGTGTAGAGCGGGTGCAGTGGAAGCCCTAAGAACCGGCTTAAGAGTATTGCCTCTTCAACGCTGGGCACATTGTTGAAAGGATCTCCCAGATAGGCCTTTAGCGACTTGATGGGTGTCATGGCGCACGAAGCGGCTTCCTCCAAGTTTCCCCCAAACTTCAACGCGACAACTGAGCGGAGCTCCTCGCACCACCACTCCTCCGTGAAGCCTGAAGGCAAGAGGTTCTTGTTGTTGTACAGAAAGTCACCGAAGCTCACAAGCAGGTCGCCGAGGAAGAGTATCCTTTCGACGTCTTCCTCGATTTTATCTTGGTTTTCGTAGGAAACGCGAATGACTGAGCCGTCCTTCAGCCTCACAACTGGGGTCTCTATGCTATCCACCGGCAGGACGACACCAGACTTGCCAGAAGTCTCAATCTTCAGCTGCGTCCCGCCGGCCAGAAAGTCCTGCGTGACCCTCATCGTTAGCGGGTGCACGCCGAGTGCTGCCAGCCCTGTGTCTCTAGATCTGCCGTAACGGAGCCGGAAACCACCTGTCCTGCTCGGAAAGCCCAGAATGGGGCGGCCGGCGGGCACATCTTCCATGAAGCCTGAGGGTTTCCTTGCCGCGATCTCTCGAATCTCTTTCAGCCACTCCCAGCCTTGGATGCCGAGGTCCTCGACGACTGCTAGAACTTTGGCTGCTCGGCCCACTATGCCGTCATTGACTACCCGTAAGGCTCCGCCTCGCAGACCGTTTGTCTCTATCCTAGGAAGGTTGCGGTATGATGAAACCTCGACTCGAACAGACGGGGGCCCAGTTACCTCAACAGGCAAGTATTGGAGGGCGCTCCTGAGCTGTTCATCCGTGACACGATACTGGAACCGTCCCACCTCGCGTTCGTAAAGCCTCATCTCCTCGATGAACCGGCTCATTTCCTCTTCAGTCGGCTTATAGCGATCCAAGCCCAGTAGCCGCCGCACAAAATCGGCAACCACGGGGGTCAACGCGGTCTCGGTGCCTCCCGCAGAGCGTATCGGTCCTGCGAAGTATATGGCGAGGTATCTTGAGCCGTCTGGGTTAGTTTTTATCGAAATCTTGGAGATGCCCTCGGAATATACGGCGGCTGTAACGCCTTCTGTGAGTATGGCGACGGCTGTTCTGATGGCTTGTCCTGCGGCTTCTTCCTCGTTGAGATGGCCGAATTTTCCGTAGATGATCTCTTCTGCAATCTTGAAGGCGGCACTTTCTCGGGACATCAGTTTGCTGAGTTCCCGTATTCTATCGGCGATTCCACGAAGACCGATGAAGCCTTCCACAAGTCCAGCAAGGTCATTTGCTACTTCGATCTCGGGATAAAGCTTTGGATCCAGCCCTTTTTCGCGGGCTTTTTTTGCGGTGTTACATATGTCTTCTAGGGATTTCTCTAACGCTAGAAAATAGTCTTGGTATTCGTGGCTTATGTTGTCGACCAACAGGGTTCTCATGGCAGGCGATTATTCTTGCATGTGGATCCGGCAGAGTATTATTGCGGACCATTTGTTCGTTGGCCGTCCAACTGCTTTTTCATATGTTCTTCTGGCTATTTCTTCTCTTCTGTCAACGCAAGATTTGCATCGCTCATGCCTCATGTCTGACGGGCCATCACACTGACCACAGTTTAGAAGAAGGGTTTCCCCTAACCCCCTTAAGCTGGTCCAGGCGTACTCTTTCTCATCATATTTTGGTTCGAAATCGGGCCATGTTCCGTAAACGTCGCTCCGTCCGAGAGCCCTCTTCAAAGATTCAAAGTAATGCTCAAACGCTGTCAACATCCACTCCCCTATTAGCGCCCGCAACGGGCGCCTGCTCCAATTCTAATGCCGCTAACTATTTCATTAATCTTATCCTCTACTGAGCGCTCGGCACTTTTCTGTAGGACGGTGCTTGTGACGATTATGTCGGCGCCTGCCTTAACGATCTCCTCAGCTTGGGCGCCTGTTCTTATGCCTCCGCCTACGATTAATGTTGTCTCAACTATTCCCCTAACCATCTTGACCATTTCCGCTGGAACCGGGTGGCTGACCCCTGAGCCGCCCTCCAGATAGACAAACCTCATGCCAAAGTACTGTGCCGCCAAGGAAAAGGCAACTGCCAGCTCGGGTTTGTCGTGAGATATGGGGCACGCCCTTCCGATGACGCCGACCGATCCGCCTTCTCCAACAATTATGTATCCCAGAGGAATCGCTTCCAAGCCGAGCCTCTTAATTGTGGGCGCGGCAAGCACCTGGGCACCGGAAATGAAATAGGGGTCGGCTGAATTTAGAAGCGACATAAACCATATGGCATCAGCGTATTCGCTAACCCCGGTTATGTTGTTCGGAAACAGAATGACGGGTATCTTCACAGATTTCTTGACTGCTTTCACAACCGCATCAAGATGCTTAGGGGATGCGACCGTAGTGCCTCCAACCATGATGGCTGAGGATCCGCAGGCTTCGCTTTGTCTTGCGAGGAACGCTGCAGACTTGGGAACAACATCTTCCGGGTCAATAAGGGTTATGTGTATGGCGCCTTCTTCTTTAATCCTCTTAAGCAGATACTCTTCAACGGTGCCAGGCATTATAGGTCAACCCGTCGCCACTTTTGGCTTGTAGAATTCGTCAATGAACTGGCAGTAGGCGTCTACCTCCTGCTGGGAAGATTTGATGGACGACTCGCCAGTCAAGCCACAAACACCGCACTTCAGCGTTGCCTTTCCCTCGTCTCTTAATATCTCGATTTTCACAGCTTCTTTGCCGCACTTCGGGCAGAGGAATATCTTTGGCAGCTTCTTCTTTGTGATCTTGACTACCTTTCTCCTTCGCCTGCCCATATGAACACATCCACTACCTATGGTTTACTATCCTGCTTTAAAGAGTTTGTGATGTCCATCCTAATCACAGGTGAATCACGTGTAACATCACAGGTGACATCACGGGAAGCAGCAAGGATCACATAACCCCAAGGTGACATTGAACCTCTTCAAGTTTCATCTATTACTATTGCATATACTAAAGCTAACCCACATCATAGACAAGAAGTGGAAAAATGTTCTCTTTTGAGAAAAGGGGGCTATTTTTTGGCACTTGTTGCGCCCTACGCGTAACCAAAAGGCATAAATCTTTAGAAGTCAGACCCGTAGTGACTTTGAAGACACGTATATGAAGTTGTATCCCTAGGAGAGGTTGATTGGAATGGGAGAATTGCCTCTAAAAATGGAAGTCCAGAGGTGGCTTACAGGCTTATTCAGTGACCCAATGGTAAAAACATTGGCAAAAAAGAGCAACATCACGAAAACACAGCTAGAAACAATCCTGATAGACATTTTAGCCGAAAAAATAAGCCAAAAAAAGATAGTGTATGAAGATAAGGCTAAACTGAGATTGATAAAATCTGGCGTCAGCCGTGGAGCATTCAACCGGACGTTATCTCAAGCGAGAGAAAACGTCATAAGATCGATCTACACGGTGATACTTTTGGGATACTTAGGCATCTTAGAGAGCCCAAGACTGGACCCCTACATCGAAATCGCAAACAAAATGAACACATACGCAGAGGCATATCGGGAAGCCTACAGGGACAGGAAGAAAGGCAACGAACACATTAGAGTTATAAAAATGCTCCAAGAAGAAATAGAAAGAGGCTTACAGGAGCTTTCTCACCCAAAATCTCTGTCAAGAAAGATGTGATATCACACATCACATATGCTTATTAGATGGCAGAAAACAAACCTATTTATGACCAACTATAACAATTTAGGGCAAGAAACGGCCTTTTATAAAATAAATCGCCATATTTTTGGTCACAATGATTTCTTAAACGCTCTTATGAGAACAGAAAGTCTTAAATTCATGTGTGAGATACTGTATAATCACATGTGATGTGTTTGTGATGTCGTGTGATTTGTGATATTACAGTGTAAGGTGGAAGACATGTTAAGCGAACCATTGTTTCCGATTTATGTCCTTCTCTTCACCTTCACTTCCTGTGTGGTGCTGTTATATTATAGACGGCTTAAGGAGGGGGCCAGAGGATATGTCAAGGCGAAGAACTTGGTAGACGATATTATATTCAGCTTTAGCCGAGATCTGCGGAAGCAACAGGAGCTAACCCAAGGGATCGTTGAGGAAAGTGAGCGAGCGTCCATTGAAAGTCATGAGTTCAAAAAGGGGGTGGACGACAGATTCAGTGAAATCAGTGCCCGCTTGGATGATCTTGCGAAAACTGAGCAAGGACTAGCCAGCGATCATGAAGAGTTAAAAAAGAAGGTTGAGGTAATCTCTGCAAAATGGGATGACTTCGACAAAAAGGTGGCAGAGGCTCGGCCCTCTCAGGATATTTTTGCTATGGCTGATGTAAGTGGTCCGCCTGTGGTGCGGGATAGGGCTTTGGTTGGCTTGACTGAGACTGAGATGCAGGTGCTTGGGCTTCTGGCGCCAGATAGAGAGATGACTGCCCCTCGGATTAGAGATGCAATAGGATTGACACGGGAGCATACCGCTCGGCTGATGAAGAGCTTATACGAGCGGGGATACATAGAGAGAAGGACGAACAAAATGCCTTATGTCTATCGCTTGAAGGATGAGATGAGGGATATATTGGCACGGTAAGAAGCCGGTTCATGATCGCCTCAATGGCTCTATTATGTTCTTTTTATCCCACGCTGCGATCCTGAAGAAGACTCTGTTTGAATTCCGTGTTTTTATGATGAAACCTCTATCGGCAAGCCTTGAGAGATAAGTCGCGACAGTGCTCAGAGAAATTGACTCCTTCATCTCCTTTTCATAAAGCTGCTGAACATCCTTGGCCGAAAACAGGACCAACGGAAAATGCCTTTCGACGAAAAGGCGGATTCTATCAATCTTCGAGGACTGCTGCGAATATCTCATCTCAGGTTCTATCCCCGGCATGCCTCCGAGCAGCTCAACTATGTCAAGTATGCGGAGGGTCTTGTCTCTCGTCACCATGCCCTCGAAGCTTATGGTGTAGCGGTTCCCTCCTTCATCGTAGACATCAACGCGCATCTTTCTAACAGGCACCGGGTCGCTCCACCTGATAAGCACTCAATGATTCACAGTTTAACAATTTACAAGTTATAAAGAGTTTGGTGAAAAGATAAAAGTGAAGGCCCTCAAAAAATGCCTTTTTCAGGCAAAGAATACATTTTTGCAATTTTTAACATTAACAGAATTAACTTCATTCACATTTGAACGAGTTAAGGAAGAACAAGAAATATTTGCCGTTTCCATAGGAAACGAAGGGGTGGACTTTTCACGCTGAAACACATCGGAAAAGACAATTTCAGAGGAAAAAGGTAACAAAAAGAACACCGTTTAGTAAAACTTCACAAAGGTTCACGTGTAGTGATCCTATCAATGAAGATATATCTTAGAAAAAGTACTACTATACTTTCAAGAGAACAATAATCAGCCGCCGACCCCTTATTTTCCACTGGAACTCACATCTACCGATATTTTTTATGTAATGTGAAGAAAAAATATCAAATATGAATATATTATATTATTATTAAGTTAGATAGAGATCTATTTAATCTATTAAGTCAGGCTAGTTGTTCTCCTTCAAAGAAAGATGTTTTTTGTTTTCTTTTCTCCACTGGAAACACAGGGGTATGTGGATGGCATACTTCCATGCGTTTTTAGGCTCTGTCTACTTTTTTGTATGGCAGATCTTATCTACTCTATCGAACACTCGGTTTTGAAATCACAGCGGTAGCCGCTTACGGAGACAAATCAAGTTGAATGAACAGAGAAGTATCTTGGAAGAGGTGTTCGACCACTTTTTACAGGGCTCAGGGATCTTCAAGAACAGGGAATCTCTCAGGCATGACTTTGTTCCGGAGAGTTTTCCTCACCGCGAGGAGCATATTCGTCACTTGGGGGAGATATTTGCGCCGGCTCTGGCGGGTTCGTCGTGCTCAAATGTCCTGATCTATGGTAAGACGGGCACAGGTAAGACAGTGGTCACGAAGTTTGTTTTGAACAGATTGGCACAGAGAGCTCGAGACGTTGGTTCTTCGGTAAAGGTGTGTTTCGTCAACTGCAGGTTGGCAGGCACCGAGTACCGCGTCTTTTCAACCCTCTGCAGCGAGATAGGGGTCAGGGTTCCCTTCACAGGTCTGGCTGTCGGGGAAGTCTTTGACAGATTCAAGAAGAGCCTTAACTCCCGTGGAAGTCTCTTTATCGTGGCGCTGGATGAGGTTGATGCGATAGTCAAGGAACGCGGGGACATTCTTTTGTACGAACTCACGAGGATAAATGGAAGTCTGCATAACAGCAAAGTTGTGGTGGTTGGGGTTTCCAACGACCTAAGATTCAAAGAGATGCTTGACCCCCGGGTTCTTAGCACGCTGAGCGAGGAGGAAGTGGTCTTCAAGCCCTACAACGCAGACGAACTTCAAGACATCCTGCAAGATCGCGTCATGATGGCCTTCAACGACGGCGTCGTAAGCGACGGCGCAGTCAAGTTATGTTCAGCCCTTGCCGCAGCCGAGCATGGGGATGCCCGAAGAGCCTTAGACCTTCTGCGAGTGGCGGGCGAACTTGCGGAAAGAAGAGGCGACAAACAGGTTTCAGAAGACCACGTTCGTCAAGCCGAGAAGAGGATCGAGCATGACCGGTTTCTTGAGGTGCTAAGAAGCCTGCCTACCCACCCTAAAATTGTTCTTTTGGGTGTGTGCCTTCTGGCAAGATCAAGGATTGATCGCTCCGTGACTGGTGACATCTACAATCTGTATTGCGAACTCTGCCAAGAGTTGGGCATAACGCCGCTGACACAGAGAAGGGTGAGCGGCCTAATAAATGAACTTGACATAATTGGGATGTTGAACTCGCGCGTCATAAGCTTGGGGCGCTACGGACGAACAAAGAGGATCAGCCTAGGCGTCTCCACCAGCCTGATGAGAGAGGTCTTTCTTGAAGATGAAAGGCTCAAGCTTTTGATCGACTATAGGCCAAAATATCTTTCTTCATCCGCAAAATGAAACCCGCGGCGCATTTTTCGGCTTCGATCTTGGCCTCCTTTCCCTCAGCGTGGGTTAGACGGTCGTGATAAAGTCGATGGGCGTGACTTCAAGGCTCTGTAAGTTTACAACGGGGACGATTCCTGGGTTCGGGATATGTCCCATCTCTCTTTGGTAGTCGGTCTGGTCTTGCCATGCCCCTGAGTTCACTAAGAGTGTGCCTCTGTAGGTACTGTATCTCATGGTGTGCACATGTCCCGTGTGGAATATGTCTGGCACGGTCTCTATGACTAAATGGTCTACCTTCTCTGAGGCTATGAGGGTTCTCATTCCATAGGTTGGGGCTAGGTGCCGACATTGCAGAAGATACTTCATAGCCTCGTCTGGCATTTGGAAGCTCATTCTGGGCACAGTTGAGATGACATCGTCTAAGCTTCGGCCGTGTGATAGTAGGGTAACTACGCCGTGGAGGCTCAGGATCGATGGATCCCCCAGACAGCGTATTCTACCTGACTCATAGATCGGCTCGGCGTACTCTCTCAGTATGGCTGGTTGCGGGAGGGCTCTTCTTGTCGCATCATGGTTTCCCGGTATTGTAACCACTTCGATGTGGTCAGGGATCTGTTCAAGGATCTTGGCTGCCTCCTCGTACTGCTTGTATATGTCCGCTATTTCTAGGTCTTCGATCTGTTGTGGGTATATGCCTACGCCGTCCACAATATCGCCTGCCACTATCACGTACTTGACGTGTCCTGCCAAATTTCGGAGCTTTCTATTACCGAGTTTTCCTTCTAGCCAAAGTATGAAGCGTTGAAAAGCATCTTTCATGAACATTTTGCTTCCGACATGAAGGTCCGATATGAGCGCGGCGCATACGGGTACAGGAGCCTTGTTCGGTTTCTTCATCGGCACATCAGGCAGAATCAGGTCCTCTGCGATTAGGAGGTTCTCTTTGCCCTTCGTGGCGGGGACGCCTATAACTTGGTCTGCCATGAGCCGTTGTGCCTTTTGGAGGATTTCGCGGCTCTTGGAGGGCACGAAAATCGTTGCGTTCGCCTCTGGGTCTTCCACGCCGAGGAAGATTCCGCTCTTGGCCTCGCGTTTCTCAGTGACCATGCAGAGAACCTTTACCTTGGAATTTTCGGGGGCTTTGAAGGTCTCAAGTAAGGTGCACGAGTCTCTCATGTCCATTCTTTGCTTCATGATTCTGCTCAGCCTTTTGAAGCGGTCTTGGAAATATTCGATGTATTCCTCCAGAGAGCCCGTTGCGCTAAGCTTTTCCGTCGGGTCTTCCAGCACCTTCATCTCTGAGTCGATCTCTTTCGCATACGCCCGCGGGCCTGTTGTGCCCACTGCTTCTGGCATCTGCGCTGGCTCTGGCGGATAGAATTCCTTGGCTTTTCTTTCTAAGATTGCGCGGTTGATGAACAGCGGCTTGTCTGGAAGTTTTTCAAGTTCTTCCACGGCGGCTTTGATCAAAGGGTCTAGGTTTACATTTTCGGGTAGGTTCTTCAAGAAGTCGAAGGCTTCTTTGTCGATTTGGTATCCAGCCTCAATTATGAAGGAGACGGCTTTTTGCAGTGGTGTCTCTTGAGTCATTGCCCTCCCCTCTGTGCCGCTGGTTAAACGAAGTTTTTCTCTTTTCTTTCATTTAACGGTTTTCAGCCGTCGGAGGCGGGTTCTTCTTTTGGGTTTTGTAGGTATGCCTTTATATTTCTGTGTTATTTTCTATTATGTATGTAGTTTTGGAGTGAAGTCTCATGGAGCTTCGTAAAGTTCAGGCGACGAGGGGCGGAACATTCTTCGTCACTCTGCCCAAAGAATGGGCTGTGAAAAACGGCGTCAACAAAGGAACTATCGTTGCAACTTCCGAGGCATCTAATGGCCGGCTCATAGTTGACCCGCGCTATGACGTGGAGCCGACCCCCATGACAGTGGCGATTAAACCAGGCCCGCATCTCGTCCGGGAGATCAGGGGAAAATATCTGTTGGGCTATGACGTCATCAGGCTTGAGGCAAAGGATAGAATCTCAACCGAGCAGAGGGAGATCGTCAAACAGACCTCCAGCAGGCTGATCGGGCTGGAGATAATAGAGGAGGACTACGAGAAGATAGTTATGCAATGCCTTCTTGAGCCTTCGGCGCTGCCTCCAGAGAAGGTTCTCCGCAGAGAGCATCTCATAGCATCCGGCATGTACCGCGACGCGGTGACCGCGCTGGTTGAAAGTGACCTTCAGCTGGCCAGAAACGTGATCGCTCGGGATAACGAGGTTGACCGTTTGTTCTTTCTTCTTGTGCGAATTCTCAGGACCGTTGTTCAGAACCCGGGTTTGACTGACAAGTTGGGGATAGATCCGATAGATTGCTTGGATTACCGTTTGACCGCCAGCCTGATTGAGTCTGTAGCCGACCAGTCTTGGCGGATCGCTGAGAATGCAATCCGATTTGAAGATTCAAAACTGAATGCTGAATCTTCCAACACGCTTTTGAGCCTGCACAAAGCTGTTTATGATTACTACGGGGACGCCGTGTCCGCGTTTCTCTCACGCAACATCATGGTGGCGGATTCGGTCAGGGAGAGAAAGGCTCAGGTTGAAGAGTTGTGCCACAAAGCCGAGTCGGTGGCTAACACTCTTTCGATGGAGTCGGCTCAGAACCTCATATCAGTGGTCTCCTTGATGAGCCGTATCTACGACCACAGCGTTGACATCTCAGACCTAACAACACCAAAAATCCACCAAAAAGGCTGAATATAACAATCAAACATCTGAGGATTGGGAGTTAAATTTTAACCTTTTTTCTCTCTCTTTAATTTATTCAACAAACTTTCTTATGGTTCTAAGAGCTTCGAGAAACTCTCCGCCTCTTTCAGTTATTCTGTATACCTTTTTGTCACCCATATTCTCTTCTTTCAGAAGCCCTCGTAACAAGAGAAATCTGACGATGCGTTTTGTTCTGTCAACTGGAAGTCTTACCCCATAGGATATTCTTGTGATGGTGCAGAAACCCTTACCTCTAACAGTTTCCAGAAGATCAAGATACATTTCATATCTTGTTCTTCTCGTCAAGTCGAATCACAACACAACTTATTTAGATTGGAGGAGATGGAAGCTTCTCAGTTTTTTCAGGTTCCTTGACAAAATATACATTCTCCTCTTTAATTAGCTCCTCTGAGTAAAGAAGTTGACCCATTATCCTGCAGTGTCTTTCTAAAAATATCTTTCGAGCATAAATGTTCCTTGCTCTGGATCTCTCTTCCATAGTTAAGTAGCCAGCGTAAACATCGTCAGCTTGAGCTCTTTCTTCAAGTGTAACCTCTTCTGCAACTACTACACCTATTATTCTGCCCCGTCTCTTTATCTCAACTCTTGCTGCTTTCACGCCTTCAACAGTTTCTATTTGACCCCCAACCCTAACTAAGTCCTGAACCTTTATTTGATGAGAGGTTAGAGAGCCGCCCACAATCGTGGAGTAAGCCTTTAAATTTTCATTGATTTCAGCTGTTCCTCCGACATCAAGTTTTCCGCTCAATGAAAGATTCTTATTTGCTTTGAGCCTACCGCCTACTCGGAGAGTTTTCCCTTCTGCGTCTCCACTTATATCAATAGTGCCACCGACATCAACATCTACAAATGTGAGGGTTCCATCTACAGTTAGTCTTCCTCCTACATCAATTGTTCCTCCTTTAGAGTCTCCAGCTAGAGTTACTCGGCCTCCTACACGCATAGAATCAAAGGTTAAAGAACTCTTTGACTCAAAAATTCCACCTACATTGATTCTCTTCGTCACTTCACCAAAGCCAACTCTAGCTGTTCCACCCACCCGCAGATCCTCGATTTTAATCTCAGCTTCAGCAGTCAGCGTTCCACCTACACTTACCTTTCCAGCTTTCACTATTTCTTTCCCGTGAAATGTGCCTCCTACACTTATTCTGGAGGCTGTTGTCATGCCTCCAACGTTTACAGATCCCCCGGCTGCTATATTTTCAGCTTCAACGTTACCTCCTGACTCAAATTTACCTCCAACATCGATCTCTAAAGCCTTGGAATTGCCTCCAACCTTAGCTGTTCCACCTACCCGAAGGTTCTCAACTGAAAGATCTCCATCGATCGAGACCCTTTTTTCAACATCAACCTCTCTTGCAGACAGACTTCCCTTAACAAATAGACTTCCATCCTCGATTTTGATTGATCTCTCAATAGACAGGTCCCCTCCAACGCTAAGCGTGCCCTCTTTTCCCCTTATTGAACTCCCTGAAAGGCCACATTCAAACCTGCAGTCTCCCTCGAACTGAATAATACCTGAGACTACAATTTCTTTGTCTTTGGATTTTATGGTGACGTTCTCGGAAAGGTAAAGATTGCCTTCAACCCTATCAAGTATTTCGACTGAACCTTCAGAAACTTGAGTATCAACCAATCTTTTCAACCCAAATAAATGTTAGACTTGCTGAATTTAACATTAAGTCACATCATGTAATCACCAACTGTAATCACAAAGGTGGAGGAATAATTGACTTTGATAGAGCAAGAGTTTAGGATTAAATTTTAATGCACCCACAAAAAGGGTCTCTGTTCTTTGGGAAAGAGAAAATTACCAGAAAAAAGTCAAATCTATTTACATTTTCTTGCGCTTCACTATACTCTGGTTCAGTCAGACGGATCTTTTTTAAGCTCAGGCATTTCTTGACTTTGTCAACCTTAACAATAGGCATAAACGGTCCAGAGAGATAGACGGCTCAAAAACATAAGTTTTTATCGGTTGTTTTGCAGTATTCGTTAATGTTTCTTAAGTTGTTTTACTATAACATTTTCCAGCTTTTCTTTTATTTCGTCAATAGCATCTTCATTTTTCTCTAATTCAAGAAATTCGTTTTTGTATTCTTCACATCCCTTTGGCAGTTCAATTTCTATTTCAATTTTAGGTGTTCCCATAACTCGCTCGAAAGCTTCTTTGTTCTCTTCATATTGTGAAAGTGCGTTACCTTTTCTTTTGAGGATGTGATCAATGATGTCCATAAGAACCACCTCCAAAAGACGAATCTCAAAATTGGACAGGTAGAAAGTACAATTATTTCTTGCTTAACAGGGCTTTGGCAAATTCTTTTGCGAAATCCGCTGAAAGGAACTTCCCTGTTATGTGCATCGGCTTCACCTTTACTGTGACTCACAAGGAAACAAGTTAGAAGTTCATATCTTTTATGAATGATAAATATTTATCTACAGATAGCTCTTTTTACGGTGTCTTTTAGTAAAGTACATATCTTATGCCCAAAAATGTGGGTTATGCTCATCTGAAACGAAGCTTTGGAAAATGTAGCTGAGAAACGTTCGATTGGAAGCCGCGCCATCTATATAAAGGGATTAGAGTTATAAATCAGCAGGTGAGGCGTGGGGAAAGATGGAGAATTATCCCGAGCAGACGGATAGGACGCCGTATGTGGAGACCTTCGACAATGGTCCAGGCGGCTGGATAACTTGGGGTTCATCTGGCGCCCAGTTACCAGAAGTCCGTGACGGCGTGGTGTATTTTCGCAGTCCTTGGTGGGTGGACTTCAACCATGCGCCTCCAGGAGGCGGGTACCTCCACCTTCTGATGGCTCTGCACACGCATCCTAAGTATGTGATTGAGATTGGACGACCGAACCGCTTCCTTGAGCAAGGCAAGAGTAGAAATTTCACCGACGCCAAGATGACCGTGCGTCTACGCGGCGAAGTTGACCTTCGGGGAGCCCAAATGGTTCTGTGGGTGCAGGCGGATGTTCTGCATCCTAGGACTCGGGTGAACCTCGCCTTGACTGGGCAGCCTTTCCGCATCACTAAAGATTGGAGCGAACAAACGGTTACGTTAAGTCCAGACCCTGAGCAATGGGTTAACGGTGGTTCACGATGGGACCGGACAGAAACCTATGGATGGGGCTTCATCCAAGAAGCGCTCCAAGACTTGAATGCCGACTTCATACTAGTCCTCTTCCCGCTGAAGGTAGTCCCCGTCGGCGACATAAAAGAACCCGAAATGCACATCTTGGCAGCGGGCAAAGACTACGAGATCGACGCGCGGTACCTGCCAAAAGGCGAGATCCAGATCGACACGGTCAAAGTTGAGTACGCACCCTGACAGGATTCCCCCCGGTTCTTATGTATTCTCGTCTTCGTCTTATGTGTACGTTGTGTCTCGCTTCATACCGTGTGCCCTCTCGGTTTTTCTTTTTGACTCTTGGATTCTCGTGCGAGACAGGGAGCGTTTGAAGGCAGAGAGAAAGATTAAGTTTTAATCCCTCAAACCCAAGAGATTAGTCGAATTCAATTTTAACCTTGGTATTGCCGATCTTGCTAAGCATCTCTTCTAATATTTCCGAGTTTTCCACAATATCGGCTTCCAGTGTATTCTTTTGTTTTACCATCTCATCTAATCTCTTGGATGACGATGTACAATCATTTTGCTCGTTCTCCTTTTGCAGCTCAAGATCCCTAAGGAGGTTCTTGCTTCTTGATACAATCTCGTTTAGCCTCTCTTCAGATTTGTTTTTCTCTGTTATTGTGTTTTCGTACTCAATAACCATTTCTTGTAGCCTGTTTTCACAGAAGTCTACGAAATCATCAATCTCTCTTTTCTCTTTCTCCTCAAGATTGACGTTTTGTTTTTTCAGTAAAGCAATCATTTCCCAGAATTTTTTGTTGATGTTGGCTAATGGATACTTTGAGAAATGCTTGAAGAACTCGAAAAGCCTCCTGTCTTCTGAATGAAGGATCTTTCTTATGGGTCTCCTACCCTTTCGAAGATTGCCCATCAAATCCGAATCGATCTGTCTCATTTTGCGATCCACAGAAGCAACGTGTCTCTTTGCTTCCACGGTCTCTTCGTTATCAATCTCTGATTGGGCAGCTTGAAGTTTCGCCGTTATCTTCTCTAATTTACTATTTTTCGCCTCTATTTCCTTTTCTAGTAATGCAATCGCTTCCTGTAAGTCATCCTTCTTCTCAAATGCCTCCTGCAACTCTCTGTGTTTCTTCAGCGCAGTCCTGCAATGTTTCAAAACCCTGTCTTCTGCCAATAATTCGGAACTTGCCTTCTCCAGATTCTTGAATCTCTTCAAGAGAGAATTGAGCGCACCTATTGTCTCTCTACCATTCTCGTAGAGAAGCGTCCTACGTTGAATCACGCTGGGAATCGTAATAACACTGTGAATTGCCTGGGCTGCATCATCATAGAACTGCCCGAAAGAAGACAGGTCAGATCTATCCATGCTTCCTATCCCATTCAGAAGATCACCAATGGTTCTCGTGAATCTCTTCTCCCCATTCTTCCGTAAAGCATCGAGTTCTTTCTTGACTTCATCCAGCTGCTCCATGAACTCATCATATCTCTTGATTAACAAAGAATAGTCTCGAGAGGTTTCCCCGCTATCCCTCCACCTATCAATATAGGATTCTACTTCAGAAAAATGGACACTCTCTACAACTTCGGGTCTATTACCTTTAAAAGTCAATCGAATCCTTTTCATCAAACCTGACATCCAGCTCACACCGAATAACGGGATATCCAATTGGGGTAGAGTATGTACCCTTAGCTAGGCACACATTATAGCCTCTCTGATTGATCCTTTATAAGGATTAAACTGCTCGCAAAATTAGCCAAGTAAGGAAAGCAAATCTGGCATCAAAGATCTGTGAAATTTCCGTTGCGTTTTTTCTATCGAGTTGTTGTAACAGCAGCCGAGCCACCTCTACGCTTTGACCAGCAGATAGAGATATCCTGCGCCTCGCTTTTCTAGCCTCCTAATCTCAAATCAGCGAATCTTTTTATTTTGCTTCACAGCATTCTTTTGTGGGCGAAGAGGATGGTTGATCACACAATCGTGCATTTCGAGATCCCCGCTGACGACGTGAAAAAACTCGCAAAGTTCTACAGCGAACTCTTCGGATGGAAAATTGAGAAGACGCCGGGACCCGTTGACTACTGGAGCATCGAGACAGTCCCCATTGACAAAGGCGAGGCCGTTAGGCCAGGCGTTAACGGAGGAATGATGAAGAGACAATATCCCGGTCATAAGCCGGTAAACTACATTTCGGTAGAATCCATAGACGAATATGTTAAGAAAATAGAGACCTTAGGCGGCAAAGTCCTCGTTCCCAAAATGGAAGTTCCCGGAATAGGCTGGTGGGCCTTAGCCCTCGACCCAGAAAGCAACCAATTCGCAATAATGCAAAGTCTGTAGAAACGTCATTGGCACCCCATCGTTACTCCAGCTAAGCTCTCCTTTTGACAGTCACTGTCAAAACACAGGAAATTTTGACTGTCAAATCTACAAGGGTCATCTTCATTGTCGGACAAGAACTATAGGCTTCTCATTTGTCAGTGACTGACAAAACAGAAAAAAATTTGTCAGACAAATCTACAAGGAGGTCCTCAACTCAGCGCCTTTCTTCCACATCTAGCCCCGTAGAGTGGGTCATCTAAGGGACCGCCGATGCTGCAGACGCACCTTTTGCTGGTCAGCGTCTTTTTGGCGTGTTGTTGTCCTGAGGGAGCTGTTGACATGCCTTGTTTTCAGAAGATCTCTTTTTCACCGATCTTTCTGAAAGTCTTCGCCCGCACCTTCACCGCTGGGATAAGGTCCTCTTCCAGGTTTCTTTCAACAGTCTTCCTTCTGACGGTTTCCCCGCATACGCCGCCGGGCAGAAGCCGCCTAGTGACGCACATGGCAAAGTTGCAGTTCGCCGGGTTGCATGGTTCTTCCGTCCATCGGCACCAGACAGTATTTCCTCGGAACTGGAGAACGTTCTTGCCGCATCGGAATTTTTGGCATTTCGGAGAACACTTATTTGCTTCGGGCAATGACAACACAACTCACTAAAATGCTTGGCGGTTGCATGGTCCAGACATTGCTTTTTTGATAAGCATGAGGAAGTTATAAACTTTTCTGGACTTCGGGTCTATACTCAAACAACTAGCTTGCCTTCCCTCCCAAGTTGACATAGCTATGGCTAAGCCGACCGTCAATGCCGCTACGCAACGTATTAAAACCTCGATGAGGAAACATACTTCAGGGATGATCGGCACGTTGATTTCTCAAATCCGCAAAAGAGACGGCAGAATAGTCAAGTTTGATCCGAACAAGATAGCCAACGCGATTCACAAGGCAATCCTAGCCACAAACATGGCTGATGAGGGGTCCTCTCAAAAGCTCTCGGCGCAAGTCGTGGCAAACGTTGAACAGAACTTTAAGGATAAGATTCCCAGCGTCGAAGACGTACAGAACATAGTCGAAAAGGTCCTCATCAAAAACGGGTACGCAGAGGTTGCCAAAGCATACATCCTCTACCGCCAGAAAAGAACCGAACTCAGAGAAAAAAAGATGCTGATCGGCGTAACCGACGACCTCAAGCTATCGCTGAACGCCACAAGCGTGCTCGAGAGAAGATACCTCCAGAAGGACGGACAGGGACGTGTGACTGAGACCCCATCCCAAATGTTCCGCAGAGTAGCTAAAGCCGTCGCGGTCTCAGACCTCAGATACGATAGAAATGCCGATCTAGGCAAGGTTGAGGACAGATTCTACAAAGTCATGGCGTCCTTGGAGTTCCTGCCGAACTCGCCGACGCTTATGAACGCAGGAACAGATATGGGACAGCTCTCCGCATGCTTCGTCCTGCCAGTAGGCGACTCCATCGAAGAGATATTTGACGCCCTGAAATACATGGCACTGATCCACAAATCAGGCGGAGGCACAGGCTTCTCATTCTCGAGACTAAGACCGAAAGGCGACGTTGTAAAGTCCACCATGGGCGTGGCAAGCGGACCCATCTCCTTCATGAAAATCTTCGACGCAGCCACAGACGTCATCAAACAGGGCGGTCGCAGAAGAGGCGCAAACATGGGAATCCTCCGCGTAGACCACCCAGACATAATAGAGTTCATAACCGCAAAGGAGAAAGAAGGAATCCTCACGAACTTCAACATATCAGTCGGTGTAACCGATGCCTTCATGAAGGCAGTTGAGAACGATGAGCATTACAACCTTGTGAACCCCCGCAACAACTCAGTCGTGAGGCAGCTGAGGGCACGAGATGTCTTCGACCTAATTGTGACATCAGCATGGCGAACAGGCGACCCTGGACTGATATTCCTTGACGAGATGAACCGGAAGAACCCAACGCCGCAAGTCGGCCATATTGAGAGCACAAACCCCTGCGGTGAAGTGCCACTTCTGCCATACGAGTCATGCAATCTCGGCTCCATAAACCTGTCAAAGATGGTTAAAGCCGGCGAAATAGACTGGGAAAGGCTAAGCGGGCTTGTCAGGTTGGCGGTTCACTTCTTGGACAATGTCATCGACGCCAACAAGTACCCGCTCCCCGAGATAGAGAAAAGCACGAGGGCTAACAGGAAAATAGGCTTAGGCATTATGGGTTTCGCCGAGATGCTCACGCAACTGGGCATTCCCTATGACTCTGAAGAAGCAGTGTCGACAGCGGAGAAACTCATGGCTTTTATCTCTGAAGAGGCAAGGAAGAAGTCAGTTGAGCTCGGCGAGGAAAGAGGCTCCTTCCCGAACTTCGCAGGCAGCATATGGGAGAGGATGGGATACAAGACTATGCGCAATGCCACTGTCACATCTATCGCGCCCACGGGCACAATAAGCATAATTGCGGGCACCTCAAGTAGCATCGAGCCACTCTTCGCCATCTCTTTCGTCCGCAACGTTATGGGAACCCAGCTCTTCGAGATCAACCCCGTCTTTGAAGCCATAGCCAAAGAAAGAGGCTTCTACAGCACCGAGCTAATAACAAAGATAACTAGGCTCGGCTCGGTTCAGGGCATAGGCGAGATTCCGCCTGAAGTCAGAAAGGTCTTCGTCACAGCTCTCGAAGTTGCCCCCGAATGGCATGTGAAGATGCAGGCGGCCTTCCAAAAGCACACGGACAACGCTGTTGCAAAAACCGTCAACCTGCCTCAGGAAGCAACATTGGAAGACGTGAGGAGAATCTTCATTCTTGCCTACCGGCTCAAATGCAAGGGCATAACCGTTTACAGGTACGGAAGTAGAAGCGAACAGGTCTTAACCGTAGGCCCGATTAGTTCAGGCTCAAGCGGAGGCTACGCCCAATCGGCATCTGAATCTGCAGGTGAATGCCCCAAGGGAACATGCCCATTATAAGTTGAACATCGAGGAATAGCCAAAATAAGGCACGTGAACGACGGGAAGCAGGATGCCCTGATAGTCGTGGATATTCAACGATGCTTTGGGAAGACGGCGGCAGAATGGAAAGAAGCCCTAAAGGTGGCTATGCCTAAGCCTTTTCAAAAATAGTGATTACTGGTAGGCTAATCAAGTCTCTAATCGAAGATGTCGAGAACCTTTTTGGATTTGCGGGTCTCTGGCTTATGTCGTGCTGACAATTTCTGCCTCTGCGAACCTGCGTCCAACTCTGAGTATCTTGATTTTTAGGTGGTCGCCAACTTTGGCATTGGGTATGAAGGTAACTAGTCCCTGTATTCTCGCGACGCCTTCGCCTCGGCGGCTCATCTCTTGTATTTCTACGTCGTATTCTTTTCCGACTTCTACGGGTTTCGGCGCATACTGCATGCCTCGTCCTCTGTCGAATCGTCTTTCCCTTCCTTCGCGATACACTCTCTTTCACCTCTCAATCGTGTTTATTCTGTTCTATACCTGGTTACAGGACAGTTAGTGTGCCGTATCTGCCGATGTTAAGCTGTATCTCTCCTCGGAAGGATCTAACATAGCCGTTCTGGATTCTTATGGTGTCGTTGGTCCTCACGCGGTCAATTTGTTCATTCCATAAGGCGAGCTTAATGCTGCCCGTATCATCGCTGATTGTGGCCTCGGCTATCCTTAATGCTTCGCCAGTTGCCCTAGATTGCACTTCTCTAGGTTCAGAAATCTCCTGAACCTTTGCCTCAATATCGACTCTTCCCATACCGTCCCTCAATTCGTTGATTTTCACTCAATTCCAACCTCCATCTCTATTTTCCGCTATCTTGCTTCTGACATCATCTTGGAAAATGAATCTTGCAGTCTCTTGAATTCCTATTATCTTCATTTAACAATACTCGATTGGAGAACCTAAAAGAATGCCGTAGCTCCATCGTTCTGCCAATTTCTTTTGTTCGTTCTCGGTATCGTCGCGGCATGTACCCTTTTCGTCCTGCGTTGCGGAAACCAACACCAGAATGGAACCCGCGCGTCGGATGCCAATCGGCTATTTGCCTTGGCTCCATTCGGATGCTAGCAGATAGATCGGAATCTTCGTATAATATAAGTTTTGTCATGTCGGAGGTTCGGTGTTCTACAGCCCTTCTTTGAACCGCCTGTATGTAGCATAGTCCACGTATTCTCTGTGGGGGTTTTCGATCTGCTTTCTCACCGGAACAGATCTTTCACGCTTCTTCTCGATTGCCTTCGTAACCGTAAATATGTAGGATTCGCTTCCGGCACCAGAGCCATAGCTCGTCATGATAATGCGGTCTCCCGGTTCCGCTATGTCAAGTATGGCTGCCAGCGCAGTTGGAGAGGACCCGGAGTATAGGTTCCCTATTTGTTTCACTACCATGGCGGGTTCAATCTGCTCCTTCTTGAAGCCAGCTTCAAACGCGGCTTGGTAGGGAAACTTTGCATTAGGCGAGTGACAGACCATAAAACGAAAATCCTTCGGCGACAACCCGCTTACCTTTAGAGCCGTCTTCATGGCAGTCACGACATGCTTAAAGTAAGCTGGCTCTCCAGTAAACCTTCCGCCATGTCTGGGATACTTCTGTCCTTCCCGCCTGTAGAAGTCTGGAGTATCCGATGTATAAGGCACGTAATGGTCTAAGGTTGCGATGACATCCCTTCTTCCAAAAAGGAAGGCAGCTGCACCGGCACCCACTGTGAAGTCCAACGGGTCGTTTCTGGCAGCCTGAGAGTTGTCAGAGCCTATCACCATCACGTGCTCCCCGCCGAAGGTTGAGTAGGCCACAAGAGCAGCAGCGTCAATGAAGAGGTCCGTGGCCGCTTTGCACGCAAACTGTGAATCAATGCCTCCGCTGAAGAAGCCGCCCTCATATTCTTCGCCTAGTTGCAGGGCTTGTGAAACCGTGGTCATCGAAGGTTTGACGGCATAAGGTGTAGACTCTGAGCCGAGAAAACACTTTTTCACACGTGCGCCGTCAATGCCAGCGTAGGTCAGAGCCCTCTTTCCAGCTTCTACGGCGAAGGTGGTTGTGTCCTCATCGGCGAAGGGCACAGTCCGTTCCTTCACTCCTAGGCCAGACTCTTCTTTGTTCTTTATCCTGTACTTTGGCAGGTAGACTCCGTAGCCTACGATTCCTGGTCGTTCATTTGTACTTGATGGCTCCACCCTCACGCGTTCTTGGTAGGGATAATAGTCGTCTTCAAAACTGAAATTCAAGCTAGAGTAATAAACTAGGCCTTGGTGTCCATCTGTGTATAGGCACCTGAATCTGGGCACCACCCCCTTTCCGATGAAACTGGTCATGTCGAGCTCTTCAGCGGGTGGAATGTAATCGGTGATTCTGCCCGGAATCCTTAATCTTCCATCATCGAAAGAGATAATGCCTGAAATAAAAGGACCTAGAGCGGAGAACTTGTTCGTAGGCCTGCGGATAACGCATCCGCTGAGTAGGGTTCCCTTGCTGTCGAAGTAGTCCACATGGCTCATCCGGCTCTTTCTGCCTTCAGTGTTGCAGAAAGACTTTGGTGGGAAGTAGGTCCGTCCACAATCAACGCATCTTGAGACTCGGATTCTGTAATCGACAAGAATTCTTCTTCTCGCCATGGGTTCACTCATGAAATCTCCCTCGAGAGAACATTGACAGTGGCTATTCCGCCGGTTCCGCCAATGTTGTGTGAAAGGGCTAGGCTCAAGTCTCCGTCTACCTCTACTTGGTGCTTGCCTGCCTCTTGCCTCAACTGTTTGAAGCATTCATAAATCTGCCTCACACCCGTAGCCCCCACGGGGTGACCGTCAGCCTTGAGCCCACCTCCTGGGTTTACGATGAGTTCTGCCCCTTCCTTGGTGTATGGTATGTGTTTTGAACCCTTGAAGGACTCGTAACTTTCGTAGATGCCTTTCCAAGCTTTGCCCTTCTCGTAGAAGCCCGCGTCCTCTAAGAACATTGCTTCCTCTATGGTGAAGCAATCATGGACCTCTGCGATCTGGAGATCCTCTATAGATAGACCAGTCTCCTTCATGACCTTGCCTACGGCAAGCCTTGTAGCCTTAATCCCTGTTAGGCTCTCTCTGGTGAAAATGGAGACATCATCCGTCGTCTGTTGGCTTCCAATCACATAGATCGGCGTGTCTGTAAACTTTTTCGCCAACTCAGGCTTTGTCAAGATCACGGCTGCTGCGCCGTCAGAGACAGGCGAGCAATGTAGAAGCCTTATAGGATCAGCTATAAGCTGTGATTTGAGTACGTCCTGCACGGTGTATTCTCGCCTGTATTGGGCATATTCATTGTTCACTGCGTGATGATGATTCTTAGAAGCAACCTGCGCAAGGGCCTCCACACATCGTCGGTCCCCGCGACCATACTCATAGATGTACCTTGCCATCATAACAGCATACAAGCCTGGAAAGGTTAAACCAGTGTTAAACTCGTGAAGGTCACCGGCGAACATAAGGTCATCTACGATCTTACTCGAGCGGTCGGTCATCTTCTCGAAGCCGCCCACGAGGACCACATCATACACGCCTGACTTGATGGCGATAACGGCATTGTAGAAGGCAGATCCCCCAGAAGCGCAAGCAGCCTCTGTAAGACTCATGGGAACGTTGATGCCTAACTCCCTAGCCATATAGCCAGGAACCAAACCCATCTTGTTAGTTGCTTGATAAAGGAAGCTGCCAAAAAAGCAGGCTTGGATATCCCTTCTCCTCAGCCCCGAGTCTACTGACTGACTTGCACCGATGCCGGCCTCCATCAGCAATTTCTCTGGATCTTCGTACCACTGCTCCCCAAACGAGGTCCTGCCAGCGCCTATGATGGCGGCATGGGGCTTGACCTTACAAGCATCTGGGTTTTTCATTTTTGGCATCCTACCGGTCGGTTTTTCCTGCCAGATTTCGTTCCGTCCACGTTTATTGTGGCATACGGTTCTCCTTAACGTGTAGATGGTTCTTTCTCGCGTACTCTCTTTTAAGAGTTTTCCATTTTACAGCATATCCTCTCCTTCGATGCAATTCAGAACTTGGTTTGGATGGTCGAAATGTTAAATATGTGAGAATCAAGATTTAGAGATATACAACCGAGAGCAGGGTGAAAAACGTGGAGCATCTGGGCATTCTGATAGTCTCTTATGGTTCTAGGGAAGCCGCAATAGTGGATGCCTTCAGCAGAAGCCGTCAATACAAGGTGGACCTCTACATAGCAGACAAGCAGAAGAACCCCTTCAACGTGAAGAGGGCAAAGGAACACGTTGTGGTTCCGTCCCTCGCCGTAGAGGAAATCTGCAAATTCGCTGAGAAACACCGTGAGAACATTGATTTCGGCGTAGTCGGTCCTGAGAAACCCATAATCGACGGCTTGCGAGACCTCATAGAGAAGAAAACCGACATACCTGTGATCTGCCCCACCAAGCAGTATGCCATAGAAGGCAGCAAGGTTGCGCAGAGGCTGCTTTTCCAAGAGGTTGCGCCCGAGGTGAACCCGAGGTTTAAGGTCTTCAACTCTGGCGAATACAAGAACCAAGGCGAGGTCAAAGAAGCACTCTACAAGTGGCTTGATGAATTAGACAACAAGGTTGCCGTGAAGCCTGATGCGCCTGCTGCTGGCAAGGGAGTAGGTGTCTGGGGTGACCATTTCAACACGCGAGAGCAAATAGCCGAGCTTTTCTTGGCGAACTTCAAAGAAGGTCCCGTCATAGTGGAAGAAAAAATAGAGGGCGAAGAGTCAAGCTTCCAAGCCTTCTGCGACGGGCGGCACCTGGTTCCACTGCCTGAAACCCGCGACCACAAACGAGCGTTCGATGGCGACAAGGGTCCAAACACCGGCGGCATGGGCTCCTACAAGGATAGCGGCGACTACCTGCCTTTCATGAGCCAAGCTGATTGGGAGAAAGAGAAGGCGATTGTCAACAAGGTCTTCGAAAGGCTGAAGGGCGAGGGATACAATTCTGGCTTGCGGGGTGTTCCCTTTTATACGGCTTTCATGCAAACGCGGGAGGGTCCTATGATATTGGAGAACAACAGTAGGCCTGGAGACCCAGAGATCATGAATATTCTACCCATATTGAAGGATGACTTTGTCGATGTCTGCCTCAAAATAATTGATGGCACGTTATCCCATGTCGAGATCGAACAGAAGGCAACCGTCGTCACCTACAAGGTGCCGCCAAGCTATGGCGGATATATGGATGTCTTCCCCGAGCACGTCAACAAAAGCGAGATCGGCACAGCAGTCACCTTGAAGGAAGCCGAAGCCCTCGTATCCAAATGCGGAGACCGCATCAGAGTTTATCCGGGCTCCATGGAACTAAGAGACGACGGTAAGACATACGCGCTCAAGTCGAGGGCAGTAGGCGTGGTCGGCATCGGCGACGATATGCAGGAGGCGCGAGAAATTTCCTTAGAGGGAATTGCAGCTATTAGAGGCGGGGCGCTCTGGAGCAGGACAGACATAGCGTCGAAAGAGCATGTTGAGAAGAGCATTAGGCATATGGCGGCGTTGAGAAGGCTTTGATGAAGGCGAAACAGCGGGTCTTCATAACGGATTGCGAAGGTCCAATCTCGAAGAATGACAACGCCTTCGAGTTAGCCAGCCGCTTCATTCCAGATGGAGACAATTTCTTTGCGCTGATAAGCCGATACGACGATGTGCTGGCAGACATAGTCAAGAAGCCGGGGTACAAGGCTGGAGACACCCTTAGGCTGATTCTGCCCTTTTTTAAGGCGTATGGCGCTACGAACGTGAAGATGAAGGCATACTCAGCCGAGAACATATTGCTTGTCGCCGGGGCGGCGGAAACACTTCACTTTGTGAGGGGCATTATGCCAGCCTTCATCGTGAGCACAAGCTACGAGCACTATATCTCTGCACTGTGCGATTCCGTCGGGTTCCCGAAAGAAAACGCCTATTGCACCAGAGTCAACATCGACAGATTCGAGACCGGCAGCGAAGAGGCTGAGTGGCTGAAAGGGCTTAGAGCTGACATAGCCGAAATGCCGATGATAGAAATACCCAAAGACGCAAAGGCTTTGGAGGATCTCCCCGAAGGGTCTCGATCTACAGTCAAGAAGCTCGATGGAATATTTTGGGAAGAGATTACGCAAATGAAGTCGGGCAGAATGCTGAGAGAGGTTAACCCAGTCGGTGGATACGAGAAAGCCAAAGCGGTCAAAGAGATCTTAGCGAAGGTTCACGCCGACTTGCCATCTGTCATGTATGTGGGTGACAGCATAACGGATGTTGATCCCCTCCGACTGGTTAGGGAAGGCGGGGGGCTCGCGGTCTCCTTCAACGGGAACAGATACGCGATAAGAGAGGCAGAGGTCGCCGTGCTCTCGCATCACACAGTCGTTGTCTCAGTTTTGGCTGAGGTCTTCAACAAGTTCGGCAAAGAAACCGTGTTATGCCTATCCGAAAACTGGTCGCTGGCATCTCTGAAAGGGTTCTGCAGTTCGTCCTTGCTTGGACAGCTTAAGGCTCTTGGCGATGAGATGGCTCCACGGGTCGAACGAATAACGCCTAGTAACATGGAGCGGTTGATGCGGGAAAGCAGCGCATTCAGGAAGACCGTTAGGGGAGAAGCCGTAGGCAGACTGGGATGAGAACCCGAAGGTGCCAGCGTTTCGGTTGAAGCGGTCACTATTTATAACGCCCCGTTATGTCTCTTTGTTAAGGCGGTTCAGAGCATGCGAAAAGGTGCGCGCGGCATAATTCTCAAGGACGGAAAAATCCTGCTAGGAAAAAGGCTCAAAAGGGATTCGTTCTATGGGTCATGGTGCACGTTTGGCGGCTATGTCGAACCCGGCGAGACGTCTATGCAGGCTTTGAAAAGGGAACTGAATGAAGAGCTGGGAATTGACGTAATTGATCCCAAATTTTTGACCGCAACCGAAATCGTCCTCAAAAATGATTCTCGAGACACCTTGGAGATACACTTCTTTCTGGTGAGGGAATGGAAAGGCGAAATCGCCAATAGAAGCGAGCATTCGGAGATAAGATGGTTCTCTCGAAACGACCTTAAAGGCTCGCCCATAGGCTGGATAGGCAAAGAAGTCATAGAGAAGTATCTGAACAAGACCTTCTGATCTTGCATAAACATGTTTTGCTGGCGGGAAAAGACCGGTCCAAATTACCTAATCAAAGTGCAAAGATCTTGACCGTTAGATAAAGAACAGCAATGAAAGAAGAAACCACCATCTGCTCAGCACCTACATCTTTCTGAAAGCCGCCACCTCCATTTTTCCGTAATCAGTGTTATCTGGGAGACAAATCAATTATCCACGAGGTGGCATAGTGCATTTCGGATTCATGGTCGGTGACATATTCTCCAATCTAAACTCAAGAGTCTAAGCCATATTGTGAACTAAACCACAAAAGAGGTTTAGGCTCACTTCCTTAGGGTCGGTCTCGGTCTTAATCTCTTCTTCTGATAATAGCCGTTATTTATATTAGATTCTCCTCGTGCTAGGCTATTGTCGAGATCAGTTCTTCGAGTGTTTTTCGGCTTTTTATAAGAGCGTCAATTTCTGTGTGTGGTTTGATCTCTAGGGTTAGCCAACCATCATATTCTACGTTTCTCAAATCTTTCAACAGTTTCTTAAAATCAATTAGGCCTTTACCCAACGGCAGGTGCGTGGCTTTTCTGAAATCTTTTTCTCGAGTTGCATCATGGACATGTACATCATAAATCCTTCTACCGAATAGGTTCACCATCTTAGATAAATCAAAACCCATCTGAAAGAGGTGTCCTGTCTCCAGAATCACCCCAAGATTAGGCACTTCTTCGAGAAACCCTTTGAATTCTTGAGGAGAATAGAAGACAAAGGGTCTGTAACAGAATGATTCAATCGAGAAAGCAATTCCTGCCGCATCAGCCCTTTCTACCCCTTCGATTGCCAAACGCTTAAGCAATAGTACACCCTTTTTCTTAAGTTCCTCTTTTAGTTCTTGGGAACTGAAGTAGGGAGGATGGATGCTTACTTGATCCACGCATATTTGGGAGCCAGTGTTGATCGCTCTCTGAACTTCTCGGCGCTCATTTTCATAGATTTCTTGTAAAACAAATGAAACAACATCAAGAGGTCTAATGTGAAGACGTACCACGATATCCTCTTGATTCAAGATAGTCTTCATCTTTTGAGGGTCAAAGTTAGAGAAGAACTGCCATGGGCAATCCATTCCAGAGCTCGAAAGCCAAGTGACTTGTAATAAAAAAGCGCTTGATCGATACTCCCAAAGTTTCCAATTTTCGCATGAACAGCAACTTTCATATGCCTCTCCCTTCATCAACTAGTATCTTTTCCCGTTCATAAACTGCATGCTTTGCAACATTATCCTCTGTGAATTGGGGTCATCGGAAAGACAGTCCAATTAACTAGAAGATGGATATAGTACACTTGGGATTCATAGTTTATGACGCGTTCTCTAGTTAAACTCTCGCCCCCATCAAATATTTTGTTAACAAGCAGGGGTGCTTGAGGCGTAGACCTAAATCCTAAAAGGTTCGAGCCGTTTGGTGGGCCGGGTTATTTCAAACCCAAAAAGGGTTCAGCCCATTCCTTCCTCGCTATTCTCGGTCTCCTTTTTGTTTCCGACAATCACTGTTATCCGAATTGGAATGGGCTCATGAATTACACTCGATGAAGCCAAAATGCTGAAAAGCACGCGTAATGTTACAAGATCCGAAGGAGTCATCTGTCAATGCGAGGGGTTATTAGACCTTCTGACAATCTCTTGAATTATGTACTTGTTTCTGCAGGCCTTCAAGAAGGTTATGGATTTCCTGAAAACCTTAAGAAGATAGAGGAATCCGATCGGTCGTTGCTTGCCATTTCTTCACTAAGCCTGAAGCTCCCTAAGCTTCTACAGCGAGCATCTGGAATTTTGCGGTATTTCCTCGGTTCATCAGTCGCGTCAACATTCGACGACGCGATAGTTTTTCTTGATGATTTGGCCAAATCCATTAAGAAACATAATCCCATAGGCCTCATGCTTCAAGTAAGCGATGTATATTCAGAACTCGCCCCAGGGCTGATGGACCATTTCCTCGATTCTGTGAAAGCGGACGACATGATGAAGCTGGCATCGATCACAAGGAAGATTGAAAGAAAGTATTATTCACAGTACTGGGAGAATGTTAGGCCAGATCTAGAAGAGAAAGTTCAAAAGGCATCGGAGCAACTTGCCAAGATGCATGCCCAAGAATCTATTGCCGCGATTTTAGGTCGTAACATATGTGAAAATGTCGAAATAAGAATGATTGATTGTCTCCGTCAGGGTCCAGCTTTCAGCGCGTATCCTAAAACGGTGTACTTGCCACCGGGAAGTGGTATTTTGGAAAGTGAGGGGTTGGATAGAGCTCTCTTGCCCAGCTTCGCACACGAGCTTACCCATCTTATACTTCGTAACGCAAAGATCTTCACAAAGGAAGCCATTGCAGCCCCGATCAAGAAGATACGAGAGATTATCCTCCCAGGCTTCCTAGACATTGGCTTTGAAGTCATGTTAGTAGAACACCCATTGACTACGATAGTCGAAGAGAAAGTCTACAATAGATACGAGATCCCGCTTCCGCATTGGTGGGGAAGAGTGAATCCAGAAGATTTCTCATCAGTCTGCAACGAAGAGATGCGGAGTCATTACGTCGAAATATGGGATGAACTACAGAATGCGGACAATGACAAGTTTGCTTGTTTAGTCGGAAACATCATAGAAGCCTCACAAGACGAACTCTTCTCTGTTTTCAGGAATCTACTGAAATAGGTAGCAAAGCCAAAATTTAGGATGAAAACGTCTCCTTAAAGCTCCGATAATCGCTTATGTCAGAAACATCGGTGAACCATCTACGAAACAGATTTGTTTTGTGCTCTGACGAATTCCTTGGCTGAAGCCTCATCTTTGATACTCTGTTAAGAAGCCAGAACACTTAATTCAGAGATCCAAACCCGAAAAGATTTTAAGTGTGGTGGGCCGGGCCGGACTTGAACCGGCGGTCTCAGCCTTTCTCAGCGTGGCGTATACGAATCGCTCGTAAGGGCTGCTTCAGGTCTTTTGCGGGATATCCTAACCAAACTAGACTACCGGCCCCTTAATGCGTGCTGGTTTCCATCAGCTGCTAGATTCTCAGATTCTCTCGGCATATAAGCGTTCTGAAAAAAAGTTTTTGGCACAGGTCGCAGATAACGGCCAAGCGGCTAAGAGAAGTTGCTCTGATCAATCCCGTGCCCATCTGACGGTTCTTTTCGGCTTGCGGAGATTGCAAAGAGTAGCGGCGTTCATAAATGATAGTGTGTCCGCATCTGCAAGAGAGACAACCACGGAGATTCTGAGGCCTCTCAGCCTTTCCTCTCAACTCATGCGGTGAAGGTTCAGCATTTTCAGGTTTTCGTTAGAAGATTTTATATGTCTCCGATGCCTAGAAAAGGTTCCCCAACGGGGCAACGAAGGCGAACGCATATTTGAAGAACACGACAACTTTCATTCTAATGTCCGCGGCTTTTATTCCCTTAGTCTTTCTCCTCGTCGCCGTCGCGGCTGTTGGAGACTACGCCCTGTTCGCCATTATGAATACGCAGATCGTCAACCCTGTGCTGGACTTCGCATGCACGTATGTGTCGCCATTTCTTTTCGCTGGGTTCTATGTCCCCACGCTTGTTGCCACCCTTCTCTCTAGCGATCACAAAATGAAAGCCGCCGGAATCGTGTCCATAGTTAATGGGATTCTCTCCTACGGTGTGGGTTCGCTGATCAAGGAGATTGTTATGAGGCCTAGGCCGGAGCTTTCAGCTGCACGGCTCATAGAGGAAGCCCGCATCATCGGCTTGTGGCATACCAGCACCTTCTCCTTCCCTTCGACAACGGCTATGCTTGCCTTTGGTCTCTCGTTTCCAATACTGCTGAAGAAGCCGCGGTTGGGAGCCGTACTCGTCGCGCTTTCTTACTTTATGGGGTTCTCCGTCATCTACACAGGCTTTCACTTCCCGTTGGATGTTGCTGGCGGCATCCTCTTCTCCTTGGCCATAACGCTCGTAACGGAAAGGCTGGAGAACAGAGTCACAAGTTTTCTGCAAAGACGCCGGTCAAACAAAACTCAAAAACCTGAACAGGCATAGATTCCTTCTTTCTTGCCTTTTTTAGGAGAGAAGACATTAATATTAAGACGATATTAGGGAGTCCCACAGGACGAGTATGGAAGAGTGAACCCGGATGCCCATTGTCTTGATTACCTATGACTCGAAGACTGGTAACACGGAAAAGATGGCGGCTTTAGTGGCTGAGGGCGTGAGAGAAGTAGAGGGCATGGAATGCGTCGTCAAAAGTGTAGATGATGTCTCTCTAGAAGACCTGTCAAAGGCAGATGGCATCGTGATTGGGTCCCCAACGTACTACGGTAGCATGAGTGGGAAAATTAAGGACCTGCTCGACAGAAGCGTGAAGTTACATGGCGAACTTGAAGGCAAGGTCGGCGCCGCTTTCACGTCTTCCGGCGGAAACGCCTCCGGAGCCGAAACCACAATCCTCTCCATACTGGAAGCGTTGCTAATTCACGGCATGGTTGTCCAAGGAAACCCGGCAGGACAGCACTATGGGTTGGCAGTTGTCGGAGCGCCTGATGATAAAGAGAAAGAGATCTGCAAGGGCTTCGGGTCCAGAGTTGGTGGACTTGTCATGAGGCTGTCCTCGCAAAAACGGGATTGACCAGCAATCCACATGAGATATGAGGAACAGAAAAGATATTGACTTGCGAAATGAAGGTAGTTATTTTTTATCTGGTTAGGTAATGATAGATTTATATTGGGCCTCACAATGCTTGTCTTAGGTGTGGGGCATTGACAGATGTCTTGAACTATTGGTTAGCCAGTCTCCGCGCCGAAAGAACAAAGAAGATTTACAGACGCCATTTCCTTAGATTCTTGGATTTCTTGGGGATAGATGCAGAACAAGTCTATAGATTGAGAAGTGAGGATCTGAAGAGCGGAGACCCAGTTCAGAAGAATAGGTTTGAGAATGAAACTCGGAAATATATGAGGAAACTAGAGGATGAAAAAGCCGGTTGGTCAGTTCGGAACAACACTTACGCGGCTATACGCAGTTTCTTCGGTGTTCTCGAGTTACCTCTACAGATGAGAAGGCAGGATGCACCCCGAGGAGAATACTACAAGTCTATCCGTCCTTTCACAAGGGAAGAGATCCGCAAGTTGCTTGCTGTTTCCGATTTTAGGGACCGAGCCTTAATTCTTTTCATGAAAGATACAGGTTTAGCGATTTCTGACGTAATTAAGATCCGGCTTAGAGACTTTGAACCTGAAAGCAATTTTGCCGATTGGAAATCCCTGTTTAGGGTGGAGAACGCTCCCTTGTTAATCGAAGGAACTCGAACTAAGACTTCGGCTAAATTTGTGACTTTTATTGGGCCGGAAACCATTGAAGCCCTCTGGACTTATTTAGAACAGCGAACGAAAGGAACCAGCTATCTCTATGTTCAGGGTAAAGAAAAAGGGCTGCCTCCAGAAAAAGTGACAATGGACATTCTGCTTTTCCGGGAAAAAATGAGTTTCAACCCTGTTTCCACTGTCTCTTTGTCTTTGGGAATGCATAAGATTATCGCTAAAGCAGGGCTAAAAGGACCGAGCGCACATAGTTTCAGAAGGTTTTTCGAAGCTACTTTGGAGCAGCCTAATCTTTCAATTCATCCTATATGGATAAAGAGAATGATGGGTCACAAACTAAAGCAGATTGAACGTGCCTACGGTCATCCGTCACATCAAGACCTGCGCGAAGCCTACAAACGAGCTATACCGTTTCTCAGTGTGCAGCCTCGGCATGTGGACGAAGTGCGGTTGCAAAGCCTAGAAGAAGAGATCGAGAAAGAAAGGGAAGAACGCGAGTCTCTCAAGACAGAAAATGCTGAAATGAAGAGACAAATCAAGGAGTTAAGAAATCATCTTAACAGCATAGTGGAAGCCAGGCACGAATCGGATCAAATTGTGAATCGGCTGTTTGAGGACCCGGAGTTCCGCGAACTAATCAAAAAGAAACTCAAACAATTAACCTAGCAATCGGCCACAAAAAAATAACAAGATTTCCGTTCAACCAAAACCACTTTTGACCCAAAGATTTCTTCCAGTAGATCGTGACTTCGCCAGTGTCTTTCTTTTCATACATTACTAGTTGCTGAACCTTCCGCTTGCATTTCTGTGAATGAAGATTGTCGGCATGATCCTTGAACAGGGTAAGCGGTATTTGGGGGCTCTAGAACATATAGGAAGAGGGTAAAATGAAGAAAACAGAAAAAATGGATAAAACAAGGATTAAGCAGTCTGCTCCGCTTTTGATGGTTTTCTGCTTCGCCTCAAAATTCATATTCAAAACATTTCAAAATACTAATGCCTTATATTATCATCCAGAATTATATGTCAGATTGAAGGAGGAGACAAATTGGCAGATTTTTCAATCCTAAGTTTCTGGGCTGTTGCTTTCCTTACTTGTATTGTTGGAATCTTTGAACTGCTTCATGAACTAGAACGATGGAATGAGAAAAGAAAGGTGCATAAAGGAGTCGTGGCATTACTATATTTTGGTCTTCTCACAGGGGCCATTTTGTTCCTTGAGCGGTGCATACGCTATTATAGGACGCTGAGACCTGATAATTCGATTGGCGCTTCACCGGTCTTAGATATTCTCTTGATGTACCCACCAGAATTGGTAGTATATCTTGGCTATCTGATTACACTATTTGTAATATTCGCTCTTCTGTTTTATGCAAAAATAACAGCACGCGAATGTGATATGGAAAAGGTTGTTAACAATAGATCAAAGCAAAGCAAGAGACAACCTAATTGCTTCGGACAATATGATTTCAGAAGTGAAGAATGCCACGATTGTGAATATAGGAACAAATGCAGAGGGTCTAGGGTCCTTCTTGAAAAGAGCTAAAATCAATCGGTACTCCGTTTAGATTCGCGTTCACCTTCAAACTCTACGACACTTCCGTCAGTGCCTTGCGGATGACATCAGAGGTTTGCCTTCGTCATAACGAATATCAGTAGGTCCATTGATGCGCAAGTTTTTAATAGAGCGTTCAACACATTTACCGAGTGATAGCGCTATTTCGATATATCATTTAGTAGCTGGTAAATAAATGAAGGCAGTTGTCCTAGCGGCTGGTGAAGGGCAAAGACTACGGCCACTTACGCTTACGCGTCCGAAGCACATGATATCTGTGGGCGGAAGACCCCTTCTAGAGTATCCTCTCGTTGCATTAGGGGAGGCAGGCATCAAGGAAGTTCTGCTAATTGTCAAATATAAGGCAGAGAAGATAAAGGAGCACCTCGGGGACGGCGCGAAGTTCGGCCTTAAGATCGAATATGCCCTCCAAAAGGGGCTCAGGGGGACAGCTGACGCTGTGAACACAGCTAAGAATTATGTGGATGACGACTTTCTGGTACTCAGCGGGGACCACCTCCTAACCCCGAATGTGATCAGATCAGTCATCAGTCTTCACGGCAGAGAGAAACCTGCTGCTACTCTTGCGGCTGTCCATGTCGAACAGCCGGAGCACTTTGGCATCTTCACACTCGATAGAGATAGGGTAGTCAAGATCATCGAGAAGCCACCGCCAGAGGTGGCCGCAGGCAATCTAGCGAACGCGGCTGTTTACGTTTTCTCACCAGAGATTTTTGATGCAATAAGGCAGACAGGAACCTCGCTGAGGGGCGAGCTGGAGATAACGGACTCAATTCGGCTCCTCATTGAAGATGGCAAGACCGTTTTGGCAGCAAAAATATCCAGTGAAGAATGGATGGACATCGGGAAGCCGTGGGATCTTCTCGACGCAAACAGGCGCGTGCTTATGCGGGTCAAACGTGAAATTTTGGGCTCAGTCGAAGAGAACGTTCATCTTGAGGGCTCTGTCTTTGTAGGAGAAAGCACTCGGATACGTTCAGGCTCATACATTGAGGGACCAGCCTATATCGGCGAGGGCAGCGACATCGGCCCGAACTGCTACATTCGCCCATATACGAGCATAGGGCGACATGTACGAGTCGGAAACGCCTGCGAGGTCAAAAACAGCATCATACTGGACAGGGTTCACATTGCTCACCTTTCGTACATCGGCGACAGCATAATCGGTGAAGGCTGCAACTTGGGGGCGGGCTTCATTTCAGCAAACATTAGGTTCGATTCAGCGCCTGTAAAGATGCGCATCAAAGAAGATGTTGTTGACAGCGGCAAGAGAAAGATAGGAGTCATCGTGGGCGACGATGCCAGAACAGGTCTCGGTGTGCTCTCCATGCCGGGTGTCAAGATCGGCTGCAACAGCTGGATAGGACCCAACATCGTCGTACACAGGGATGTCCCGCCAGACACGATCATGGTGTTGAAGCAGCAGCTCGAAGAAAGAAGGCGTTAAGCAACCCTTTTTCCACGTGAAAAAATGGAAAAGCGTTAAGTACTGAATTCTGTTGTATTAGTGTATCCAGAGGAATAGCTAACATGTCAGCAGCCGAAAGAAGCTTCATTGGAGAAGTCTCCGCGCTGGTAGGTAAACCGGCCGCAGTCGTTACGGTAGACGGCAAAACATACAGCGGAACCCTAGTGGGCATAAGCCCCTCCAGCCTTAACCTATGCCTAGCAGACGCCAGAAACCCAGAGGGTCAAGTGATCCCACGGCTCGTCCTAACCGGGGCCACGGTTGCACAGATCCTCTCAGTGGAAAAGGCATTTGACCTGAGGGGACTGGCTGAAAGGTTGGACAGAGTCTTCCCCCGGATGGTGAAGCTCTATGAGAAGGAAGGCTTCATCTGGGTCATGGACAGGGTTAAAGTAACCGAGAGCGGCATAGTTGAGGGCTCAGGACCGGCGGCCGAGCGGGTCCATAAGGTTTACAGCCAGTTCAAGCGAGAGGCAAAAGGAACGTAAACGCCGAGAGAAGTGCGGAATTTCCGCATCTACCTTAGCCGTGGGCATTGATAGACGGTTGGAGCGAAACATCAAACCGTTGAGTTCCCGATGCTCACATCAATTCTTTTTCTGTTTGTTCCACGAAGATGATGACAGAAGGCTTCTTGCCCAAATTATAAAGAACTGCTCTGCTTGTGGAAAAACGATGCAATGAGTAGGGGCGCATTGAGTGAGAGATAATTGTGAAAAAGGAGGAGACTTTCGTCTAGGAAAGACTAGATGAACCATTCTGGTTTGGCTTCTTTCTTAGGTCTTTCAGTTAACGCGCCGAAGTCGAAGGGCGCCATAACATCCGACGTGTCAGATGCCTCTGCGAAGTCGTCCAAGCTGAGCTGCAGCCCCAGAGGGCCTGAAAGAGCCTTCAAGACTGCCCAAGCCGCCTCTTTATCTGGATAGGTTCCAGGAGTTTCGGCTAGAAGGCAGAAGGCCTTTAACCCGCGCAGTCTGCTTAGACCCACGAGCAGCCCTGCCACGCCATATATTTGTCCGCCCAACGGCTCCGCGCCTAAACTTGAAGCCGTTTTAGCTGTTTCGTGGTCTGAAGCTGCGTAGTATAGATTTGGCGCAGTGACCTTTCGGCCTGGTCTGTAGCCGCCAAGCGTTATGACGTATCGCGAACCAAGGCTCTCAGCTACATCAAGCATGCATCCGCAGAGCTCATACTGCCCATGAGAAGTAAGCGCCTGAGTGTTTCCGTATAAGAGTATGAGGTCCCGTTGGTCTCCTCGCCCCCTGCAATAGTAGAGGCGGTTGGTCGGAGCAGCTATTGAACCCTTGCCGTCCACCATGGCGATGTTCTGGAAGGCAGAAGAACGTATCTCGCCGAAGAGCCTTGCGTCCAACTTCCGTATGAGGTAGGCGACAGCCATGTTCGCAACTAAGCCTATGCCTGGAAGGCCCTCAACCAATATAGGTTCCTTCAACCGCGGCTTTTTAGAGAAGCTGACAGCGCAAACCATTAGGCATTACACCTTAACCATACCTCACATCGGGCTCCAAAAGTCTTTCGGTGCCCTAGAAAGGTAAAAATGGCAAAAACCCCGAAAGCCCCGTTTTGTTACAATTCCAAAGCACCTTATACCATCATCATGTAAAATGTAAAACGAACAGTTTTTGTAAATCTTGTGTTTGTGATCTCAGAAGTTGATCTCGTTCTTCTTGCGCGGGAAAACCACAACATAACAATCGAACCCCGCACTTTCACCTATGTGGACATTCACCCCTAAATCTCTGAACCCCAAAGCAAAAAGACGAACAGCGATACAACGAAAATCCCAAACTCAAAGTTAAAATTTAATCTGATTTCTTCATCCTTTTCAAAGAACCCAATATGAAACGGCGGGTCTCCAAGTAAACCCTAATCTGACCTTCTTGACTACCGTAATGGAAAACAGGTTTAGGTGAACCTTTGCCTTTACCCTGAAGCCGCAAGGTAGAAGTGCCCTTAACAACCTGCATGATCACGTAGTCTTTCAAGCTCTCCACATGAGACTACAACGAAACAGAAACCATAACCCTAACATTCAAATCCCACTTCACCTTACGGTCAAAAATAACATGATAACTTCTTCTCTCTAAAGTGAAACTAGCATATTTACCCCTCAACGTCTCGTCCTTTCGAGAAGACTCCAAAATCAAGAATCCGTCCAAGTGAAAATGAGTCATCGCCATTTATCAAATGTCTCTAATCTTTCTCAAGTAGGTGAACTCTCTATGAATTACCTTGAAACCAACCTTTCTGTAAAGTCTTATTGCCTTAGTAAGGTTCGAGTCATCAACTCCTATTTCAACATCTGTTATCCCATACGACTTGAGGAAGCCCATTGCAAACAGCATCAATCTCGTTCCAATTCCCTGCTTCCTATAAGGCTTTAAGACTCCTATTGTCCTTATCCAACCGCGTTTTGTTCCTGTATGTTTCGCGAAATTCGTATCTACGCCGATTTCGATTAGACCGACTGGCTTGTCTGAAATATAAGCGAAAAAGAACTCGTCGATATCACAGTAAGGATCATTCTCTATCGAACACTTCAATTCTTCGAACCTTCTGGGTCTGAAATCGAAATGTTCGCTGAAGGACTCGTTGATCATCAGAGTTAGCAATCTAATATCTTCTTCATCTTTTCTCATCTGTCTGATCGTAACTTCCCCATTTTCTCCAATGTTCGAAGGAACACTCTCTAAATCTCTTCTCATGACACTGAAGACACGGATTTGCTTGAAATCCATAGATTCAAGGAGTCGCTTGTAGACGAGTCTGTCATCCCTAATAGAAACCTGTGCCTCTTCTATGCCTCTCTCTTTCAGACTTTGGAGAGCTTTTTGGACTAAGCGTTTGTCAACCCCTTTCCTCCCAAATTCAGGAACGATGCCCAGTCTTTTTATGAAACCCTTACTTTCTTCACGGTTTCTATCAATAAATGCGTTCACTCTTCCAGCTGGTTCATTATTCCATTCTGCAATAAACATCCCCTTAGTGTCAAATGTTAATCTCTTTTCTTCTTTCCTCATGTCTTCTAAGGTGGTCGGTCTGAAATCGTCATATTTTTCGGAATCTTGATTTCCTATTCGGATCCAGATATCTTCGTCTTTGTTAATCACGAATCTTCTTATCTTCAGCACAGTAGCCGATCCTCTGATCAGTTATCTATGTACTATTCTAGGCAACCATGTTTCTCGTTCATCTCTTAAGAATTTCGCAAATAATAGAGCTTCTTCATTAATCAGGGTGTCAAGAGTCTGTCTATTACCATGTTTGATTCGTGGAATCTCAGCTTTACTCTTGAAATAACTGCCCAATTTCTTCATCAAGTCTGAGGTCTTAGGATCATTCGGATGTTCTCTTTTACCTTTCTTGTTTCTGGAGGGTTTTTCAGTTTACCGGTGAAGCTTGCTGGTAAGGTTTACCGGTTGGCTGTTTCGGTGAGGCCTGGGAAGGTCTGGTGAGGTCGGGTGAGACTGGGTGAGGGAGATATATCTTGGTTAGAGGAGAGAGATTGCTGTCCAGGCTTTACCGGGGAAACACATCTATCTCTTCTATCTACTCTCTCTAGTCTGTCTCTTCTATCTTGCCGAAGGTTAACCAACCATTCTTCTCAGTAAGATCCTCATCCACACATCAAGGTTTTCCACATTCAACACAGCACGGTAAACCGGCCTAATCTGCGACTTCCAAGAGCTATACCGTCATTTGATGGATGATTTTCTGATCCAATACTGCCAGAATCTCAAGGTTAAAGACTTCACGGTTAAGCCTGAAAGCTGTTCAAAAAATGTTAGAAATTAGTTAGCGATTAAGATTCTCATTAAAGTGAAAGAAAATATATGGAGTGGCTTCTGACTCTGGCTTCGATCCGCAAGACAGACGCCAAACAAATTGTGATTGCCATCCTGTCAATCCTGCGGATACTATCAAAGAGTTAGAATAGATAGCAGACTGCGTAGTCTGCCTGTTCGCACAAAAGGAATCCCGCACGCTTGGCAGTTCTATGAAAATTTCGATCAAATCATCAGTGAAGAAGCGATTGGATATCTGAAACTCAGTAGAGAAGGAACTGAACCTTCATGAAGTAACAGTCACGTGATTTGGTTAGAATTATAATAGGAAGTCGCCCTGAACGGAGACCTAACATTACTACAGGACACATAAGGAACTGCGCTGTTCACTCACGGAGGTGGATTCTTTAGAGGAAAAGGTGATGGTCTGAAGATATCACACACTGAATTACTAAGTTCTTGAGACGGGGTCTCTCTAATAGTTGGTATCTCTATGGTCAAAAGCCACGTAAGAATCAGACGACATTTCTGGTCCTTCAAGATCTTCTGCAATCCCTAGGAACATTCTTCCACATTTCGCCGAGACCCTTGTCTCTCTTAAAGAATATTCCTTCATTTCAGCCTCCTCATGCAATACAGTATCACGTGGAATCGATTTGGAGTGATTCATTACCAAACCTCTAACAATTTTAGTTAAGATCGTTTCATAAGAACATTCAACTGTCACAATTGTGATTGATTATCCTTTATCAAGAGGAACTTCATAGTAGAAAACTGGATGTATGTTAGACGATCTGTTCGGGAGGTGTCATGATGGCAAAAAAGAAAGGTACAAAATATGAATGTGAAGAATGCGGAATTGTTGTCACTATTGACGAAGATTGCGGATGTTCTGAATGTGACCTGATCTGTTGCGGAACTCCAATGAAGGAAGCGAAAACCAGAAACAAGAAATAGTAAATTTGTCCTTCCTACGCAGGAGACTTGACAGTAACCTCAGATAAGACTCCATTTCTTGATCCGATTCTTCTTGGAAAAGACGCAAACCAATACGTAAATAAGGAGATCAGTCAAGTTTACTTGAGGGACGGTCTATGAAGTGTCCAAGTTGTGGAAGAGAGGTAGATGAGACTTACTCGTACTGCCGCTTTTGTGGAGCCAAGCTGCTGAGAGCCGAAAAGCCTGAGTTTAAAGAGAGAAAGCGGGGAGGACCCGCGAGAAAGTGGGTTTGGCTTTTCTTTTTGGCAGGTTTTGTTGTTGCTGCCTTTATTGTTAGTTATGTTTGGCTCAACTGGACAATTCTAGAAACGATGTATTATCAGAAAGCTGATATCGACTGGTTTGGAACGATCTTCTATCACAATTACACTTTTATTTTGGCAGCCATCTTCGCTCTTTTTTCTTTAAACCCGTTTCTTGGAAGGAGCGACCTCTATGGTATTTGGGAGTCTTTCAGGTGGCTAGAGAGGGTTACTTCTGGTGCAACCGAGAGACCTCTACCCACTTTCTCTTTGAAAACTAGAAGGGCTATGTGGGTTCTTTGGCAGTTCTTAAAATGGATGGTTTCCTTCTTCATTATTGCTTCATTGAATGGCCTTCCCTTCTTGGGGAAAGTTACGCCGATATTCTACATGGCACTGGCAGGTATCGGCGATTGGAACTTGGTGCCGAGAATATTTATTCTGCCGGTTGAACCTGCTTCTAATTCTGAACTCGTTTCCTTAATGCCCACTATGGAGGTTCAGTACCGCCTTGTTTACCTTGTGCTAACTGCTATGTTGGTGGTTATTGCTGTTAGAATGGTCGCTAAGATGATCAGGCATTTTATCAAGCAAGAAAGAAACGTGTGGATCAGAGACTTATTCATCATCTTAACTTGCGTTGCAGCAGGCATTATCTTAGGTGCGCCATATTGGAGCATGGACGCCACAACATTGTTCGAATATCTTATTTTCCTCGTCCTCTTCATTGCCTTTTCTGCTGCATCGTTCTTCTTCCATTTCGTGCGTGCTAAGGAGAACTTCTCATTTGCAAAACGCAGAAGAACAATTCTCATGGTGTCCACCTTTGCAATAATAGGCGTCTTAGTTGTCAATGCAGCTATCATTGCGGGTTTCAGACTAAATTGGAACAACAACTGGATTCAATATGAGTGGAATCCATTAACTGAGAAACAGATAGCGGTCACTCGCTGGTCAGCTGGAATTGAAGAAATACAACAACATTCGATATCGGATGTACCTAGTGGTAATACGACTAAGATTTTGTCCCTCGTTAGACAGTGGGACCAGACTGCTGCCTATACGAAGATGAAGAATCAGTTAGGGGTTAACTGGATGACTTTGAGCGACTCCGACATCCTTTACATAAAGGGCAGAGAATACTGGGCGGCCCCGACCACCATTGTATATCCAAGTCAAGACTGGATAAGCACCCACCTAATCTATACTCACACATCAAAGATCATAGTGGTGGATAGCCACAGCGGCGAATTCGTACCCACCACCACAGCTTTCGGGGTTCAGACTGAACCGCTAATTTACTACGGTGAAGGCTTCTCTACTGAGGTTTACACAGATATCAAGGGATTCAGCGAGATTGAAAATGTTTCCTATTCCGGAATGCCTGATTATGTATTATCAGGATGGCAGCGAACTCTGTGGTTCTTGTTGAAGGGTCAATGGGGATTCGCTTTCAATCCGCCTCAGGAAAGCATTAATATGCTCTTTAACAGGGACATCGTAGAAAGGGTTAGAAGCGTACTCATTAATGGATTAACGATCGACCCTGATGTGTACTTGGTCAGCGATGGGAACCGAGTTTACTATGCTGTTCAGGTTTACATTGATTATCCTATGCACTCTGGGTTTTCAGCGAGCTCGTACATGAGGTTTTTTGCAGTCGTGCTTGTAGACGTTAAAGACGGAAATATGTATTGGTACAACGTCAGCAAGTCTGACGGGTTCCTAGTCGACTTCTACAGAGACTATTATCAGTGCTTGAATACTCCACCCGACTGGCTTGTTCCCCAGCTGCGTTACTCAGAAGAACTTCTAGGCACGCATGATTCGCCGGGTCAGCTGGATGTTGACTTTCAATTTCACGTAAGCGACTCATTCATCTGGAGGTCGGGTTCGCAGTTTTATGAGAGGCCTGGATCAACTGAGGTATTATACGTCTTGATTATCATTGAAAATCAACCGTACTTCGTAGGTTTCCAGCTTGTAGAGTTTCAAGCCTCACCGGGTAGAAACCTCGCTGGACTATACATAGCTTATGGGGGTTCCCAACTAGGTCGAATGGATATTTACAGCATCCCAAATGCTACAACACAGCTGATAGGCCCATCTGCGGCATTACAGGCGCTTGAGACCGATGATTATGTCCGTACGCAGCTGACACTTCTCACAAATCCGAGGTTTGGCAACATTCTGCTGTACTCAGTAGGTGGTCATCTCTACTATTTTATCCCCGTCTACATTGAGTCTGCCGTTGCTAATGCGGTCATCACGAAGATGGCCTTCATCGGAGTTGTCGACGCAGCCACAGGAACAGAAGTCGCAACCGGTGCGAATTCGGCTCAAGCCTATTACGCGCTCGCAGGGATCACGCCTGGCTCGCAGTTAGGAGCAGAAGGCAGGCTTACCAAGGTCGAGACCTCATTTACTGATAAAGGATGCAACTTGGTTGAACCCACAAAAATAGGCGGAGACGTATGGATAACGGTAGATAACGCCACGTACTTAAGTGAGGATCAGTGGAACAACACCGAATCTTCGATAACATACTTCGTTCAAAACTACGTTCAGGGACCCACAAAGGATGTATATCAATGGAGCACGGATAACAATACAGTGAACTTCGGAGTTCTCACTTCAGATGGGGGAATAGTGAAACTCTATTATCTCAGCATAAGATACAGATAAATTTCAACTCGAAACAAAGAATTCCTATCAAAAGGTAGAACAGCGTAAATCTAGGCACACGTTGAAATAATATTGAGGCGATGCTAAGGCTTTTGTCGGTCTAGTCCTTCTATCACGCCTCTTAGCTTACTCATACTGTCTATTTTTATGTCAGGCTCTCCACTTCGTATGTCCTTAGATCCATATTGGCTCATGAAAAGCGCAGTTCTCATACCTATTGATTTGGCTCCGCCCATATCGCGATAAGTGTCATTTCCAATGAAGATTGCCTCCGAGGGCAACACGCCGAGCTTAGATAAGCATTCATTGAAGAGGCGTTGGTCAGGCTTCCTGTATCCGTAGTCACCTGAGATTATGATGGCGTCGAACATGTCGTGGATGCCTACGATCTTCAGTTCGGGAATAGCGAAGTCATGTTGAGCATCCGAGACTATGCCGAGCCTATAATTGTTCTTTAGACGTTTCAGCGTGTCAAGTGTATAGTCATACAGTCTTAGCCGCTTCCGCGTCAACGCCCTGTAGAGCGCCACGATGTCTTTGAGGAAGGTGTTTTTGTTCAAATTCAGCTTGTATAGCCACGGTCTCTCGTGTTCTGTGAGTATGTCGCACCAGAGCATCTTCATGTCAATCTCCGGGTATCTCTCATTGCTCACCTTTATCTGTTGACGGATCTTTTCAAAGTAGAACCATCTGATCTCATCGGCACTAAGGTTGATTCCACGGTAACCCAAATATTTGGCAAGGTTCAGGTAGGTGGACCAGTCATTTTCGTCAGTTTCTATGTCTATAAGAGTCCCGTAGATGTCGAAAAGTACCGCTTTTATCGCCATATAAGTGCCTTCCTTTGCGTTATCAGAGCCAAACCCTTTTGCCCTCCTCAACATAGACGATTTTACTAGCGATCTTACATGCCACCTCACCAATTCTTTCTAGAGTCAGCAGAATTCTGAGCTGCAACATGGCGTCATCAAAGGCTTCAGGATGCTGGCGTATATATGAAACGAAGTTGCCGTAAATTGTTTCACCTAGATTTTTCATGTCTCTGTCCTTGGCCCTTATTTTTTCCATTGATACTATTTCGTCCCTTGATAGGGCTTCAAGAACCATGTCAATCATCTCTTCCACGATCTGCCTTATCTCCGGCAGGTCTAAGATAGGTTCGAACAGAGGTTTAGGTAATCCTCTTCGACAGTATTCAGCTATCTCGACCGCGTGGTCCGCTATTCTCTCGAAGCGTCCAGAGATGTACAGCGCGTTAGTTACGAATCTGAAGGTCTTTCCGTGAAGTTTCTGCGAGGAAAGAACCTCAAAGCACATATCCTCAACATCCAAGTTTAGATGATCAGACTCCTTCTCTATGCTCTCAACTTGGTCGCAAAGACCCGAGTCGCGGCTCATCAATGCCTCTATGGAAATCTTCATGGAACTCTTAGCTAGTCTACCCATGTTCACAAGGTTCTTTCTTATAACGCCAAGTTCAGGGGCGACACTCAAATTCGTTCACTCCTCTTTTTTTCTTGCTTTTGCTCATACCCTAATCTACTTACTGCGTAAGTTTATATGTTTAGGTTGGATGAGGAATCTTGAGGCTCGAGAGATGCAGTGGCTGGGGTACTTGAGGCGAGAGGACCCAATGTACACGTGGCTGACGAAAGATGTCTTCCCAACCATTGAACTCTTCCATTTTAACGAGGAAATCAAGGTACATAAGCTCTCGGCTTCCAATCAAGTCTATCTTTACGAAGCAAACCATGATGGGCGCATCTTCAATGTCGTAGGAAAATTTTATGGATCAGACTCGGTTCCAAACGACAAAAAACGGAACACCCTTAGAAGGGAACTCGACAACATCCAGAGACTGTACAGTTACGGGTTTTATGATGGTCCTTACAGAATAGCCAAGTGCCTCGGCTACAATGAGTACATCAACTATGTGCTCGCAACAGAATATGTGAAAGGGCCCCTGCTGGACCACCACATAAAGGAAGCTGCCCTCAGAAACAACGTGTCCGCTTTGTATTACGCCTTATCAGAACTCGCGCACTTTCTGTTTCTTCTTCACTCCCGAAGCATGCGTACCCAGTCTGGAGTGGACTTCAACAGGGAATGTTCATACTTCCACGAAACGTTGAGCCGACTGAACGGGCTCGTTCCTCACGAAGACTTAGCGTCTCTACAGGGTTTAGGGGAACGGTGGAGGAATAACCCGAGGATGTGGTCTGCTCCGTTGGTCATAGTGCACGGCGACTGCACCCCCACAAACTTCATATTTCCAGACAACCCGCGAGTGGTGGCGGTGGATGTCGAGCGGAGCAGATGGTCTGATCCTACCTTTGACACGGGTAGAATTGCTGGCGAACTCAAGCATCACTTCATTATGCGTACTGGCGACGGGTTGAAGGCTGAACCGTTTATAGAGCATTTCTATAAGGCATACTGTTCCTACTTTGAGGATCCAAACCAGGTCTTCAAAGAGGTCACGAGGAGAAACCCTTTCTATCAAGCCCTAACGGAGCTGCGGATAGCCAAGAACTATTGGATTTTTGCGGAGCATCGTCGGCGTCTGGTTGAGGAGGCGAAGATGTGCCTCAGATATTAGATGGTTTCGGAAGCGTCATCGCTATAGAAATTTTTGTGAATAGATCACAATCCAGAGTTAGAAGAGATAAGTCTGAACCTTCATCGGTCATATAAATGTGATATAGGGGTGTGCACAATTAGCTTTTATCTTTTTGTGTCTTAAGTTGTTTTTATGGAAGCGTTTGAGGTTGTCCGTGTTTTCGTGAATAAGACTGTGGTTTCCAATGTTTCTATGAGGCGGGGTAATCCTGGTTATCCGAGGCTTCAAACTGTCCGCCTGCTAGTCTATGCCAAGCTTAAGGGGGTTGGAACGGATAAAGGTCTCGTACGCCACTTGGAGAGGGATAGATTAGCTCTTGGAGCGTTGGGTTTCAAACGGGTTCCCCACAGAACCACCGTTGGCAGGTGGTGGAGGCGATACGCAGAGATCCTCAAGAAGGTCTTTGAGATTCTGGCTGATCTTCTCCAGCGTCCATTGCCCTGCAAGCTGCTTGTGGTAGACTCAACTCCCCTAGAAGATAGAAGAGATCCAGAAGCCGGGTGGGGCTATACTTCGAGAGGACCATTCAAAGGTTTTAAGCTTCACGTAGCCGTCAACCAAGAAGGCTTACCGTTGAAAGCGTTGATGACTCCTGGAAACAGGTATGACTCACCATTTCTTCCGGATCTCATCCAAGGTCTAACTCCAAGCCTAGTTGTGGCTGATGCAGGCTATGACTCCAAAGAGAACAGAGAGAGTATGAGAAAGCTAAGAGAGAAAGAGAAAAAGAAGAGATGAAAAAAGGGCTTTAGCATTTTTTGCAAGGTATCTTTGATATTCAATGTTATCCCTGCAGCACTCAACTTTTTAAAAACATAGCGCCGTGTAGTGATCTCTAAAGTAGCCATTTTTTCAGAAGGATGCATGATAGTGAAAAAAGAAATATCTCTAGTGATCTCTAACTTGTATTGTGGTGAAGAAGTTGGGAAAGATCGGATTTGGGGCTGTGCTTAACGAAGTACCTCAGATGTCTGTTGCTCCAGAGTACCGCGAACTGGCACGTCTTTGTCAGAGATGTGAAGAAGCTGGTTTTGACTCAGCATGGACGATGGATCACCTCACTTGGGGCCCAGCTTCCTCGGTCCTAGAATGTTGGACAACGCTGACTGCATTGGCGTGTGAAACCTCAAACATTCATGTCGGTCCTTTCTTTCTGTGCAATGGCTACCGGAACCCAGCTCTTGTCGCCAAGATGGCGGCTACTTTGGACATAATTTCACACGGCCGCTTAGAGCTTGGGATGGGTGCAGGATGGAAAGAGGACGAATACACATCTTACGGCTACGAGTTCGGTACCCCGGCAGAAAGGATAGCGCGTCTCGATGAAGCAGCAACAATCATGAAGCTTATGTGGAGTGGAAAACCGGTCACATTCCAGGGTCAATACTATCACATATCGGAAGCTGTGTGTCAACCAAAACCTACACATCTTGGTGGACCACGTCTTTGGATCGGGGGAGGAGGAGAACAGTTAACACTTCGAGTTACAGCCAAACATGCAAATGCATGCAATTTTTCAGGGCTTTCAACTAGTCTTGAAACATTCGAAAGAAAGGTTGCCATACTAGAACGTCACTGCCAACATGTCGGAAGAAACCCTGAAGAGATTGTCAAATCTGTTACTTTAGAGCTTGTACTTGGCAAGAATGATGAAGAGGCGCATCAAAGAGAAAAACGCATCCCCCCAAGCTATGGTAAATCGCGTGAAACCCGCTTCGTAGGCACCCCTTCACAGTGCATTTCTCTCCTCCAAAAATTCATAAACCTGCAAGCCTCATATTTCATGCTTCACATTGAAGATCTTATACCCTGTTTGGAGCTTTTCGAAAGGGAAGTACTACCATCATTCCGATGACTATATCAAAGCAATACTAGCTTGTCTCATGTCGCCCTCAGAAAGAGAAATGCTTCTGTCCTAGAGAACCTTTCTGTTAGTGAAGGATACAATGCAAAAAGTCGCACACAAGGGTCGAATTGCAACTTTCATCACAAATGACATGACTGGTGAACTCATCATGTATGGTCAACGTGGTGCAAACCGTGAATACAGCATGTTCGTCCATGAAAGATGGATGTGGGAGATGAACCTATATGACCACACACAAGAGATTGGCAGACCAATCTACATCGAGGACCCAACAGTGATCTTCCGTGACGCAGTTCCACTAAATATCTTTAGAAGGTACTATAAGCGCAGGGTTGAGCTTGCCCAAGAAGCACAGAAGGAACTCGTTGACCTCTACAAAGAGTTGGATGGTGAATCAACATCTAAAAAGGCAAGTAGGAACGTCACCTACCTACCAAAAGAATTCAAGGACATGTCACCAAAGGAAAGGTTGAGCTGGGCAGGTAAAACAATTAGGTCAGCCGGGAAGTTTGCTGGGGAGTAACCGTTCTGTACTGTTAGATATAGGGCTATTAATAGTTTATATGTACACAAAAAAGTGGGGTCAAAACAACTTGGTACCATCTTACTTTAACTTAAAAAATTATGTTAAAGTGTGTACGTCAAACCATGTATGGATGACAGTAAAACGTTAATAAAACTCATGTTCAACTCAATTGGTGTAAAATCAACCTAAAAGGAGAAGGAATCTTCAATGGAAAGGATTGGACGTGTCCAAAAAGGTAATGTTGACCGTAATATTACATTAAAAACACGGTGTAATTGCAATATTAATGGAAGGAACGTGGTCAATGACATTAGTGACGGTTGTGACATTAATTTCTACCTTTCAAAGAGTTTCGGATAAAACAAGGTAAAAAAGGATAAGACAAAGAGAGAGTCAGACAGATAATGAATTAGTTAATGAGGGAATGAGACAAAGAGTAATTGGGTTTGGGGATTAAAATTTTGGTTAATAGGTTTGAGATTCTGCTTTCAAAGGGCTTGCGGCTTGTGTCTGGCTGCTTAATTCTGCAAAGACTTGTGATAAGGTGAAATCTTTTAAACTCATAAATAGAGAAAGTAGTAATGCGGTGATAGTCCAAGAAAGGTGAGAACGCTCCACATCCTTTGGAAAAATGGTGGTTCAAATCCGCCTCACCGCATGTAGATTCAGGTCTTAAGTGGGGGACAGATGATGGTTGAGAGCCTTGAAGAGTGCATTAAGAGATACAAGACGCTGAGAAAGCGAATAAAGAACAACAACTTGCCAGATGTCCCATCTATCATAACAGAAGCCAAGCCCAAAGTTGTAGCAGTAGAAAAAGGAGATACTGAGAACACTAGACTGTGGATACAATACATGAAGATATGGCACCCTAGAGGCTATAATGGAAGCATGGGTCGTAACATAAAGTTCTTGATAGAAGATGAGGTTTCTGGTCAGCATCTAGGAGCATTGAGCTGGGGATTCTTCAGTGACAAAGGCAAGACTATCGAAGATGTTGTCAGACCAGGAAAGATAGTAGTTTTAGATTTCAGCGGCGCTGGCGAACTACCTTGGAATGTCAGAATAACCCTTACTGCCATTCTCGCCAAGAAGATGTATAGCAAGAGAGCTTTTGCGAGAAGCAAAGAAGAGATTCGAAAAATAGAAAGAGGAGAAATGCATCTCATGGGCATTCCCCTCATATGGCTTTTCTTGGATGAAGCACACATATTCGTCCCGACAGAACGTGGCACGGCTGCAACCGAACCATTGCTGGAGTGGGTTAGACAAGGTAGACGACCTGGGTTGTCCTTGGTCTTAGCTACACAACAGCCGGGTGCACTCGACCCCAGAGTTCTTTCTCAATGTGACATACTGATAATCCACAGACTGACAGCAGGCGTAGATTCACAAGCTATAGGATCAAGAATATCTGAGATTCATGGTGCCAAATCTGTAATACACTATATGAAGAGAATGCCTAAGGAGCCTGGATATGCTATAGTGATGGATGATCAGACAGAAGAGGTAGTTCCAATTTTAGTAAGGCCGAGACAGAGTTGGCACGCTGGAGAAAGTGCTAAGCTAGAAGAATATATGAAATTGACGCAGGGATTTGACTCTCTATAATCAGTCTTGACATAGGCTTCGGAAGTCTTATATTTACATCGATGTACTCAAGGTTAGCTATGCATGCATGATATATGTTAAAAACAAAGTAAACTTGGTATTTATCATTATCAATACGGTTTTTCGTTTGTTAATCAAATCTACAAGGTCTTCTGGCTGGCCGCTCGTTTGACAGTCACAGTCAAAACACAGAAAAAATTGACAGTCAAATCTACTAGGTCCTCCTTAACCACAGCCCAGCCTCCGACAAATCACCGCCTCTTGCTCAAAAAAGCCTTCTCGTACTGCTGAACATCAGAAAGAATAAAAATTAACTATTATGGGTCGTTCACGTGGCGAACTGAATGTTTCAACGTTTTGTTGTCCTTTCTCGCTGTGGTTATACCTTTATTAGAGGATTTCAAGAAACATGAAATAACCGATTTGTCAGTCAATGGATGGTGGCACCGCATCTCATGGTCGAGTTCGAGATACGTGACAGGGACTTGCTTGCGAGAATAGGCAGGCTCAAGACAAAAAGTGGCACAGTGGAGACGCCTGTCTTCTTGCCCGTCATAAACCCAGCTAAGCAAACCATAACGCCCAGAGAGATGTGGTCCGACTACGGCTGCAGGACGCTCATAACCAACGCATACATCACGAAGAAACGTTTCGGAGACGCCGCGAAAGAGAAAAGCATCCACGGCTTATTGGACTTTCCCGGCGCTGTCATGACCGACTCAGGCGCCTACCAGATTCTAGCCTACGGCAATGTAGAGGTCACGCCTGAAGAGATCGTTCGTTATCAGGAAGAGATCGGCACCGACATAGCCACGATTCTGGACATACCCACAGGCTGGAAGGTCACGAAGGAACACGCCGAAGCCACAGTTGAAGAGACCATCCGGCGTGCCAAAGAGCTCGAGCGGCAGAAGACACGCGGCGACATCCTGTGGGTCGGACCTGTGCAGGGCGGACGCTACCTGGACCTTGTGGCATCATCAGCCAAAGAAATGGCGAAACTACCCTTCGATGTGCATGCTTTAGGCAGCCCGACGCCGGTTATGGAGCAGTATCTCTTCAGCCTTCTTGCGGACATGATTGCGACGGCGAAGATGAATCTGCCCCCTGAACGGCCCCTGCATCTCTTCGGCGCGGGACACCCCTTCATGTTCGCTTTAGCCGTAGCTCTGGGATGCGACCTCTTTGACTCAGCAGCCTATTCGCTCTTCGCACAAGAAGGCAGATACCTCACGGAACACGGGACCGCCCACCTTGAAAGGCTTGAGTACCTGCCCTGCTCATGCCCAGTCTGCGTCAAGAACACGCCGAAAGCCTTGGCGGAAATGCCCGATGAAGAACGCGTAAAGGCACTCAGCAGGCACAACCTATTCGTCTGCTTCGGCGAGATGAGGAACATAAAACAGGCAATCGTCGAAGGCCGCCTTTGGGAACATTTGGAGACAAGAGCCCATAGCCATCCGGCACTGCTTGGGGCGCTGAAGCAACTGGGCAAGTACAGCAACTACATGGAACAGCATAGCCCCGTAACAAAAAGAAGCGGCCTCTTCTTCTACAGCGGCTTGGACCTAGCAAGACCTGAAGTTGTGCGTTACGGGAAGAGGCTCCTCGAAAGATACTCGCCGCCAGCAGGCGCCAAGGCTCTCTTCCTGCTACCGGACCTTGGACCCAGACCTGCTAGGGGAGCTAGGCGATTCAAGAAGGCTGTTGCCGCTGTGTTGGAGGAGCTCGGCCTTGGCAAGCGTGATGCCCATGTTTGTGTCTATGCGCCTCCCTTCGGTGTGGTGCCTCCTGAACTTGAAGGTGTGTACCCGCTTTCGCAGTATGAATATGCGTTTCCGCCTGACCGCGAGACAAACGAGCACGTGGCTGGACGGATTGCGAAATACGTTGAGGCTATGGGGTACGAGAAAACAATAATTTTTGCGGGTCCAGACAGGTGGCAAAGAGAAGTCGTTGAGCTGGCTGATGGAATCTGCGCTGAGAAAGGAATCCATCTTGAAGTTAGAAAGCTTGAGAAGTAATCTGTCTGAGCGATCATGCGGCTGATGCGATACGATTAAATTAGGCATATAATATAAGTGTGAGGCATAGTTTGTAGTTTGGACGGTGACGAAATTTCCTTTAGAGATTAAATTCCTAGGTTCTGCCAGAGAGGTAGGCCGGGCCGCCATAGCCGTGAAAACAGAAAAGACCCAGATAGTTCTAGACTACGGCGTCATGCTTGATCATACGCCGGGGTTTCCCATGCACATCCCATCAAAGGAGGTTGACGCAGTAGTCGTTACGCACGGTCACCTTGATCATTCTGGGGCAGTGCCCATCTTTCATATCACAAAAAATACACCAGTCTATGGGACAAGCCTGACATTTGACCTTGCTAACATACTCATAAAAGACTTCATCAAACTTTCAAGGTACTACATACCCTTCGAGTATCTTGAGCTGCAGACAATGATGCGGAGCCGCGTCAACACGGGCTACCGCGAGGCAGTCTCTGTCGGAGACATGGGGTTCCAGCTCCTGAACTCTGGGCACTTGCCAGGCGGGGCATCGGTCTTGGTCGAGGCGGAGGGGAAACGGCTTCTCTACACAAGCGACTTCAACAGCACAGAGACAAAGCTTCTTCCAAGAGCTGACTACGACTGTGGCGAGTTGGACGCAGTCATAATCGAGAGCACCTACGCCGACGAGGATCACACAGATCGACAGGCTCTTGAAGAGAAATTCGTAAGCGAGGTCAACGAGGTCATGGAAGCCCACGGCACAGTTCTCGTCCCAGCCTTCAGTGTGGGCCGCGCCCAAGAAATCGCCTGCGTGCTTGCCGCACACCATTTCGAGTATCCCGCTGTGATTGACGGCATGGCACGTGACGCGAGCAGAATGATTATGGACCAGCCGCAGTTTGCCAAGGACCCGCGGCTGCTGATGGATGCCCTGCACATGGTTGACTGGATCGAAGGCTGGAGGGACCGCAAGAAAGCCGCCAAAAGCCCCGGCGTGATAATCTCTCCAGCAGGCATGCTTAAAGGCGGGCCGGCAGCCCACTACATTCAAGTCGTCGGAAAAAAGAGTAGGAACGCAGTGTTCTTGGTGGGCTACCAGATTCCAGAAACGCCGGGCCGAGAATTGCTCGATAAGGGCAGATGCGTCATAGACGGCAAGATGCAGAAGGTTAAGGCTAAGGTCGGATTCTTCGATTTCTCATCCCATGCAGGAGCCAAAGAACTCAAAGAGACTGTTAAGGGCTTGAAGGGCAAGCCCACGGTGTATGTGGTCCATGGAGCCGAAGGAAACTGCCCGAAATTCGCAAAATGGATAAAAGAAGAAGTTGGGCTGGAAGCCAAAGCCCCAAACCCGGGAGACACATTTACAATATAGCCCCGTGGAACACCGTCTTCAAAGATATTTTGGGGCGCGGTCATCACATAAAGAGGCAAAGGAATATCCGAAGCAATGGTTCAGAAATTGGCAATGGTGAAGCGTTTGGCGGCGATTCGCATATTAGGCATTGTTGGAAGCCCTCGTGTCGGCGGAAACACTGAGCTCTTTGTCGCTGAAGCTTTGAAGGTAGCGGCTGAGGACGGCGCGGAAACCGAGCTGTTGCGGCTTGCTGGCAGGGAGATAAAGCCGTGTGATGCTTGTCTCTCATGCAAGGAGACGGGTGAGTGCCGCATAAAGGATGACTTTGCTGCGGTCTTTGAGAAGATGTTGGGGGCTGACGGCATAATCTTGTCTTCTCCCGTATACTTTGGCTCTGCAACGCCTCAGATAAAGGCGCTAATTGACAGGGCTGGGTACACGTCTCTGGCCAAAGGCAGGGTCTTTGAGAACAAGGTCGGCGGAGCCATGGTTGTCGCGCGGCGGGCTGGTCATAACTTCGCTTTGGCTGAGCTGACGTTCTTCTTTCTGCATCAGGGCATGATTGTGCCGGGCTCGACATACTGGAACGTAGCCTTCGGCAGAGAAAAAGGCGAAGTAGTCAAAGACGAGGAAGGACTGAGGACAGCACGAAACTTCGGCAAAAAGATGACATGGCTCATCAAAAGAATCAAAGGTTTATGACAGTTTATTTCTGGACCATCAGATGGATGATCCGTGAAGGTTCTTCGTGAAGGCTTCTGATTATAGGTAAAAGTTTCTTGACGAAAAAACACTTATGTTACTTCTAATCCCCTTCTTATTAGGGGGATTTTCAGGGAAAATCAGAGGTGAGTTGTTTGGAGGATGCGGGAGAGGTTTCGGAAAAGGATGTCGAGACGTACACGTTGGTTTCTGCGGTTCTCAAACATCCTGTGAGGCGGAGGATTCTGCGTATGCTGTCGGAGAAGCCCATGCTATTCACGGAGATACAGAATACATTGAAGATAGGTAGCGCGCATCTCAGCTATCACCTGCAATCTATGCAGGAGCTGCTGAACCAGACCGGATACGGCAAATATTCGCTTTCAACTTTTGGAGACGCAACCACCGCATTGATGCATGGGGTTGAGGAGACCGAGGAAACCCGGCCGAGAAAGAAGAGCAAGATCCGCGCTCTCTGGTCTGCCCTCCCACTCGTCCTTCTTTCGTCCATGCTGATTCTGGCTTCGTCATACATTCTTTACTGTCCCATTTCATACAATGTTATTGACGAGAGAAATACGTCGGCGGAAGGAACGTGGAAGCGTAGCTTTTATGTGAAAAATGGCTCAAGGATATCTTGGTCTTATGAGGTCCACAATTATTCAGCATATTCCCTTCTGCTTTTTGGCACGTCCGATATGAACCTGACTTTCGAGGAAGCTCAGTGGTGGCCGAAGAACCGCGGAATCATAGACATCCCCTTATGGGTTGGCTACTCCAGCAATAAAGTTACACGCACTTTTTCTGCCTCGTCCGCAGGAGAATACTCTTTAATGGTTCTAACCTCAGAGAGGACGGGACCCGTAAATTTTGACCTGAAAGTGGACATAACTGATCCCTCATACAACGAGATGTATCGGGCTTTGTTGCTTGTGAACCTCTGCTTCCTCGTGCTGTACTCGAAGCATTTCTGGTCGATTGGTGATTGGCTTACAAAGAAACGGCTATCGCCGAATCAAAGGAAACGGAGGAAATGGCTAGCGAGGAATTGGAAATGCCTAACCGGGGATGCCCTCTCCATCACCGTGATCGTGCTTGCTTTTCTGTTCTCGTGGATGGCAGCTCTTGTAGCGGCAACGCTCATCCTGTTTTTCAGGTTGCTTGCACCCTATTCAAAAGGCACCGACCCAGTCTACGAGCTTCACCTAAACCGAGACCTCGACAATCAGAAACTTTCGTAATGAACAATTTCTGAGATAGCCTTCCGTTCTTTCGGCTCAGGCACCTCAGCGGGATAACCCAGCGGCGTGACCGCGACAGCCTTCATGTGCTTTGGAATGTCTAAGACTTCCTTTATGGTCTCGTCTGCATCAAGCCTACCCATCCAGCACGTGCCTAAACCGAAATTTGCGGCTGCCAGAACAATGTGTTCAAAGGCAATTGTAAGGTCAACGATATGCCAGCGTGCCGAAACCTGCGGGTCCGTGCAGCCGACCAGCACAATAGGCGCCTCAGCAGCCCAAACCGCTATGCCAAGATTCTTCTTGATCTCAGGGTTCTTGATCACTATGAAGTGCCACGGTTGACGATGCCCGCTAGACGGCGCCAGCCTTGCTGCCTCAAGGATCTGACTAAGCACATCGTCTGGAATGGGATCAGGCTTATAGCGCCTTATGCTCCGTCTCTTACGCACGGTATCCATAAAATCCATTCTCTGAACCGCCTCAATCCTAGTTAATAACATGAGGGAAAAGCCATCATAAAAGCCTTTGCAGTCCAATTTGGCTAGCCTTTTGCCGCTTATGTGCTTGAAGACCGATCAGACCACGGTATCAAGAAGTCAAGTTCATCTCAGGTCTCCATGACTTCATCGTCATCTGGAAATTCTTTTGAGGAAGATCAATGGGTCTTCTCTTCAATCTCCGTCAATTCCCAGCCAGATTTCTTCATCATATCGCGAAACTCATCGGCACGAATCAAGCCTAACTGAGCCGCACTAAGTAGATCCGCCACTGGCGCCATTGGTTTTTCCGCGGTGCCCCAGTTCAATCGGCACTCAGCCTTCTCTGGGTCAAGTCCCGCCTGCTCGATAACGGGTGTGAAAACTTTTCTTTCGACTATGCGTTTTATGAATCTCTGCAGTGCTATGACCTTTCTTTCTGCGAGTTCCAGCGCTGCCATGGCTGAGGCTTCAGTGAAGCCCGGCGTTGTGAAGAGCTTAGGCAAAGGCGTCTGTCCTCCCAGATAGACTTGGTTGATTATGTGTTCTAAGTAGGTTTGGAACTGTGTTCTCGGGTCTATCTGCACTGTTTTTATGTCTGCCGGTCTATTGTAGACGAAGCGGGCGCCTGCCTTAGGCTTCGACTTTATCACACGCTGATATTCGGCTAACTGCGCGTCGCCTACGCCCTCGAAGACCCAGAGCTCATCAGGCCCGGCGTACTTCTCGAAAATTTCTGGCAACATCTTCTCTATGCGGGCCTTCATCTCTAAGAAACTCATTCTCGTCTCACCTGAAACCGTAAGCCTCTCCAGCAACGGACGGAGCACGCCTGTGCCATACGCCTCGCCGTCAACGGGGTTCCACTTGAAGTGTATGATGCGTTCGGGCTGCAAGGTCTTTCCGCCGTACGGTGCTGACTGCACATAGCCCTGAACATTGCCGTACACGTCGCGTTTGATGCGGCTTATGCTTGTGAGGGGCAAGATACGCAGATCCATGAGACGGGCGGGCTCAACCTTCTCCCAGAAGCTGTTGCCAGAAGCAATAATTTCTCTGGCGCCTGTTTGGAGCAAGCCGTCAAGGTTCACGAACTCGCAAAAATCATCGACGACTCGCTTGGCTTCCGTGGCATGCGAATACTCTTCATTTACAGTTGTGTTGAACCCGGCGCCCACAACCTGGTCCGCTAAGAAGTCGACAAAGGCTTTGCATGTCGGGTCCCGCACGTACGCTTCAACGCAATCTTGCAAGTTTATGGCAGGATGCTCGCCATAGCCTGAGACATGTGCAGGCAGGAGAGCGCCAGCAGGCTTCGAGGCTTTTTCCTGTAGCCACTTGACTATTTTGCTCATCTTTCCTTTGCTCCTTTGGCTTTTTCTTCAAGAGTCTTTCTGTGTTCTCTCATTCCTAGCTGCAACAGGTACTCGACAAAGGTTGATCTCTTCTCGCGGCCTCTGAACTGTTCTACCTTTCGGTACAGGTCTGAGTCCACAGTTACTGCAAGATAGGCTTTCATGGTGTCCCTCGCCCAGTGTTGTATATTTGGTATACATGGTATAAATTTTATATCAGGTATTTAAGATTTATCAAATTCCTTACACAAGTTACATAAGGTATACAAAATAAAACATATATAACGAATCCTAGACAATACCTGATGTGAAAGACAATGAAGACGGTAAGGATAGAAGACGAGATACACGGAAAGCTCACTGCACTTGTCGGCGAGCTCACAGCCCAAAGCGGGACGCTTAAAACCTACGCAGATGCTTTGCAGGAGCTCATCGACACATCAATAAAGTTGCCGGATGACCTGTCCGCTCAGATCACAGAGGCAATAGAAAAGAAACGCGCAATCGGCTACACGACGACAACAGACTTTGTGCGGGACGCGGTCCGCCGAAGGCTAGAGGAGATAAGAGACGAAGATTTCTACGTGAAGGTGCCGATTTCACGTGACGAGTATGAGCTCCTGAACGCGGCGCTAGAGGAGACGGGAGCTACATACAAGAACGGAGACGACTACATAAGGCAGCACGTACGCGAAAAAATAAGGGAATACGAAGAATACAAAGCCAACAAAGCCTAAGGGATAAGCCCAAAAGAAGTAGCCGTATCGTAAGCTTTGACGGTCATGCAAATGGACACAGCGAGGAAACAGATGCCAGAATCTAATGCCCTTTGCCGCTCATGGCCTTTTTGATCTGAAGGGTTCATACACAGCTGACTTTTCCTTACCTCGAAACATGTTTGCCAGCCATGAGAATTGTTGGAAGTACACAAGCGCGGCGGCCTCGTATAAGAACATGCCCAGTGCCTGACGCGTTACGTTTGGTGCTTCCCATATCCAGCTTGCCGCTCCGTTGAAGTGTGCGCCTGCGATGAGCCAACCGACGATAAGGTCCACCAGCAGCTCCGCCTTGGTTGAATGTTTCCCTGCAAATCCAATGATGTGCGAGTCGAAGCACAAAACGGCGTAGACGGGCAAAGTCATAAGCAGGTCGAAGATTGTTAAGCCCACGAAGATTCCGTAGGTTTCCATGAAGCCCCTTGCCAGAAGGTTTCCTTCAGCATACGGCGTTCTGCAGAATAGAAGCGTCACCGCGTAGTCTAGAAAGACGAAGGAGAACAAGAGAACCGTTCTTCTACGCCAGATGCCTTTTGGAACAAAGTATCCCAGCGCCCTAGCGGCTTCCATACACTATTTTCTATGTGCACCGTTTATAAGACCGCGGAAAAAATCTTCTAGAAAATTCTTCACGAAAGTTCTTCTTCTAGGTGCATGTCGCATTGGCACTAACAAATATATCCCTTAAATCGTAGCACTGCACTGATATGTCTACTTGGGACTGGAGGCCCATGTCGAAAGAAGCAACGTATTTTCCGTCCCCATAATCCTCCAAAATGTAACTGGGAAGGAGTCCAGCATCGTTCCATATACCTCCAGAATAGTAGTAGACGGTGAAATTATTGGCTAAGGCATATTCACCCTCATTGTAAACGTAAATAGTCATTTGGACCTTCTGAAGCCCCGGCAGATAGGGATCAATGATCATACCGCTGATGGAAAGGGAGGTCGTCACATTCACCGAATAGCTAAGGGAAACCTCCGCTGATTCATCAGTCAGGTTCATTGAGAAATCGACCTTCGCACTTGTGACGCCGAATCCATCTGCACCCCAGAATATCCGTACCCCAGAAGCGTACGGAGGCGTCTCGTAGAGGGCAAAGCTGAGATGGCATTCTCCTAGATAGTATTGGTCCTCCACAAAGGAGCGCCACCTTTCAAGGTTCGTCTCTAACGCTTCGGTGCTGCCCCCGTGGGATATTTCAGCGAGGCTACCGATGACTAGGTTTCGAGAGCCCAGCTGCACAATTCTAAAATAATCTTCAGACGAGAAAGTGCGACTGCTACCTGTGGCTTGGGCCAGCTGGAAGACGTAGACCATGGTTGACGATATGATGAGGGCTATGGCTAAGGCTGCCAGAATCAGAACCTGCCCCCTGCAGTTTCGTCTGAACGATCTCATTTCATGTACCCCACTTGCAATCTGACCACGTAGAAGCTGCATCTTGTCCTTTCAACAAGCACGTACTCAACGGCTACGATGTTCTTTCCCGCAACGTCACCGCTGGCTATCGACGATTCATTAACAATTTCCATGCCCTCGTCGTAGACCGTTAGGTTGAACGAGACCCCCATCGGCAACAACGCCGAAAGCTGCTTTGAGAGCTCAGTCCAGTTGCGTTGAGCGATTAGATGCCCCAATTCGCCTTCCCTGTCAATCTCGATCAAAGCATTCATGCCTGCTGAATGAAGGACCCTTGAGTCGCCCTCATCCGCAAAAACGACGTAGACGGGTCTTGCCAGCAGCAGCGCCGAGAAGACTATGGAGGTTGCCAACAGGGCTTCCAAGACTCTGACCTGACCGCTGTTGTCTCTAAGCATGTTCTATGTGCCTCCCAGCGTAACTTCGCATTCGTAGACAGCCGAGTTGATGCTTACCAAGAAGCGGAACGCGAAAGAATTCATAACGTCGTATTGTCCCGTGAAGTCAGAGCCGAAGTCTAAGGGAATCTGCGGATAGGCAACCCATTCAGCGAAGGAAGCAGACCCATTAAGCCCTGTCAGCGTTATTATCATGGGGCTCGCATCTATGAGCGCGGGTATACCGTAGTATTCTATGTTTGAGGCTTCGTCGGTCTTCGCCAAGTTGAAGCAGTAGTCATAAGAGAAGACCTTTACACGGGTAACAGTCACTGCCGGATAGAGAAGCTCAGCCCTAAGCGTGTGATTCAACGGGCTCAACTCAGCGAAGGTCCCCTGCGGACTTGGCTGTTCAGACGAATTATGCACGAAGGGATAAACGGCGTAAGACATTGTGCGGGGCTCTATCTTCGCTATAGCGATAAGAAGCGCTGTTCCATTCAGCGAGTTCGGCAACGCAATTTGCAGCGATGTCGTGCCTGAGGATGTCGTAGAAGCCGTCGCGTTAAAGACATTGTCTCCCAAAACCGTGTAACACGTAAGGCTGGCTGCGGTGGGCATGTTGGATCTCTTCGTTGACACGTCAAATGTGTAGACTGTCTGCGTTAGTTGTTCATCCTGCGACGCCAAGTTCAATGTTACATCGAAGACTGACTTAATCCTCACCCTGAAGGGTTTCCCCTGTGCACCCATAGCGGTGAAAGCGTCCAGAAAGCTTATGCTATAATAGTTTGTTTGGTTTAGTCTGGTAACTTTGTCTATGTCCAAGTCGAAAGGAACTAGGAAGCCAGCCTTCGCAAGCCCGAAGGTCACGAGAGAGACGTCTTGTTGGGAGCCCCAATCTGAAGGACTTCCCGGTTCAAGGAGCAGGTACTCTGCAAGTTCATAGTTCATCTCTGTGTCGCGCCATGAGGGCTGGCTCTCCAAGTATGGGTCTGCCATTGTGAGCATCCCTGCCATGGATGAAAGCCCAAGGAAAACCATGATTGTGCATGCAAGCATAGTGTCGATCGAGGTCTCCATCTTAGATCATGGCTCCGATGAAGACCCCTATGAAGTTCTGCGAGAGCATAAGTGACACGAGCGACAGTGCCGCAAACAAGGCTGAGTACTCGAATCCGGCTGCGAAGGTTCCCTGTGTGACCTTGCCTATGAAGAAGCCTGAAAGCCAGCAGTGAAATATTATGGCGCTTGAGAGAAGGCTCAACTGTGACTCCATAACTCCGTACGGCGATTCGATCAGATAAATGGCGGGAATCTGCGTGATTATGTAGAAGGTGAACGTGAACGTCAACGCCATCAACACAGTCCAGATGAAGGGCAGAATAACATAGGGCTTCAACATGTCACGTTTAGTCTTCTCAGCATCCCTTATTTTCTCGCTGTATGTCGCTAAGAGCTCCAGCGCCTCAGAGGAGCCCCCGCCTACCTCTATAGTCTCGATTAGAATGAGGAAATTGACTACGACAGGCCAGCTCTTTATGCGTGTCCTGATGTCCTCGTATATTTTTCGCATAGAGACCCCCCACTCAATCTGGTTGACTATCTGCTGAAGAATCTTTGAGAATGAGCCATATCCCTTCCGCTGAGCTCCAGTGACAATACTTTTTTCGGGCGACATACCCGTCTTGCGCGCTTCGCTCACATCTCGCAGAAAGCTCGGCATTGAATTTTCAGCTTTGAGGTTCAAGCCGATGATTCGCCGATAAGAGATCATGGGAAGCACAGAAACCGCCAGTAAGCACGCGGTCACAAAGAACTGCATGCCGAAGGAGTCCACAACTTCTCTGATTTGGGGTACTAAGGCGATTGAAGCTAAAAGCGCCGCAGCCACTATTCCTAGGGGTATGGCTTGGCGGTATATGCCGTTGATGCTCATCAATGTGCCCTTTCTGATTTGGCTGGCGGCATACATGAATGCTATGGACATGAGGGGCATAGCTATGAAGATTATGAGATATATGAGGAACGGGCTACCGAACTGTATGTTCAAGGCAGAAGAAAAGGTGGCTGAAGACATAACAGCCGCAAGGATATACACGCACAATAGGACAAGTAGCGTCACCATGTACGCCTCAACTATGGTTTCTAGCTTTTCTATCGAGCGTACTGCCGCCGCAGCTTGGACATCAAAGATGGAGCGGAGCTTACTCTTTAGATAGCTCGTCACGCTGCCGCCGCTTTTAACTGTTGAAACGTATCCTCTCAGGAAGTCCCCGTAGACTTCGGATTCGGCTTCGTCGGCTCTTCTAAGCATAGCGGTCAACGGGTCCCTGTTCAGCACTTCTACTTGCCTGACAATCTCGCGTGACTCCTTCTGTGTGTAGGGCAGAATCTCAGTGGACCGCAACCTTTTGAAACTCTCATAGGGCGAGACGCCGCATGAAGCCATCAGCGTTACCAGCATCAGCGTGAAGGGAAGTTCATCGTCCCCTTCTCCCGATTTTGCGCTGAACTTGCCGAATATGCGGGTCAGAAAATTGCCTTTCTTTTGGGTGGTCTTTGCCTGTTTCATCGGGTTTCACCTTATTCTATAACTTCCTTGTAGGTCAGGTCAGGGTCACTGTAGAACTTGTTGAGGAACTTTGCGATTCCGTTGCAGCTTCGTATGTTCTTCTCCACAAGGTAGTTCAAGATTGTTTTGCGGCGTTCGTACTCTTCAAGGATATACTCTAAAGACAAGTTCCACCGTTCCGACAAGTTCTTGAACAGATAGCTGTTCTGGATGTCTTCTCGATAGGTGTCTGTGGAGCTATCCCAAACGAAGACATCATGTATCCTGTCTGTGCTCTGTATCTCGGAGATCTTCAAGAACTTCCGTCTAGAGATGCTTCTCCCATGCTCGACAAGAACTGGAATCTTCACGTGTTTGACAGATATCACAGAATGCATCAGCGGAATAATTGTGTCAGGGATATTCATAGGCGGCTGAGTCAACCGCTTGATCGCCGTATCTGCATCTTCTGCATGCATCGTACAGAGTCCACCGTGACCCGTAGCCAACGCTTGGAACAGCACATAGGCTTCTTCTCCCCTGATTTCGCCGACGATTATCCAATCTGGTCTGTGGCGAACCGCCGCCTTTATTAGGTCAAAGAGCGGAACCTGCCCGCTGCTTTCCAAACCGAAGCCTGCACGCGACACCGTTGATATCCAGTTCTCACGGAGGAGATTGATCTCGGATACCTCTTCTACGGTTATTATTTTGTGTTGCGGGTGGACAAGTCCAGCAACAGCATTGAGCGCTGTCGTCTTGCCGGCACCTGTTGCCCCTATTATCATGGAGGAGAACTTGTTTTCAACTAGAAGCCAAAGGTAGGCAGCAACCTCGGGGCTTATAGTCTCGTTTTGGATCAGATCGATTACTGTGAGCGGGTCTTCACGGAACTTCCTTATCGTGAAACTTGTGCCCAGAGGCGTAACTTCTTTCTTGTAGTATACCGCAAGCCTATGTTTGCCAGGCAGCGTGGCATCAACGACTGGATAGGCTATGCTGACGTGTTTTCCAGCCTTGTGGACGAGTTTTATGACGAAGTCGTCAAGTTCCTCCTCATCCGCGAAGGTTAGGTTCGTCCTGATATTTTCGTATTTGCGGTGCCACAGGTATACGGGCTTGCCCGCGCCGTTGCAGCTGATGTCCTCAATATTCGGGTCAGACATTACGGGGTCGATCTTCCCGAATCCTGCTACGTCGCGTTCAAGATAGTAGCTTATCTTCCTGACGCCGACGGACGTTATCCCCTCCATTGCACGGGGGTAATCGGCAACTATCTCGGGGAACTGTCTCCGGAATGATCCGATTGGCGTTTCCCCTTCCTCGGGAGCCTGAAGCCTTGTCTCAAGAATCTTCTCGAGCTTCGCAGAGGCTTCGCGTTCATCCTTGTTCAAGGGGATCTCATCCACGAAGTAGAAGAGCTCACCCGTGTTCTTGTCCTGGGCTATCAGGGCATAGGAGAAAGGTGGTTTCAAAGGATAGTTATCAAGCGCCATGTAATTCTCTTGGAGCCTGCGTTGCTGAAGGTTCAGGGCTTCCAGCAAGCCCTCTACAGAGATGTCTTCTTCCGCTTTCTCTTTTGTCTTGTTCTTTTTCTTGCCGGATTTTATCTTCATTCTCACAATCACTCTGCTCGGCTCAAGACTATACGGACGGTTGAACCGCTCAGCGAACAGTTCAACTGGGCAAACTCGTACACACCCTCAAAGGTTCCAGTCGCGTACACCTTTCTCGGGAGATAAACACGGTACTCCTGTTCTCCACTTGTCGGTGTGGTTCCGAAGCCGCCTTCCAGCCAGACACTTGAGGAGTCGTTGGCGAACCCTATCCAGTAGTAAACATTGCCAATGGTTGGCGGCAGCTGGACAACTATGCTGACGGAAGCGTTGTTTTCCGTGACGATGCTTAGGGCTTCGGCGGCTCTGGCTGCCACCTCCTTCAGCACTTCCTTCAGCCGATTGGCTTCGGAGATTTGTCTCAGGATACCTGCATACGAGGCACAGCAACATGTCAGAATCGTGCCTACAAGCATCATTGTCAGAAAAGAATAGAAGAAACTGATTGAGGGCGACGGCATTAGACGCTTACCTCCTCAAGCCGCACATTGCATATTAGGATCTCCATTCTGACCAGAGTGAAGTCGCCGCTGCTGGAAAGGGGCAAATAAACTGTGTCCTCGTCTCCTTCAACCGAGACCTTGACGCCAGCGAGGGAGTAGCTGCCTGTGAAATTGTAGCTCCTAATCTCAGAAGTCACGTTCAAGCAGCGGACTCTAACGCGGAAGCCTCCTTGAAGCAAGAGACTCTGTGAAGAGTTTAGGTTGACAAGGAAGAGCCTCACAACATTTACTGTGTTGAGGTCAGAAGTGTCAAGGGAAACAACCGCTAGTGGCCTGTAACCCAGATAAATTTCCTGATAGTCACCGCTGGTTCTTATGTACATCTGTGGCATACCCGCATAGCTCTGGTTGACAACAGTCCTATCGTCGCCCCGCAAGAAGGCGCCGACATCGCCAAAGTCCACAGAAGGCAACTCGTAACGCACGTAACCAACAGTAGAGTTGAAGATTATCTCATAAGATGATCCAACCGTGAAGTTCACTGCAAGCCTTCTCAGCTCAGGCTTCGTCTCAAATTCGCCGCCGTACCCAGCAAAAATCTGAATGGCTGAGGAGCCGGGCGACCACGTTACCGCGTTTATGCGGTTCTCAAGCATAAGCATGTCCTGTTTGGCGGCGGCATAGTTCAATCTTCCCGCTTTGCCGTTGACAGAGGACAGGGCAAAAGAGTAGGTTGTCACCGCTAGGATTGTGAAGGAGAAGAGTAAAACCGACAATGCTACCGGTGTGGCTAAACCTTTATTCGCTCTGCTGGAAACCATGGAGTATCACCTGACGACTATGAAAATAAAAAAGGGGGGAGATTAGAGCGCGCGCTACTCTCCGTTTTTTATGCGGATTCAGCAGCCTTCGCGTTGCATTCCACGTAGTATTGGGCGTTCTCTGTGAAGACCGTTATGCCTATTGTTTGTCCGATGTCATTGACACCGATGCTGTCAGGCGTTGTGATGTACACGACGAACGTGTCACCGGACTGAAGTGGCAGGTCGACGCTGGCCGCAGTAAAGTCTGCAGTTGTTGATTCGGTGTATGTGAAACCAGTCCATGCGTGGGTTGAGTTAGGGCAGTTGAGTGATGTGGAAAGCGCTGTGGACCTTCTGAGATAATAGACGGTTGTCCATGTGGCTTCTACGCCTCTAACTTGGATCTTGTCTATTACAACATCTCTTCCGCCGACGTTATCTATGGAGAGAGCTGCGAATGCCGTGCCGTTGCCGTAGACCCAAACTTCACGCTTTGGAACCTTGAGTTGCTCCTGTTGTGTTCTTGTGGAAGTTATGTTCACAGCGTACATTGTGACTACGCCCGCTAGCAGCACTGAAACCACCAGTATTATCAAGCTCGTGACGACTGTGCTGAGTGCTCTGTTGCTCCTGAGTATGGCTTTCATTTCTTTCACTGGATGAAGACTGAGAATTTTGAGGATATTTCGGTTTGTGCGTAGGGATAAGATACATACAGAAGTGTCTACTATCCGCATTTACTGAAAAACCCGTTAAATTCTGGTCTTAGCCTTCCACGTATCCGTTTGAATGAGAAAAGAGCGCTGAGTATATTTATGGTTTCTGAAGATAGAACACTTCTCTGCCATCCATTTTTAGAAAAAGTATTTCTGCTACAGAGGGTCAGAAAGAAATTCGGGGAGAATATGGTCGCTACCGGTCAAGGTCTTGCTTTAAGGTGCGACCTTCAGAAGTGCGTTCTGGTCTGTTAAGTTGAAGAAAGATGCCCTCAAGACCTTGATGAGGTCCCTCTGATTGGTCCACAAGGCCCTCTGGCTGTTCCTGTCGCTGTTGCTATTGGTGCCATCGTCATTCAGAAACAGAAGCAAGTGACTATTAGTTACGATGAAGCTTGGTAGCCCCGGCAAACTCATGAAGGAGTATTCGTCTCGACCTAGCTTAAGCTTCTTTATGATATAATTGCTCCTTAAGGACGAGTTTGTTATGAGGTGGATCTTCTTGCCTGACTTAGAAGCAGCCTCATCCAGAGCGCCAGAATAGAATATCTTCAACAATGTCTCGTCTGAGACCGCTAGGAAAGCCTCATCTTCGGCGCCTTGTATTATCTCGTTAGTCTTTATGTTGATTTGGTTCCGTCCCTTCAGTATTTGAATGGCTTCGTCAGGCACCTCGGTCCCTTGCGTCGGAACTGCCAAGGCGGACCACTTGCTCATGATTCTCTGTTTTTCCTCTTCGAGACGGAGTATCCGCATCTTATTGACTTGTACCAAGTTCGCCAGAGCCTTGTCGATCGGCACAGCCGCGAACTTTATCGGTTTTTCTAGCATGCGACAAATGAGACCCTTTTCTTCCAGTTTTTTGAGTATCTTATAGGTCTCGGTTCTGTGGAGCGCAAGTGACCGCGATATGTTCTGGGCCTTCTGTGCGCCGAACTTCGCGAGGTAAACATATATTCGGGCTTCGTTCTTTGAGAGCCCAAACTTTATGAAGGAGCCGCATATTGTTTCGAAATTTGTGAGGTTCTTAAAACGGAGGCTCACGTTCAGCCTTTTCATGTTCTCAAGAAGCTCAGCCTTCTCGTCCGTAGCAACGAAACTGGCGAGAACCGAACTTCTTTTGACCATCGGGTGCTTCACTGCCTCCAAGATTTCACTGCACAAACACGTTCTTCGACACACTGGGCAATGAGCAAATCGTCTGAGAAGAACTAAATGCCTTGTGAAATGGTAGTCCGAATCGAAGGTATAGACCCGGGGTTCATTGGCGTCTAGCAGAGACGATGCCATGAACAGATTCTGTGGATGTCTCCAATGCAACGTATTGAAGCCGAAAATGGGTCACGCCGCCAGCCAGCCCATAATCTAGCAGACGAAGCATAGTTGACAAAAAGTATAATGACAAAGAGACCCCTGTCTATGAGAAGCTCCCTTCATTGTCCGAAATATTATAATAAAATCAGAGCCACAGCCGTTTCCTACAGACCGCTGTGGGGGTTCCTAGGTGTATCTTCCATGCTTCTTTACTAGGTTTGAAATATGTCTGACGCGTTCAATGACACCGTCGGGTGGAACTTGGTCGGCCACACCCATTATAAATTTGTGGTCTTCGAGGTGGCGTTCCATCACGTCCATAGCCATCTGTTGAAGGGTCTTTTCGGGATAAAGATGGCTGAAGTAGGCCCCTGGAAGCCCTCCCCACAGGATTATGTCTGGTCCAGCAAGTTCGCGCATCTTCTCCACCGAGACGTCTCCGACAGGCGCAGGCGTCACTGATTGAGCACAATCTACGCCAGTTTTTCCCAGCAGTGGCAGAAGGCCTCTCAGAGTTCCGTCAATGTGCACAAAGATGTACTTCTTCGCGGCGTGAAGCTGCTCCGCCCGTTTCTTGTAATATGGTGCGTGATATTTCTGGAAGATGCGTGGGGAGACTATCTCGCTTGTCAGGTTCTCTCCGAAGTAGACGCCGGGCGCTGGCGATTCGCAGATAGCCTCGTAAATCGGGTCATCAGCCTCCGACATGACTTGAACTGTCTCTTCAAGTTCCTCCCGTTCATGTATCATCAGCTTCAATGTGTTTAGGGCACCGGCCCATATCACGATCAGCCGCTGGAAGGGAGTCCTTGGCGGGAGGGAGCTAACGAATCCAAGTCCCTTCCAGTTTTTCAGCCTGTCGTATTGAAGCGCATAGTCTGGCTTGAACTCTTGGTTCTTGTGTATGTATTGTAGAACCTTTAGGTCCTGTCTCGTTGAGACCGCGTATTTGAGGTAGGCTGTACTTACAGATTGAGGAACAAATTTACTTACGGCGACAATGTTGCCGACTGGCGTGTTGTATCCCTCTTCTTTGACAATTGTGCCGTCCTTGAAATGTTCAGCAGAATTAACACATTTGACGCCAAAGTATTCCCTAGTGCCAGGCAGATTGAACAGTTCCTCATGACTGCCACAGCCAAGATCGCTATATAGCCTTATGCGGCCCCCTTCGCCGGCATATTTGCTGGGCAGCCTATTCAAGTAGACTTGGGCGTTGTACCAGTATGTTAGGTCTGCGAACCATGGCATGACATCTGGTTTTCTGCCTGAGAAGACTGTCAACAATCTTTCTTCTAGATTCATCATGGCCTAGATTCATCTCCTTGATTCTTAAATCTTTGTACCTCAGGCGATTGGTCTCAGCCTTCTTGTGAAACGTATATGCTTATCATACTATCTCTTTCTTGCGTACTTATCCAGCCTTCAGCCACAAGCCCATTCAACCCCTCGGTCAGCTCTTTCTCGATGTTTGGCATTGCTAGAAGGTTGCTGGATCTGCCGAGTTGATGTATGCTTTCTCTCAGCGCCGCATCTTTTCTGAGCCTACTTTTGAAGGCTTCAAAGAAAGATTCATCCAGCGGTTTCGATCTGGGGTTGAGAAGTAGCTGAATTCGGGCTTCTAGGATGAAGGATAAGACTGCTTTCTGGATTCTTTTCACTATGCCCTCGTAGTCTGCAGCAGTTACCGGGGGGTAGACGTCAACAGAGGCGTTCTTCGGCATTTTGTATTGGGCAAGATAGAGTGGTATGCCTATCAGCGTAGGCTCTTTGATTTCCAAGAGAAGGGTTTTTCCTTCAAGTATCTTTAGGCTCTCGTTCTTGTGTTCCATGAGTTGTTCTATCTGTTGTTCAATCTTGACTGCGTCCTCTGCCATTTTTTTTAGGTCGGCGTGCATCTTAGTTGTCTCTTGTTCTCGTGCGTCTTCGAGAACCTTTATCTTTTCCACTTCTTTGGCAACTTGTGCATCATGTCTCTTTTCTATTGCTTTGATGGCTTTCTCCGCGTCTCTGCGTATTTTCTTTTTCAGATTCGAAAGATTGTTGCTTTCCCGAGACCACTTTTTTAGTTCTTCCTTGTAAAATTTCGCCTTTGCGTCTAATCCGGCTTTCTTTTTTGAGGTTTCATAGCGTTCTTGCAGTTTCCTCATATGCTCCTCTAATAGATGCCTGAAACGTTCGATCTTTTTTTGGACTTTCTTCTCTTCTCTAGTTGCTGCGCTTAGTTTCTCCTCTTGAAGTTTTGCCGCGCTTTTGGTACCTCTAAGTTTTTCTTCAGTTAGCCTAGCAATTTTCCCATCGGTTATCTCTTTCATTCTGGCGATTCTCTCTGCGTACTCTCTCTGAATGTGTTCGATCTCGATCATGGCTCTGGTCTGATGAGTCTCCGCGTCTCTCTTTAGAGCATCAAGGGCATAGCTTAGCGCAGAGATCTCAGTTCTCATCTTTTGCCATTCAACTTCGAATTTCTCCTTGATCTCGTTGGCTTCTCCCTCAAGCACGTTGGGCGGGATCAGAATCGACTTTTCCCCATGTGCATCTTTTATGTTCAATGCATGGGTGATTAGGTCTTGGAGTGAATTGAGGACAGAATTATCTGAGACTAGGCCGTCGATAGATTCTTTTTCTGTTGCGGTGAAGTGTCTGAATGTCCATTTGTGTTCTGCAAGTGTTTCCCGAAACTGGATGTACGAAACCTTGCTTTTCACGAGGGCTTCCGTAAACCCTGCTACATTAGGTATCTGGGCATGAGAAAAAGGAAGGAACGACATGCCCAAACCATCGACGATTACGCATCTGTCTCTCCACGGAATCCCCCAGACAGGATACTGAACCTTAGCGACACACTCAATTTTCCGAGGAGCCCCACCCAGAATCTTCGGTCTTTTTCTTCTAGCCTCTACAAGGCAAAGTATTGCAGCTTTTTCCATCTCGGGTGAAAATGGGTTCTTCCGGTTTGGTTCCTCGCTCACATAAGGTATGACAATTTTTGCCTGCATATCCTTCAGCTAGTAGTGTTCTATTTGCTTATAATGCCTTTTGTGCCCGATGCTGAAACGTTTCGTCCTTCATTTATGCAGGAAGCCCAAGATGTTTTGAACGGTTTTTGGGTCCAGTTTTTCGTAGGCTTCCGTGCTTCCCACGTCATACCAGAAGGCGTCTGTGACGTACCCATAGACGTTGTTCTCACTGTTCATGAGATAAGGTATTAGTTCTCCCATGAGGTCCAAGTCCTTTCTCTTAGCCATCAAACGCGAAATGTCTTTCAGTGCTTCGCCTTCCAGCGCCACGATTGCTATGCTCACAGGCTTCTTCATTTTAGGTTTTTCTTGAAAACTGGTGATCTTGCCATCTCCATCAAGATCGGCGACGCCCACTCTTACTGTGAATCCTTCGGCTAATGCAAGCGTAGCGGTGGCTTTTCTCTCTTTGTGGTAGTTCAGGAAATCTTTGAGGTTGATGTTTGATAATATGTCTCCATAGTATATCAAGAGCAGATCGTCTGTGCTCAATGCTTTTTTTCTGTAGGCGTTGAGTATTGAGCCGGCTGTTCCCTTGGTTTCTGGGCTGTCGTAGACGTAGGTTATCTTCACATCGAACCTCGAGCCATTGTTGAAGTAGTTTTCGATCTGTTCAGCCTTGTAGTCTACAAGAAAAACCAAGTCGGTTATTCCATGGAACTTCAGCAACCGGACAACGTATTCCAGCAGAGGTTTCTGCATCTGGCCAACAGGGATCATTGCCTTCTGAAAATAATATGTGATGGGTCTGAGTCTCTTTCCCGGTCCTCCGCAAAGAATGACCCCCTTCACTTGTTTCATGCCAAGCCTCAGCCCATTCATGCAAAAAATTGCTGGTAAAGATGTTTAGCGGGTCACTCGGTCTTTTTTGCTCTCTTCCTATTTCTTGTCCCAGTCCCAGAAGCTGGGTTTTCAGTTTTTTGCTCAGCCGGTGTTTCCTCTTCCTTGGGTTTCTCTTCTGCAGTCTCCTTTTCAAGCTCTTCTATCGGTTTCGGCGGCGGCGTTGTTGCCATTGTCCATCCTATCCATGCTCCGATGAACATGATAGCAAGAAAGGCGACTAGAACGACGACGGCTACAGCCCAGAACTGGACTGCCGAGGGATCCCATGTAGTTCCTAATACTTGATTAACTGCTTGGGGATATGCTACAATGATAACGTACCCAATTGCGACTATTAGACAGAAGAGGAAGATCAACGCGCCTATTGCTTGATCCTTACTTGCCATTCTTATCACCACAACGAAAGAATGGTTATATGTAAACTCCTAATAAACCTTATCATTAAAACGGAGATGAGGTTTGATCTTGTGTCAATCAAGTCAGAAGATTATGCGTAGAAAGGGAGGGATGTTCAGTCGGCTTTTGGGGCTTTCTTACGCTTTTTGGTTTTGGCTTCTTTGGCTTCGTCGGCTTTTTTCGGTTTTTCAACGATCTTCATGTTTATCTGGACAATGTCATCTGTGATTGTGTCTCCCCTGATTGTCTTCCTCCGTCTTTCACCCTTGGCACGGGGCTTAAAGCCGACACCTCCGCTGAGTATTATTCCTTTTTTGACCCCGCCGTGGACATCGGGTCTCATCGGAAATCCGTCCTTGTCAGATCCGCCTGTTATGAGCATCTTGTGCCCTGCAGATCCAACTATTGACCCGTCCACCGTCTCGCCGATTCTTGTGCCGACAAGCGGGGCAGCTCGATTGCCCTCAAGTTCGACTGCATTCGACTTTCCCGTCTCCGGGTCTGAAACTATTACCTTGAATTTTGCCATACCGCTGTCTACGCTCCTAAAGACACATTGGTGCTAGCGAAGATATTGGAAAGGGCTTTCCATTTATAAGTGTTGAGTTTTTGAGAGGATCTTTCTGCTTCAATCGATTTCGGAGCCCATGTAAAAGCCTCAAATAAAGCTCATCCATTAGCGGTCCAAAGTTACACCGCTGGTCTCGCCCTGAGATACTCTGCCGTTCTGCTTCTCGACCACAAGATAGAGCTAGGCCAGAAAACGGGGATCAACAGGATCGTCTTGAGATGCTGGATCAATCTGGAAAATTGAGCTGCGCTCAGGCTTTCTTCGTCCATGCTGTCATGCTGGTAGATGAAATAGTCGTGTGTTATCAGGAAGTTTCTTGTGTTTCGCGAATCAGCCGCATAATCTGTTCTCGTGATGTTGATGTATTGAGCCGTGGGATCTGTGACGATGGCGGAAGACTTTATTGCATTCAAAGGGTCCGCTAAGCCGCTCCTAACAAATGTTAAGTCAACGGGAAGCCAGCCCCATGGAGGAATCAGAACTATTGCCCAGCCGTGCCACCCGATCTGCGATAGTGTGCTTGTGAAATGTCCATCCCAATAGGTGCTTGTCTCACTTGACCTGCCGGGATAGTGTATGCACCCGATTTGCAGGTAAGCGGGTATCCCAACTATGCGGCAGAAGGTGATCAAAAGGTTCGCTTGGTCATCGCAGTCGCCGACGCCTCCAGAAACCGTTTCGTTTGGGTATCTCGGCACCTCAAAGCTTCCATATGTGATGGTTTCGTGGATCCATGAGATGAACTTCTTGACTAGAGTCAGCACTTTTGTCTCGTTTCCTGCAATTGTGTATGCTTGTGTCCTGAGATTGGCATCGTTTACCTGCCATGTTCCCTCGGCTTTGCAATATGCATCCCTCAGTTCTTCAGATATATCGTCTAGGGTTCCAGAGGCACCTTCGGATATCTGCGGGATTTGTGGTTCTCTGAGGATGATTCTGTATGTGACTTCGTAGCTGAGGTTCTGTCCGGGTTCTAGGCTAGGCGGCAGGTTCATGATTGCGAGGAGATTTCCGTCTTCGTCTGTCTTGAAATTTTGGATGGAGAAGGAAGAGTCCACTAGGTAGACTGTCTGCCAGCTGTTGTTCATGAAGAGTCCTATAGCCATGTCGTCTTCGGTGAGGTTCCACGTCTCTTCGGCTTCGTTCTCGTTCGTGTAGGTTGCCTCCATCGTTACGGTGAAGATTCTTCCTTCGATTGGATGCTCCTCTGGCACAATGTAGGTCAAGTAGCAGAAAAAGGAGGTAATGGCCAGTGTGGAGAGCAGGATCACTACCAGCACAGTTCTGGTAGGTCCGATTGAACGGCTATTTCTTCGGTTTCCGCTCATGTCTTCGCCCGCCACGCAATCAAACAGGTTCAGGCCGCAAACTGGAATTTTCTGCTCTTTAAGAACAATGAGGCAGTCTCGAATTTATCCTTTCTAAAGCGAGGGCTGTATCAACATGCATGGTCAGAACATGAGATGACTAAGGAGATTGTTGGCTCTCGTGTAAGCTATGTTGCAGTGTTCAGTGTACAATATTCAAGCGACCTCGCTCGTTGAGAAGACCTTGTAGATTTGTCTGACAAATTTTTTTCTGTTTTGTCAGTGACTGACAAATGAGCAGCCTATCAGAAAGCCTCTGGATTTGACTGTCATTTTTTCGTGTGTTTTGACTGTGACTGTCAAAAGAACAGCTCAATGGTAGGCTCTGCAGAAATAAGGCTCTAAGACCTCTGGAAAGAGTCAGAATCTCTTTCGGGCTGTCAAAAACCCTGAGGTCAATGATTATTTTTTCCGTCATAATTTGTGGCATAGCACTTGGACAAAGAATATGTTTTGTTTATGGGGTTCATACGTTGTTGTTTTTGGCTATCATTACTTCTGTTGCTTTGACGACGGCTTTCACGCGGTCTCCCGGTTTTATGTCTAGTTCTTCGACGGCTTCTCTTGAGATGAGAGATGTTATGGTGGTTGGCACTTCAATCTCAACTTTTACTTTAGCTGTTATCTTATCTTTTTCGACCTCTTTGACGGTGCCTTCCAAATGGTTTCTCGCGCTTATCTTCAAACTGACGGCCTCCCAATATTCTTTATCTTCTAGAAGTCCTCCCGCATATCCTTCTATTCGCCTATATTCTTTGATGAGTTCTTCTCCAAGAGGCGTCAGACGGGCTCCGCCGCCGACGCTTCCGCCACGAAAAGTTGAGACCACGGGTTCCTGAAGAGTGCTGCTCATTTTATCTAGGTAGTTCCAGACATAACGGTAAGACATCCCGAGTTTCCTTGCAGCCTTAGAGATCGATTCCTCTTCTTTTATTGCTTCTAGAATCTTGGCTCCGCCTTTGCCTAGGACGGATTTCCCTTCATGCTCTAACCAGATTTTGTAGGCAACCCTGCATAAGTTTTTGCGAGAGGTCATCACTTTGAATATAATATTGTTGCACGCATATAAATCTGAAATCTATTCCAAGATTTTTGATGAACTGGATTTAATGAAACTTGGACCTTCTGTTCAACATCTGCCTTCGAATCTAGAAATGAATATTTGGTTACGATGGCTTTGATGACTATGCCGATGTCCGCTGTGACATTGACGAATGGGTCTGAATTGATGTATACTCTTAAGTTTATTTCGGTCTTACGTGGTTCTTGGAAGTTGCGTTGGTTTCTTAGAGGCTGTTTTTATTTTCCGATCTGTTTTTTAGTTCTCTTTTGCGATATGCTTATATATGCATAACGAGCCTATTGAAAACTAATCAAAAGAAACTTTGGGATAAGAGGGGATTGAAAAATGGGTGAAAATAAGCAAGTCACTATAGCACTTGGAGCAATAAGCATCTTGCTTTTAGCTGGTCTAGCAATTACCTACGTGAACTATACAGCGATAATCAATGATAGAAACACCCAAATACAGACACTAACCGCTCAAATCAATTCGCTACAGGCACAGCTAGCGGACCTCCAAGACCAACTTGAAGACAACCTTACACTAATTGATTCGTTGAATTCACAAATAGCAAGTCTCCAGAACCAACTGGGCATAATTACTTCTCTTCCAGATCTGAATCTGACTATTGTTGGTGCTAGTGGACAGCAGGTTGTGTTACTCTCAAGCGATATTGCAGTTTTAGATGCCATCACAGCCGCAGGGGGAACTAGGTCGAGCAGCGGTAAACTTGCGAACTTTGGCAACTACACGGGCATACCAATCCTGACTCTCCTCAATCTGGTTGGCGGAGTCACAAGCAACAGCACGGTCAAAATCATAGCTTCTGATAATTACACGACAACTTATACCTATGAGCAGTTGAATGGGGAAGGAATATCCACTTATAACTCAACAGGAGATTCAGTGGATCCCACTCAGGATTTAACGGTGATCGTTGCATACTACTGTAACGGCACAGTCCTAACATCAAATGTTGGGCCTCTGAGAATGGCCATCGTAGGACCCGAAGATCTGTATAGCACAAGCAGCTTATGGTCCAAGATGGTAGTGAAAATCGAGGTTCTCAACCCATAGAATTCAGAAGACATTCAAAGGATAAAGAAGAGAGAAACAAGAAGAGCTATATGACCGAAGTTCGCATACATCCCAACAAATTTTTTTTGAATATATTATAATATTCCCACGTGCGCTTCGCTTATTCTAAGGTTCTTACTGAACTAGCTTTAAAGGAAATCCAAACTCTCTGCCCAACATCAATTTTCAAATCTAGAAATGAATGTTTAGTTACAGTAGCTTTGATAACCACGCCAATATCCGCTGTGATGTTGACAAATGGACCTAGATCCATACAGTCTGTAATGGTCCCTTCAAACACGTTCCACGTCCTTGAAGAAGAATGTAATGGTTTTTTTGACACAATAATCTCGTCTGGTCGTATAGCGACCAAAGCTGTTGTATCCTTAACCCTTCCCGACATATTGACCGTGATACCGTCTAAATACAACCTTGACAAACCTTTGTTATGTTCGCCTGCTTTGGCTCTGTAGATGTTTTCGTAACCTAGAAACTTGGCTACGAACTCGTTTCTGGGATTATTGAAGACCTTCTCTGCTTTGTCAACCTGCACTATTGCGCCGTCCTTCATGATTGCCAGTCTCTCTGCGAGGCTGAGAGCTTCCATCTGATCATGCGTGACATGGATAATTGTGACATGCAGGGTTCTGTGTATCTTTTTCAGTTCGTCTCGAAGATGCCGTCTTGCCTCAGCATCGATAACGCTTAATGGTTCATCTAGCAGAATCAGATGTGGTTCTAGAACGAGAACTCTAGCCAAAGATACTTTCTGAGTTTCTCCCCCGCTGAGGGTCAGCGGCAATCGGTTTTCGAGTGACTTGATTCCCAAAAGATCAAGTATTCTATCCGTCGCCTTGGTTCTCTCGTCCTTATCGGTAGCACGCATCTTTAAGCCGAATTCGATGTTCTGTCTCACGGTCATGTGGGGAAACAACACACAGTTCTGAGGCATGTAGCCTATACCGCGCTTCTCAGCGGGCGTATCAGTAATGTCGCAACCGTCCAGAATCAATCTTCCTCCATCTGGCTTGTGGAAGCCCATGATTGTTTTTAGCAGAACAGTTTTGCCGGCTCCCGTGGGACCGAGAATTACAAAGTATTCGCCATCGTTGATCTCTAGATTTATGTCGACCAGTTTGAATTGTTGGAAAGATTTCGAAACATCCTCAATTTTTAGTCTCAAGTAGAACCCCGCCTTGTCGCTTTAGACAATCTTTTGAGATTTGGATGTGACCATCTTGAAAACAACAAGGATCACTATTGCAAGTATAATCAACAATCCGTTTATGGGCAGAGCAGCTCTCAGTCCTTCGCTGACGAAGGTGTCATAGAGATATACGGGAACCGTTTTTGGATAGTACGAAAGGATTACAACAGCACCGAATTCACTTATCGCCCTTGCCCACGTTAACAGGCATCCCGTTAGAATACCTTTCAGAGCTAATGGAAAGGTTACATATACGAAGACTTTGAGATCGGTAGCGCCCAGACTTTTAGCTATCTGTTCCATATCAGAGCTGATAGACGCAAAGGCTTCCTGAGAACTTCTAATCATGAACGGGGCGCTTACGAAGACCATTGCGGCAACTATGCCGACTATAGTGTCAACAACATCGACTCCTAAACCATCCAATATCCTTCCCACGAATGAATTTGGTCCGAGAACTGCAAACAAGGCTATTCCGGCGGCATTGTGTGGAATCAGGATGGGGAGTTCAATCAGTGAATCAACGATCTTCTTGCCCGGGAATTCAAATTTGGCGAACAAGAAGGCGAGGGGGACACCGAATACAAAGGTGAGCAGGGTTGTAAGAAAGGCGCAGTAGAAACTCAATAAGATCGCATTGACAGCTTTACCGTCCGTAATAGTTGCAGGGATATCGGCAGCCGATCCAGTTAAGGTTCCAATGAGCGGTACCGCAAGGAACAGGATCATGCAGAATCCTAGCAGAAAGGATGTGAGGATGAAATAGGATTTGTCTTTTAACCAACGCATTCTAATCAAGCTCCTTTTCTAGATCTTATATTGAATCTACGTGAATAAGACTTTTAGTGTTGTTCAGCGTCTTCCTCTACCAATGCCTGCAGGTCTTCAGGCAGAGCTTGGAGATTATCAGTGAAGGAGGGATCGTAGATGGGATGCCAATCTGAAGCAAAAACGTCGTTCCCTTCTCCTGCAAGTATGTATTTCACAAATTCAACTGCTACCTGAGGCGTTGGAGCATTCTTAGGTATCGTCAGCCCATAATAGATGGTTTTTCCGTCTCGGGTAAGCCCGACGCTTCCAAATCGCTGATGTATAAATTTGACTTGCACCTTTTCATAGTGCTCCTGTTGCTGGGGTGAACCGAGATTGATCTCGTCAGGCAGCTCCACGTACTCTACGTCATATTGTTCAGCGTTGCTTAGGTATAGGAAACAGTAGTCAATAGCTCCTGATTCAAGTAGCGGCAACAGTTGGACGCTACTGGCTCTGAGAAGTAGCTTACCGCCTACAGGGTTCAAAGCCTCTGGTACAATAATGATTTTTTGACCGCTCAAGTCAACAACTGTGAAACGAGGATCAAAATTGTTAATGACCAAATCATCGAAGATTTGGTTGTCTTTGTAGTAATCCTCGGCAAGTTGGATAACCATCGGGCTTCTATACCCAAGTGCATCAATCAGGGGATTTGGAAAACCGAATTTCACGTCGGAGCGTCTGAGAATCTCATACCAGTTTTGAGCATTTACCTCGTCGCTGTACTTGCTTTGATTTGTATATGCCAAGACTATGCTGTTTCCGGCGAACCGAATGTACCAGTCAGTGTAGCTACTGTTAGAGTCAGGCATGCTTGTGTTGTACATCATTACAGGTATCAACGAATAGTCAGCCACCATCATAAGGTCAACTTCGTCGCCCAACTCCGTTACATGCCTGATAACTTGAATGCTTCCGTGGCCCTCAACCTCTACATCTATGTTGGGGTGGGCTCTCTCAAAAGCCTCCGCTGCTTTTTCAAGAGGAAACATCAAGCTTCCAGCGCAATAGATCTTGAGAGTATACTTTTCGCTTTCTGGATGAAAGAAGAAAAAAATAGGAGCTAAAATCAATACAACGATAGCTATCACTATCAGAGCAATGTAAGCTCTTTTCAAGTGTCATTCAGCTCGAAGATTATCTGGATCTCTACAACGTTCCTTATCATCTGTGATTTAGTCAACGCGGTGCCCACTAATCTGAGAGGCCAATATTTTTCCGGGAGCGGCATACCGTTCATCTCATTCGTTAGAATTATATTGTCATTAAGCCCCACAAAGGTACTGTTGAATTCCATGATGAACCCATCCGTTGCGATGAGCCGTATCACGTAACCCTCTTCAGATAGTGTCCTGTTGAAAGCCCCGCTTCCATGCGCCACTGAATCATCAACTCTGCCTATCAGAAGCCAAAGTGGAATACCTGTCCAGTTCTGTCCATCCGTATCGGTCCACATTGCATTGTGGCAGTCGGCTCCTTCTTCGAAAGTTCTGCGGTTCATAGTCTCAATGCTGGTCCCGTTCAGCGTTAGGTTCCAGTTCGCCCCGAAGACAATTTTGATCTTGGCGATGTTTCTTATCATTTCAGACTTAGTCAGATTAGCCCCTACAAGTTTCAGGGGCCAGTATTTCTCGGGTAGAGACATACCATTTAACTTACTGGCAACTATAATGTCGTTGTTAAGTTTAACTCTGGTACCGTTCAATTCGAGTTCATATCCATCTGCCGCAATGATCCTCACGATGTAGCCTTCATCTGCCAGCGTTCTATTGAACGCTTTGTACGTTTCGTTGGTTTCATGTACGTTCATATCGTCTACTCGTCCCAGAAGAAGCCATAAAGGAATACCCGTATATTCTTGGTCTTCGCTGTCCGTCCAGTTTGCGGAGTGACAGTTGGCACCCGACTCGAATGTAGCGCGGTCCATCTCTTCGCTGAGTGCTCCCTCGAGAGTCAAAGTCCAGTCTCTGATGGCTGGTCGAATCTCGATCTTTACGATCATCTTCACCCAGTTGTGTCCTTCTGTGATGAGTCCTTCAGATCCTACTATTGCCAGTCTCAGCGGTCCATCACCTTGTGGCAGCGGGTCTCCGTTGAAGAAGTAGGCGAGAATCATTATCAAGGATTGGTTATGTTGCACTTCATCTCCTGTTGAGGGATCGAAAGTCACGAAGTTTCCCGTTATCTGATCGTAAGTGAAGAGCATTGAGTAGTCGTCTGAAGCAGTGACCCGAAGGCTCGTATCGTTATTGAGTCCACCAGCTAAATCACAGAGAACAGTTACTGGGACACCAGTGTAATTTCCAACGCCTCTTATGGAACCAGCGCTTGTCATGAAACCACCCTTATACTCGCAAGAAGACAGCTCCGCAATTGTGCTGTTGTCCAAGGCAATCTCTGTACCGTTAAGCGCGACCAATGTCAGGTCCATTTGAGGCAGATTTACAGAGGGAACCGGTGGCTCTTGGTCTGTAGGTTCTTGCGGTTGAAGAAGCGGATATAACTGCCAACCAGTAACACCAGCCGCTACGATGGCAATTACAACTATCACGTATAAGCTTTTTGAAGTCGACATGGTTCCAATTGAACGTAATGTATATATAAACATAACGGCAGCATCACATTCTTAAAAAGTCAATCTAGAGATAAAGGCATATGAGGCATATTAGAGATGGAGTTGGCAAAACTATCGCATGAGGCATTTGCAGAAGGAAAACGCACGGTAGCTCCGCTAATGGGGTTCCCCGGCGTTGAGTTGACAAATAGCAACATTAAGCTTGCGCAGCAGAATTTCGGTGAGCATTTTAAGGCTATAAGGGCGCTTTATGAGAAGTATAGCCCTGACATGGTGTTTCCACTAATGGATTTATCGGTAGAAGCAAACGCTCTTGGAAGATATACTGTTTTTCCAAGAGAAGACTCAGCTACAGTTGATACGAGAGAAAGATTCAGCTACGATGAACTTGAACAGATGAAGGAAATTGACATTAGTTTTGACACCAGACTACTGGGTTACATTGAAATGATGAAACTCATGAAACTAGAATTACCACCTGCTGTGATTAGATGCGCGTACGTAACTGGACCTTTTTCTCTGTCCTCACTCATCATAGGAGCGCGCACTGCAGCATTATCCATCTTAAAAGCCCCTGAGAACTTGCATAGACTCTGCGAGTTTGCCACAGATACCATACAGAAATATGCCCGTCTGCTGATCAACGCCGGCGCCCAAATTATTTTCATCCTTGAACCCACAGCGGTAATGCTTAGCCCCCGACATTTTGATGAGTTTTCAGCAACATACATAAAACGCATCGTCAAAATCTGCAGATACAATGGTGCGGACACAGTTTATCATACTTGTGGCAACACGATGCATTTGATAGAGAAAATGGTTCAAGCCGACGTTGGAGGATTAAGCCTAGACTCTAGATATGCGGGGGTTATTCTAACTGAAGTGGCTAAGAGAACGCCGACGAGTGTTGCCATCATTGGTAATGTGAGCCCTACAGTAACAATGACTTCTTCAAACACAGCGGACGTACGCAATGCTGTCACTGAACTGCTAGACGAAATGAAGTGTTATCCCAACTATATACTGAGCACCGGTTGCGATCTGCCACAAAAAACACCTCTTAAAAATATATCTGCCTTCATGGAAACGGCCCGAAGATACAGAATAAAAAAATAACATCATGGATCGGAATCAAACAACGTAGCGGGTCGGAAGAAAAATAGATAATGTGTGCAGTCATCTCTCTCTGGCCACCAAACAAAAATGGCTAAAAGACTAGTTTTTGGGATATTTCTGGCAAAAAGAGTTTCTCTCAATATTTCACTATGTTTTCGATACTAGGCTATTTTACCTGAAGGGTTAAATTCTTCGTCTCTTCTTCTTCATCGGCGAGACCTCGTGGCAAAAAGGAGTCGAAAGCCAACATACCGGCTCATTCTTTCTGTATTGGACGATCTTGAGCCCAAGAACTATAGGCAGACTAGCGAAGCCACGGGCTTGAGGGTCAGAGCAACTCATAACGCTCTGCACCGTTGTTGGGAAAAGAGGTCGTTCTCCACACAGAACAGATACCACACGAGCATGAAAGAACCTTCAAGGGTAGGCAGGTGGTCGCGGTCTGAATAAAACAAAGGGTTTGGTTTTTGATATTCAACGGTTCTCCATCCACGACGGACCGGGCATACGGACCACTGTCTTTCTTAAGGGATGCTCGCTTCGCTGTTTTTGGTGTCAGAACCCAGAGGGCATCCACCTGCGATCTGAGATAATGTTCTACCCCGACAGATGCATCGGTTGCCGCCGATGCGTAGCCGTTTGTCCTCAAGGCGCCCACACGATAACCGACGCGGTGCATGTGTACCTCCGCGATAAATGCGTCTCGTGCGGTAAGTGCGCTGAGACATGTTATGCTGGCGCGCTTATGGTTACTGGTAGATGGATGACGGTTGATGAAGTTGTCGAGGAAGTTCTGAGGGACAAGATTTTCTACGAGACATCGAACGGCGGAGTAACGATTTCTGGCGGCGACCCCTTTGTGCAGATTGGTTTCTCGCGGGCATTACTCGAACGGTGTAAAGCTGAAGGGTTGCATACAGCTATTGAAACAGCGGCTAATTGCGCTTGGAGTAGTTTTGCAAAGACGCTGCCAGTGATAGATTTAGTCGTGATGGATATTAAACATCTTGACCCAGAAAAGCACAGGAAGGCGACAAGTGTTCTGAACAATCGGATACTGAATAACGCCCTAAGCTTGGCTAAAACTGGCAAGCCTCTGATCATTCGGGTGCCCGTCATACCGGGAGTAAACGATACACCAGAAGAGATCGGGGCGATCGCACGGTTCGTGAAGGAATTTCCAAATCTGCAATATCTTGAGCTATTGCCCTTTCACCGTCTTGGCGAAAGCAAGTATGATGCTTTGGGACTTGAGTATCCCGCTAGACATCTGAAAACTCCGACGAAGGAAAAGATGAAGACTCTCGCAGAAGAGGCTGAGAGAAACGGCGTCAACGTTCGAGTTGGCTAGATAAACCAAAAACGTCGTTACCCTTATTAGAAGCGCACCTATCAGAATAACGCATTCACATCTGTGAGGTTTTAGAAATGACTGGGGCAACCAGCGGGTTAACTTATGCTGACCGTTTGGAGGCACTCTGTGAAACAAAGATGCGGCAGACCCAGGAGAAGTGGCGGGTAATCGGATCTATGGACCAAGATGATCACGGTCGAATCCTGCCCCCGCCTGAGTTAAGAGACATGGTTGAATATCTGGGACCTTCAGGCGGAATGGTCACAGACTCGAAGATAAAGGGGTTCAAGCCTGAAAGCAACCATCCAAGCGGAGGGTTCTTCGGTCCAAAGGCATGTGGAGAAAACTTTAGGCGTCTTCTAGAAGTTCATCCCGTTTACATTGACCCGATGAGTTCTCTCGCTGGTGGATACATGGTTTACTTCATGGCCTATCGTAGTGTAGGGTGGAAACCCGAGTTAGATTTCTCCCACCTTCATGAAGAACAGAGGAAATACGGGATCATGTCTGGCATCGGATACACCCAACATTTCTGCCAAGACATGACAATCGGCTTCGAACTCGGCTGGGGAGGACTTCTCAAAAAAATAGGACATTACAGAAAGATCAACCCTCAATCCAAAGACTTCTACGACGGTTTAGAAAGCGTAATCCTCGGCGTTCAGAACTGGATGCGTCGCCATGTTGAAGCGGCTCGGAAGATGGCTGAGACTGAGGAAAACCCAATTCTACGAAAGAACCTCGTCGAGATAGCTGACATAAACGAACGGCTGATAACAGATCCGCCTCAGACGTTCCGCGAGGCATGCCAGTGGATGGTATGGTACCAAATGATTGCGCGGATATACAACGGCAGTGGCTCAATAGGTCAGATCGACGAGTTTCTGCGTCCTTACTATGAACGGGACGTTGTTGCAGGAACCTTAACAGATGAAGAGGCAATCTTCCATATAGCCTGCTTATTGCTGAACGACACGCAATATTGTCAGTTGGGAGGACCAGCCGCAGATGGCAAAGACCTAACAAGCAAAGTGTCATTCCTCATATTGGAGGCTATCCACCGACTGAAGACACCTGCTAACATCGGTATCCGAGTTCACGAAAAGCTAGACCCGAAGCTACTTCGCAGAGGAGTCGAGATTCTGTTCGAAGACAAGACAGGGTTCCCCAAGTTTCTCGGCGACAAAAGCGTGAATGAAGGCTTCGTAAGAAACGGTTTCCCAGTTGAACTTGCCCGCCAACGCGTCTATTCAGGCTGCCACTGGTTCGCTATTCCCGGCAGGGAATACATGTTGAACGATTGTGTGAAGATCAATCTCGCAGCCGTGTTTGACGTTGCTCTACGCGACATGATGATTGATCCTAGTGTGAAGCCTAGCGTTGAGGAATTGTGGCGTTTCTACGAGAAACATCTTCGACGAGGCATCGATGTAATCGCTGAAGGTCTTGACTTCCACTTGGAACACATGCACGAAGTCTACCCGGAACTAGTCCTAGACCTCTTGTCTTACGGTCCCATTGAAAAAGGATTAGACGCGTCTCATGGAGGCGTAGAATATTACAACATGTGCATTGACGGCGCAGCCATAGCGACCGCGGCTGACTCTTTCGCAGCTATAGAACAACGGGTCGAGAAAGAACGGGTCCTAACGTGGCAGGAACTGCTTCAACACTTGGACAATGACTACAAGGAATCAGAGGATGTGCGACTAATGCTACGTAACATCCCACATTACGGTCACGGCGGTTCTCGAGCTGACGAGTGGGCGGTCCAGATTGCCCAAACCTTTACCCGGTTGGTGAAGGAGAAACCCACTCCCAAAGGGTTCAACATGATTCCAGGACTGTTCTCTTGGGCTTTTATGGCTTCCATGGGTCAAGAGGTAGGCGCCACACCGAACGGTCGGCACGCTCATGCCCCTATCTCGCAGGGGGCAAATCCTGAGCCGGGGTTCCTGCAGGGTGAAGGCTCTCCCACGGCTTTGGCTGTGGCTGTAGCCTCTGTGCAATGTGGATACGGTAACACTTCTCCATTGCAGCTAGATATCGATGCGAGTCTGGCAGGAGGCGATGAGGGCTTGGCTAATATCGAGGCGCTTATGCTTGGGCACTTCGCGATGGGTGGAACCATGATTAACATAAATGTTGTTAACAAACAGCAAATACTTGAGGCCCATAAGGACCCATCGAAATATCCAAGCCTCATTGTGCGGGTAACCGGCTTCAGCGCATACTTCGCCAGTCTATCCAAGGACCTCCGCCAGCTCGTCGTAGATCGCATACTCAGCGAAGATTAACATCTGCAACCCAAGTTTTCTGTTTCAGCAGAAGATGTGAAGGTCTAGAATACGTTTCACATCCTAGGGGGCGTTGCCTGCGCTCCAAAAGCGATCCCAAGCTCTCTCTGAAAACGCAAAAGAAAATAACTCTGAAAATATTCGAAGCCTAGCGTAGAAGGCACATCCGCTCTCCGCCGACTATAGCGAGCCAGCATTCAGCCTTTCTTCTCTCTGCAGGAGGAATCTTCATACGAAAATCCCTTTTATGCGAGCTTTTCTTGTTCTATTTAGGCGAAGCGTGCGAGAAGAACGGTTTTTACAGTTTGATGAAGCTATATACGTTGCCTTTGATCGTGTCTATTCTGCTAAGGTTGCTGGAGATAACATTCAACCTGTATGGGCTCCTTGCAGTAAGCAAAATCTGTTTGATCCAGTATCGGCGTGATCCCAGAAAAACCTTATAGAATTCGCGGACCATCTCTCTCATCCTGTCAAGGGGAACCGTGTTCGGATAGACATCTGATGGGCATAACCCCGTCTCCCAAAGATTGTCTTCGTCCACAAGCCCTCTTTGCTTGGCTTCTTCCCAGATGGGGGTTCCTGGGAAAATCCCGAGAACGTTCATTTGAGGAATGTCTAAATCTAATCTGCGCGCGAAATCAAAAGTTACATGAATATCCTTTTCTGTCTCAACAGGGGCTCCTATTATGAAAGAGCCTACTATCAGGTCTATTCCTGCTTTTCTGGCTTTCGCAACGGCCTTTTCAGACTGTTCTGGGGTTATTCTTTTGTCGAAATAGTTGAGAACCTTTTGGCTGCCGCTCTCGATTCCAAAGTACATCAGTCGGCAGCCTGCCTTCGCCATCTCCCGAAGCATGGTGTAGGAGCATTGGTCAACCCTTCCCTCGCCAAACCATTCTATGTCGATCTTTTCTTTCCGCATCATCTGGCAGAGTTTGATCACTCTCTTCTGGTTCAAAGTGAGATTGTCGTCTGCAAAGAGCATCTGCTTATAGCCTTCGCTCGCTAGAAGATGCATCTCTTCCAATATGTTCTCAACAGATCTCGGTCTCCAGAAGTTGCGTGCTATGCTTGCGCAGCTGCAGAAACGACATTTGAAGGCGCAACCCCGCGTGGAGAGTATGCTGGTATATTTCCGAGGAGCGATGTTTATGCCAACCACGGCGTTGTGGTATTCTTCATCTACCAAACTTCGATCTGGGAAGGGTAACGTGTCGATGTCCTTGATTAGAGGTCTGTCCATGGTTGACACGATCTGTTCCCCGTGTCTGAAAGTGATTCCTAATACGTCTCTGAGGCTTCTTTCCCCCTTTAGATGATCCACAAGTTCAAGGCAGGTTTGTTCACCTTCGCCTCGGACAACCATGTCAATATAGGGATATTTCTTCAGAAGTCTTTCAGCATTGAACGTGGCATGATGGTTCCCAAAGATAATGGTGACGTTCGGGTTTCTTTTCTTGACTTCCTCAGCGATCTTTGGTGCTACAAGACTTGAACTGATCAGAGTTGAAATACCTAGGACATCAGGGTCTTCCTTGATAGCCCAGTCTGTTGCCTCTTCTATTGTTAAGCCATTAACCTCTTGATCTAGAACTGAAACCTCCACTCCCACACGCTCTAGTGTTGAGGCTATATACAGAATTCCAAGAGGGGGACTGGCATCGGTCATTGTTCTCTCGCCCCTGCGCATCCTCTCATTGGTCGCAGGGTTTACGAAAGAGAACTTCATCCTCAATCTCCTAGCGTTCTTTCTTCAGGAAACTAATTTCATTTGCTCTCTATATATCTGTTTTCAGCTGATCTACAATAGCGGAAGCCAGTTTAATTCTGTCTTCAGTGTCGAAATCATTGACGGACTCGTTCTTTTCAGTTGCGAAGAAATTTGCTAGAAAAACTTTTGGTCTTGGTCTAGACTATGTTTATGTCTCCCTTTTGCTGTCTTGGGTTTCTCTTCTCCCAGCAATTTTGGCAGTACACTGGTCGGCTAGGGTCGGGTTTGAAGGGAATTTCACATTTTTCACCGCAATCAGAGCATATCGCTTTGTGCATCTCTCTGGAGCCTAGGTGTTCTATTTCCTCTATGGTGGTTTTCGTCAAAGATCTTATTTGGTCAAATTTCGGCATTTCCCAATGGTTCACAAGCGTTATGGCTGTTCCGTCGCGTCCCATTCTGGCTGTTCGACCGATTCTGTGGAAGTAAACCATTGAGTCTAAGGGGACGTCATAGTTTATGATGTGAGTTATTCCCTTGATGTCCAAGCCTCTTGCAGCTACGTCCGTTGCAACAAGCAGATTCAGTTTTCCCTTTTTGAAAGAATTGATAACAAGGTCTCTCTTCGATTGAGTGAAACCGCCATGTAACTGTTCTGCGTTGTATCCGTGAGCCCTCAGTCTGTCTGCCACCATGTTCGTGCCTGTGCGCGTTCTGCAGAAGATAATGGCTCGTCCTACGTGGTTTTTGTCCAAGATGTTGCATAGGTTTCTGAATTTGTTTTTGGGGTCTACGGTCACGTAATACTGGTTTAGCTGTGTAAGCGCTATTTCGTCTTTGCTTACAAGTATCTTTTCAGGGTTCTCCATGTATCTGTTGCAGACACGCATCACCGGCTCTGTAATTGTGGCTGAGAAGAGACTTGTCTGTCTGTTTGTTGGCGTCTTTGACAATATGTATCCTACGTCATCTATGAAGCCCATGTCAAGCATCCTATCTGCCTCATCGAGAACAACAGATTTCACTGACGCCAGATCCAACACTCCTCTATCGATAAGGTCTATTATGCGGCCTGGTGTGCCGACAACGATGTGGACGCCTCTTTCAAGTGCCCAGATCTGTTTTCGAGCAGGTTCTCCCCCATAAACGGGTAGAACTTTCAACATGGCGTATCTGCTGAACCGGCTCATCTGTTCTGCAACTTGCATAGCGAGTTCACGTGTGGGTTCCAAAATCAAGCCTTGAACGCTGTTGATTCGTGGGTTTACTTGTTCGACCATGGGAACTCCGAAAGCAGCAGTTTTACCTGTCCCTGTCTGCGCCTGTCCAATAACATCTTTGCCTTCAAGTAATGGCACTATAGCCTGAGCCTGAATAGGGAAGAGTTCTGAAAACCCAAGGTCTTCAATACCTTTCATAACTTCTGAACTTAGAGGTAAATCCTCAAAGCATTCTTTCTGCATATTTTTCATTTCTCCTATCACAAAAATCCTGCGTGTCGTCTTCAAAAGCCCTTAGGCTTCTGCAATTCCAGCACAAATCAATGTGATAGCCCAACTAAGGAGCCCTTATATAAAAAGGTTTTCTGGCGATGTCCATGAATACGCCATGTTCAAGACGGCTACGAACGTCTCAGTCATGCCTGATGAAACTGAATACGTGTTAAATCTTTTTTGATCTTTTCTTGAGTCTCAGAAGTGTGAAGGTGTGACCTCGTATCTGAATGACCTTGGACTCTGTCTCCTTCGATATCTTCTGAGCTATCTCTTCCGTGCCTTCATCCGTGAGGCCGGTCTCCAGTATCTTCACTTTCACCCTCCTGCTCTGATCTAGATGCCTAACGACCTCGTTGATCAGCGAGACGCTCGCGCCATATTTCCCGATTCTTACTGTGGGAATCTCGCGTGGCTTTTTGTTTTGTTTCTTTCTGGTTGTCCCTTGGCGCGCCATTCTATTTCTTCCTCTTTAGCGGTATTCTCATGTGTCCGCCGCAGTGCAGGCACGTGATGACTAGGTGCGGTTCTCTTCTGGGCTGAACACGGACACGTGAGCTTGTGCCCGGCGAAATAAACCTTTTGCAGCGCCTGCAGATGTAGAGGCGGTGTTCTCTGGGCATGTGAAACCGTGCCCGCATAGAAATCTTTCTGGCGATCTCGACATACCTCTGCGCGAGATCAGACCTCTCATGCACATTTTCTTTTGCCAGCCGAAAAAGGGTATCCATGCGTTGAAGCGCGATTCTCTTCGAGTCTGTTCTCATGCTCTCTAGACCTCTATCAGATATGAGAAGACCAACATTTAAACCTCCCAGAAAGATCACCGTCTGAAAGAGCATCTGAGCTAGATTGTACGCGAAAAAAGCCAAGTGGAAGAGACTAAGCTTTGCGTTGATGGTGCCTCAGAGGCGGTGCCCGCTTCCATGCCCCGGCACAGAGCCTGCTGATGCGCATGGTTTTTTAGATTGACCCTGTATATACATTGAAGTGAGCAAAGAAACGATGGAACGCGGGTGAAACGAAGGATGCATCTGATCAATTTCAAGAATTTGTCTGGTCAACAGCTCATAAAGATAATTGACAAAGGCATCGCGGTTAAGCAAAATCCAGAAGAATGTCGGGGTGCTCTGGACGGCAAATCGTTGGCCATGATTTTTCAGAAGACTTCGACTAGGACGAGGGTTTCGTTTGAGGTGGCTATGACCCAGCTGGGCGGTCACGCGCTATACATAGACTGGCGAACAACAAACTTTGTCTTATCTAGCGTCTATGATGAAACGGCGTATTTGTCGCGGAACGTTGACTGCATCATGGCGAGGCTGAAGAAAAACGCTGACTTGCAGACTATGGCTGAGGCTTCCCTTGTCCCAGTGGTCAATGGATGTGACGAGAAATACCATCCAAGCCAAGCAATTGCTGACTTGATAACTGTGAAAGAGAAGAAGGGCACGCTGAAATGCGTCAAACTCGTGTACATAGGCGTCCACAACAATGTCTGCAACTCGCTCATCGAAGGATGCACAAAAACAGGGGGCAAAATAACCACTGTAACGCCAATAGTGAACGAAGCGGCAAAAGACGAAGAAATCTTGGAAGCCGCCAGAAAAACAGGGCTATACGAGAACACGCTGGATGTTAAGGCGGCGGTCAAAGATGCAGACTTCGTTTATACGGACACTTGGGTGGACATGGAGTTCTTTATGGACCCGAAGTTCGCCGAAGAGAAGGAGAAACATGTCAAACTCATGAAGCCCTACCAGATAAACAAGGAACTGCTGAAGGGAAGCAACGCATACGTGATGCACGACATGCCCATACACCGCGGCTACGAAATCAGCTCGGACATCATCGAAACCCCCAAATCAATAATATACGAACAAAGCGCAAACAGACTCCACTCCGCAAAAGCAATACTGCTAGAACTACTCAAAAAAACCTAAAAACAAAAAAGACAAAAACAACACCGCAGAAACAAAAGCCAAATCTCAACGATCTGCCACAACCATTTTTCATAACCCTTAAATAAGCGGCGTATTTCAGAGTATGTCACGTTTCAGGTGAATCTGAGTGAGTCACGAGAGCAAGTATCTGCTGTTCGGAAAGTGGAGCTTCGAGGGCATCGAAACCAAAGACGGGGGGCTCAAAAACTATCTTTCCCTCAAACCAGTCAGCATCCCACACAGCATGGGCAGACACGAACACCGCAGGTTCCACAAGTCCCGACTGAACATCGTTGAAAGACTCATAGATAACCTGATGCGCCCCGGAAAGAACGCAGGCAAAAAAACCAGAGCAACCAACTTCATGAGAAACGCCTTCGAAATCATTCACCTACAAACCGGGCAGAACCCCATAGAGGTGCTCGTGCAGGCAATCGAGAATGCCGCACCATGCGAAGACACGACACGAATCAGCTACGGCGGAGTCGCCTACCACCAAGCCGTAGACATATCCCCGCAGAGAAAAATAGACCTAGCCCTGCGCGCCATAGCGGAAGGGGTCAGAAAGGCAACCTTCAGCAACCCGCGCCCCATCGAGGAATGCCTTGCCGAAGAGATAATGTTTGCAGCCGACAACGACTTGAAGAGCTACGCCATACAGAAACGGAACGAAATGGAAAGAGTAGCCATGCACGCCCGCTAGAAAAACCGGGCTCTTTTAACCTTTCCTCTACCAATCTGCTTGCCTTTTTGGTTCTCAATTTTCATGCGAAACAACGGTTAAATAACGCATATAAGGATTAATTCTGCAATTACCATAGTACCTGCAGGTCAACAAGGATTCCACCGGGGAGAAATCTGCGCATGAGTCTGCCGATAAGAAATGGTCGCATCCACGATCCGCTGAAAGGCATAGATGGCGAGATTGTGGTGAAGGATGGCGAAATCGCGAAATCCGTTGAAGGGCGGACACTTTGGGCTGATCTCGGAGCCTTCTCCTGCCCCGAGGTCTTTGGGGACCTGAAGAAAAGGTTCAGGGAATACTGGACCGTAGAGTTTGGGAACTACTTGGTTCCCGAAAGGTTCCTGAAAGAATCCGCGCCGATACAGAACAAAACGGAGGTATGACGCCACGATTACGCTGAGCCCCAAATATGCGTTCAGAGTGCCAATCCACGCCGAGTGCATAAACCCATCTGTCTTTGCGGGAAAATCCCTCGAAGAAATAGCTACGCTGAAGATTTGGGAAGGAAACAAGGAGAAAGCTTTAGGTGACCTCTTCCATGTTCAAGGTTCGGCGGAAGACCCAGCTGAACAAGCCACAATTCGGCTCAGCGGCAACCTCACCAAGGTTCGAATGATCGGTGCTAAGATGGACAGCGGAAAAATAGTCATAGAGGGCGATGTGGGCATGCATCTGGGCGAGGCAATGAAGGGCGGCGAGATCACAGTGAAGGGCAACGCCGACTCTCGGCCTGGAGGCGCGATGGAAGGCGGAAAAATCGAAATAAGCGGCTCAGCGGGCGAGTATGTCGGAGCGCCATACCGTGGAAGCACAAACGGCATGAAAGACGGCGCGATCATCATACATGGCGGCGCTGGAAACGAGGCGGGATGCTTCATGAAAGGCGGACTCATCAAGGTATATGGCAACATCGGCGACTTTGCAGGCATCCACATGAGGGACGGCACCATACTTGTCCAAGGAGACTGCGCAGGCAGGGCGGGAGCCGAAATGCTGGGCGGGAAGATTATCCTGTGCGGCTATGTGCCGTCTGTTCTGCCTACATTCAGCATAGACAGCATAAAGTCCAGCACAGGCGCGGACGGAGAGAAGATCAGAGGCCCGTTCTACCGCTTCACAGGCGACATCGCAGAAAACGGCGAAGGAAAACTCTTCGTCTCAAAACCCAAGAATCCGCACCTAAGCTCTTATGAGAGATACCTCTAAACTGAACGAAGTTGGAGAGAAAAATCTTGCATAGTCTAAGTTTGAACCGTATGGCTCTGAGGATTGTTAAAGACCTGTGTGACAACGCAGGGAAATACGGAGTGATTGTTAGAGAGAACGACCTTGGCACATGCATAATTGACGCAGGAATAGAGGCCGCGGGCGGCTTCCTCGCAGGCAAGAAGATAACTGAGATCTGCCTAGGCGGTCTCGGCGAAGTAAACATGGCTTCTATGACCTTAGGAAGCCTTGAACTTCCAGCAATCGCTGTCTCCACGGATCACCCGGCTGTCTCAACCTTGGGTGCTCAGTTGGCGGGGTGGCGCATAAACGTTGGCGACTACTTGGCTATGGGCTCAGGTCCGGCGCGGGCCCTGGCTCTGAAACCCAAACGCGTATTCAAAAAGATAGGCTACAGGGACGAGTCGAACATGGCGGTGATTGTGCTTGAGGCTTCGAAGGAGCCGCCTAAAGAAGCCATAACCTACATGGCAGAGTCCTGCGGCGTAACGCCTAACAAACTCTTCGTCATCATCACGCCCACATCATCGCTGGCTGGATCCACGCAGATCTCGGGACGGGCTGCTGAAACAGGCGTCCACAAGTTGACTGAATTGGGTTTTGACCCAAAACGCATAACATACGCTTGGGGATGCGCCCCGATCTTGCCGGTTCACCCTGAGCCGGTGGAAGCCATGGGAAGAACGAACGATGCGATACTGTATGGCAGTTCCGCATTCTGTGTTGTGGACAGCGAAGACGACGAGGCATTGAAGAGCCTCACAGCCAAAGCCGTCTCATCCGTCTCAAGCCAGTACGGCCGCCCGTTCGCAGAAATCTTCAGAGAAGCCGACCTCGACTTCTACAAGATAGACCCAGCGATATTCGCTCCAGCTGTTTTGACAGTCAACAACGCCAGAACAGGGAAGACCTTCACAGCTGGCAGAATCAACACTGATGTGCTGATGAAATCGATAGGTCTTTAATACGCTGTTTGTGCAACAAGCCCGTGAGCAGTCATAGAGAAGTTTTCAACGCTTTTTCGCGCTTCCTAACCGAGAACTTTACCAGCATGTCCAGCACGGCCTTTTCTTCCTGAATGGGTCTCGTCTTGACAAGTCCCTTCTTCTCGGCTTTTTCGAAGATGCTTTCAGCCTTCTCGCTGCGTATAACCGTCAGAGTCCAGCCGTTCAGGCCTAAACCGCCAACAGAGATGTCGGCCAGCTCTGCGGAAAAGTCTGGGCATGAGGAGCAGAAGCCGCATGCGTATTTCTTCGCGTCTTTAAGGGCAACAGTCTTGGTTTCGCCTGATTTGAGTGTCACAAGCATCTTGCCCTTGATGCTGACCTTTTTAACCTCAGCCAGATTGATGCCCACCTCGTTTCGGAAGAGCTTCTCCACCAGCCCCTTATATGTGAAGCATTCGCTGCAGAAGAGACCCACGGCAAAGCCTAAGGCATCAGCATACTTCCTAAGCGGGACCGCTTGAATCCTGCGCAAAGCTTGTATCTGACAGGGAACGCCGACAAACGCAACGCTCTTCCTTTTCTGGAGGACTCCTTCTCTGAAGGCAAGCATGTTGGGCGAATAGGTGTATCTTGTCCCGGTGCACGCCACTATCTCGTCTTTGGTCGTAGCCAGTTTCGGCACTGTTCTCAGCGGCTCTTTCTCGTTGGTTCCAGACAAGGCCGCGCCGTCAATCAAGCCCTCCTCCAAAGCGAAGGTGAGCAGAGTGGTAACTATTCCGCCATCTTGACACGCCTCTGAAATACGTTCATCAGTAGTCTTGGCGACAACGATGCGCCTGTGAACCCCAAACGCTTCTTCCGGAGTTCGCTCTCTGCCGAAAACAGATTTTTCTAGATCCTGCATGGGCAATCCGTATTTGGGGCAGACTTGGGCGCATATGCCGCATACCTTACATTCCTTCACAAGTACGGGCTTTCTGCCGACATATTCTAGGCAGCCGAAGGGGCATACGACTATGCAGGAAGCACAGCCGCAGCAGAGGGAAGGCAGAACAGTTTTTCCGAGGCTCTCTTCGAAGCTCATCTTTGTGACGGGCAACTCATCCACCACTTTCGAGGCTTAACACTCAGATCGTAGGTTCCGCCTTTAAAACATTAATATGTTTCTCAACAAGTTCTAAGGTGGGAAGCCTGGATGAGCGCCGTCAACCGCCTAGTTGAAGAAGCAACCGAGATGAACGCCCAAGAGTTCCTCAAAACCATCAGCAGAGCCGCGCAGATATTATCCACCGAAAAGGACCGCTGTGAAAAACTGAAGATTTTCGGAAGGTTAGTGCGGATGCCCCCATTGGGTGAAGCCATCGTTGTTGGCGACCTCCACGGCGACTTGGAAAGCTTGAAACATATCTTAACCGAAGCCCAATTCGTTGAGAAAGCATCCGGCGGGAGGGAAGCCTACGTTGTCTTCCTCGGGGATTATGGTGACCGCGGACCCTGCTCGCCAGAGGTTTACTACGTCGTGTTGAATCTGAAGAGCATGTTTCCTGACAGGGTTGTCCTTCTGCAGGGAAACCACGAGGGACCGGAAGACCTGATGGCTTCTCCTCATGACCTACCATCCTATCTGCAGACAAGATTCGGCACAGAATGGCATACCGTCTACAAGGAGCTCAGCACCCTTTTCAGGCGCTTCCACACCGCAGTTCTCGTGGAGAAAAGATGCATAATGCTTCACGGCGGGATTCCCAGCAGAGTCCAGAGCCTGAATGACCTTGCCCTTGCATCTGAGAAGCATCCGGCAGAGAGGCACCTTGAAGAAATACTGTGGAGCGACCCCCAAGACGGCGTCACAGGAACACATACGTCGCCGAGGGGCGCTGGTAACATTTTTGGCGAAGACGTAACAACAGAATTCCTCAAGATGCTGAAGGTTCCTTTCGCGGTCAGGGGTCACCAGCCCACAAACGAAGGCTACAGGATAAGCCACGGCGGCAAGATTTTAACGCTCTTTTCGAGGAAGGGTCCGCCGTACTGCAATCGTTTCGGTGCCTACTTGGCAATGAACCTCGGCGAGGTCTACGATTCTGCATGGCAGCTCGAGTCTTTCATACACAAGTTCTAGTCAGTTCACGTTCGCGTCATATTAGAAGGTGGTCTCTCGACATGCCCGTGACACGAATGACGACTAGAGGCAAAAAGGTGATATGGACTTATGAATCTCGGCTAGAGATGTCACCCGTTATCCCGCGGAGCCTTTTTTGATAAGGGGGTTCTGGATTTTGAGAAATATTGTTTGTTTCACTCTTCCAGAGTGAACGGGCAGAATCTGTCTTAGTCGCGTTTGTCATGGTTCAGAAGTATTTTGCCATTCTGATCCACGAACTCATTTCCTCAATCGTGGGGGCTTCTCCAGAGATTCTGTTTTCTTTGGTCAGGGTTCTGCTTATGTCTCCTATTTTCCTGCTAAGTTGGGCAAGGTTTTGTTCAGATAAGTCTTGTCGGGAGTTGATCCCTGCCTCCAGAAGTATTTCAGCGTCTTTTTCGCTGACAGTGGGAATCATCAGTAGCTGAGCTGTTGCTTGGAAATGTTCTGTCATGTTTTGTGAGACATTTGTTTTTTCATGAATAATGGTTGGATCAGTTGACACTAGTTCGCCTATGTTCTTTATTCCGAAGTTTTTGAATTTCTTTGATAGAATCGGTCCAATTCCTTTTATTTTTTCTATGTTGTCCTGGCTTGTCAAGATCGGACGTGGTGGTGACAGTTTCTCTTCTAGTTGTTCCAGTTTGGCTCGAATCACTTCGAGTTCTGCTTTTTCTTTTTCGATGATTGCAAGACCCTGCCTTAAGCCAGCGAGTTTTCTCATTTTTTCTCCTTGTTTATCAAATTTACCAAGCATCTCTTTTCTGATTTTGTTGAGGTTCGTTTCAACAGCAGACGCCATGTTTCTTTGGGTTTTCTCATTTTTCTTTGCGAGTAAATCCAAAGTTTCCTTTTGGGCATCCTTAAGGTTTGTTCTGATTTTCTTTAATTCTAGGCTTAGATTTCCATGATTTCTTGTTATTTCTTCTTCAATCGTTGTGTAACTCTGGTCTAATTCCTGGATTTTTTGCAGCATAGTTTCTTGAGTATGCCCTTGGCTCACTTGGACTTCTCCAAGCATCTTAATCGTGGTCATGTCGGCGGGTTTCTCAATCAAGACAAAACAGGTCAAAAGCAGAAGAATTGATGTCACAGCTACGGAGATACAAAAATAGCTGAATACGCTTCCCCCGCCTATGTACATGTTTATGGCGTCGCCTATGAGATATGGTCTAAGGACAAATTCTGGTCCTTCACTAACCCAGTAGCCGACTATGCTGAAGTCAACTAGAATTGCCAGCAAAGTCAGGAAAGACAGTACCCACACAGTCAAGACTGATTTTTCAACAGGCATCCAAACATGCTCCACATCACACTCTTTAATAAGAGATAAAAAAACATTATGAACACAAAATCCATGCGTGGAGCCTACCAAAATATCTCTAAGATAGGCACATCCATCACTGATATTTCAGCTTCCCTTTGGCATGAAACCATGCAGTTTGGAGTGAATTTGAGACTCAAATGCGCTCTTAAGAAAACAACGATGAGTTCACGGTCAGAGCTATAAGCAACATAGATGAAGCCTGCAAACTGCTGGAAGCCAGCTTTAAATACATCTACGACACAGATGGTGCAAAACCGTTCAAGAAGCGAAAATAAAAAATACGAATCACAGCATCAAAAAAGAAACAATATAGACCAATAATTCTGAAATCTTATAAGTCATTCAAAACTTCTAGCTAACCAAGGGATGCCTGAAGGACAATGATGAGGCAAAAAGCCCCATACGAGATTGACTTGACCAAAGTCGATGGCGACGGAGAGTTTCCATGCCCATCCTGCGGAGCACCAATCTCTCCAGACGACGAGTCTGGGGTCACATACGATGTCATAGACGTTAAGACAGCGAAGAACGGTTTACCTGAAGAGGTAGTCATCGTCTGCAAGAAGTGTCGAAGCATCACAAGCCTCAAAGGCTTTGAACCGCTGAATGAACTAGAAGAAGGCTGAAAGCCTCCAGAAGACATACCTCTCCGCTTTGGTTCAAGTAAGATTTTTCTGGGACTTCTGAGACACCATTTTATATGGTGGCTAACCTGAAGATCGATGGAGTCCGCACATCTACTATTGGAAGTTTTCCCCTTGAAGACTCAGTAGCAAATAGGAAGAGATGCATAGGAGACCTCATAGCCATCGGTATAGACTTCCCCGTCTATCCGCAGCTCTTCGACATGGGAAAACAGTTCCTAGACGACTTGGTCAGGCAGAAAAGCGGAATCATTGTGGCAAACGGCAAATACCGCCTAGAAAGTGCCAAGATAAATATGGATGTCTCACCACCGGGCCTTGAACCCCTGCTTTGGGCTTTGCAATATCTCAGAGAGAAGGGCCTCAAAGAGAAGGTTGCATTGAAGGCAGCTGTCACGGGACCCTTTACGTTGGCATCCTACATCGAAACCAAGTCTGGGGCATTTCCCTCAAATACGGCATTATCTGACTTGGAGCTGGTTGGACAACTCGCAGAAATTGTCTCAAGGAGCTGTAAAGAGGCCTCTAAGGAGGCATGCATGGTATCTGTCGATGAACCTATCTTAAGCGTGATTGTGGGTGCCAGAATGCCCTTCGGGTACCGCGAAGACTACATCGTCGACACATACAATCACATCAAAGCGGCATGCAGAGACAAAATAACAGGTACCCATATCTGTGGAAGGCTGTCCCCGAAGCTGGCTGGAACCTTGCTGCGCACGGAATTGGACTTCCTAAGCCACGAGTTCTGTGACTCGCCGAATAATATCAATCTGTATACACCTGAAGAGCTAGCAAAAAACGGGAAGATTCTGTCCGTTGGTTGTTTGTCGAGCAAAAATCCCCGTGTAGAAAGCCCTCAAGAGATCCTAGGGACCATGAACAAGTTCCGCAAATATGGAGAAACCCTGTTGTTTACGCCTGACTGTGGCTTCAGACCACTCATAGTAGAAGGGTCACGTGAAGAAGGATACAGGGCGTCAGCTGCGAAGCTCAAGAATATGGTTGAAGCCGCAAGGATGTTCAAGGACACGTGAAAATCGTCTATCTCTGTCTAGTTGACTGAAGCAGTCCGACTTTCTTAAGTATCCTCTTGAATTCTTCCTCTCTGAGCGATGCCTTACGGCCGTCTTCATAGATCTTCTTTATCCTATCAACAGTGGCCTTTAGGCTTTCGTCGCTGGGCGGTTTTCCAGTAATCTCTTTTATCTTGTGCCTGACAAGTGCTTTGCCTGATTGTTTCCCTATTGTCAGTCTGCGTTTGTTTCCGACCAGCTGAGGCACATATGGTTCATACGTCAATGGATTGCTGAGGACTCCGTGGGCATGGATGCCTGACTCGTGAGCGAAAGCGTAATCTCCGACTATGGCTTTGTTAGGCGGAACTACATAGCCAGTCGCTCGACCTATGAAGTCAGCTGTCTCCTTCAAAGCTTTCGTTTTGCCTTCGAATTTTTTGACGCCGTGAAACATGTAGAGATTCAACAACACCTTCTCGGTCTCCGCGTTTCCCGCCCTCTCCCCGATACCCAGAAAAGTTGTGCTTGCATATATCCTGTCCCAGACGCCAGATGCTGCTCTGATGGCTGCCAGGGTGTTCTCGACAGCGTTTCCGAAGTCATCATGCGCATGGATTTCGATGTCGCCGATCTTTGTCTCCTTTTTGATGGCTTTCACCTTGGCTGGAATGCCGTTGGGCAGAGGAGCGTTCACGTCTGACAGCCCGATTCCGACGGTGTCGCATATTCTGTAGCATTCTGCCCCGGCGTCGGCAACGGCGTTGATGAATTCTTTCTCGAAGTTCCAGTCTGCCCTTGTGCTGTCTTCGCCGTGAACAAAGACTCTTAGACCGTGGTCCCTCGCAGCATACTCAACAACATCAACAACCCTGCTCAACAGTTCGTCAAGGGTCTTGTCCGGCCATTTGGCTCTGAAGTGGATATGCGAGACAGGGTGCGATATTCCAACTTCTCGGAAACCGCAGTCGATGGCGTCGTCTATGTCTCCTTTAGTTGCTCGGCACCAGCCGGCAATTCTGGCGCGAAGATCCATGCCTTGGATGAGTTTTGCTGCTGCCTTGTCTGCTTTCTGGTAGTGATGTATTTCGATCCTTTCAACTCCAATTTCATCTAGGAGACGGGCTATTTCTGCAGCGCCCTCAGCGGATGTCGCTAGTCCAGGCATCTGGACGCCGTCTCTTAACGTAGTGTCGTCTAGCATAGGCTCAGTTTTCAGGGGTAAGACTCCGAAATAGGGCTCGTTCATTTTCATGGTTTCGGCTGTTTTCTCCTTTTTCTCTAACATGTTACTTGGCTGAGGAAAGCGGGTGGAAGATCGAAATGAGGGTCTCGGTGTGAATCACGTTGGGATGCTGTTCGATCATCTCGTAGGTTATTTTTCCAAGTTCTTCTAGGCTGTCCGCTTCGATGACCACCACAGCGTCAAACCGCCCTAGAACCGAATTAGCCATCTTCACGCCTCTGATCTTTCTGGAGCCTACTATCTCCTCTGAGGTCCCGGGCTTCACTGTGATCATTACGAAGGCTCTCAAGGCTTTACGTCGTAAGTCTTTGGATGCCAATCTGTTTTCCCTCTTTATGTCGGCACTGAGGAGCCGCTTAATTCAAAGTCGGACAGAACGAGAGATGTTTCTGTGTGTATTATGTTGGGGTCTTTCTCGATGACCTTGTAGAGGATCTCGTTTATGCTTTCGAGGTTTGGCGCCTCGATTATGATGGCCGCGTCGAACCTTCCGTAGATGGCGTCGGCTTGAACGACCTCTTTGACCTTGCTCTTTATCCTCCTTATCACCTGTATAGATGTCGCGGGTTTCGTTTCAATGAATATATATGCTCTCATCCTACTTTTCACCACCTCATTCATTCTAATAATCCAGATATTTCATTATCTCCCATGGAGTCACATATAAGCAGAACTGGTTCCAGTCATTGGTCTTGTACTCTATGAATGCGTCGAAAATGTGGCTTCCAAGAGTCCTGTGGATCACCCCGTCGCTTTTCATTTCGTCCAAGGCATCCTTCAATGTTGTCGGCAGCTCCCTTATGCCGAGAGCCTTCCGCCGTTCATTGGATAGCTTGTAAATATCGTCGTCAACAGGGTCGCCTGGATCTATCTTCTTCTTGACACCGTCAAGCCCAGACGCTAGAATACAGGAGAACGCCAGATATGGGTTGCATGATGGATCGACGCCTCTATATTCAGCGCGTTTGTGAGAGGCATATTTGGGTCCTTTATAGTAGAGAGGTATCCTTACAAGTGCAGATCGGTTGCGGCGTGACCAGAGAATATAGATCGGCGCCTCGAAGCCTGGAACAAGCCTCTTATAAGAATTCACCGTGGGGCAACATATGGCAGTCAAAGCCCTCGCATGTTCCAGCAGTCCGCCGATGAAGTATCTGCCGGTCTGGCTGAGCTCTGCGTACTCGTCGCTTTCGTCGTACATAACGTTCTTTTTCCCTTTCCAGAGGGAGGCGTGGACATGCATGCCGCTGGCGTTGTCAAGGTATACGGGCTTCGGCATGAAAGTGGCTATGAGTCCGTTCTTCTTTGCAACGTTTTTGGCTACAAACTTGTAGTAGAGTGCTCTGTCAGCGGTCTCCACTAGTTCGCCGAAACGGAAATCGATCTCGATTTGGCCTGCCGTAGCGACTTCATGGTGGTGCTTTTCTATGGTTAAGCCGAAATCATTCTCAAGTATTGAGGATACTTCATTGCGGTACTCGACAGTTGTGTCGTCGGGGGGAGGCCTATAGTATGCCTCCTTCGGTCTAAGCGTGAAGTTTCCAGGAGAGATTTCTGGCGACTGAGGTACAACGCGTGGTGCCCCCCAAGAATCTCCTTCGCCGCCTTTCGGGCTGACCCAGAGGTCCCAGGTTAGTTTGGTTGGGTCAATTGATGAGAAGACGAAGTATTCGAGCTCAGGAGCGAAGTATCCGGTGTATCCCATCTCCTCTGCTGCCTTCACTGCCCCTTTCGCAACAAATCCCCTTGGGCACACTTCAGAGGGTTCTTCGCCGCCATATGCCTCATAGACATCGCCTAAGACAATGGCGCTCTTCTGGTTTTCGTCGCTGTTCCATGGGATTATGGCTAAGGTTTTCGGGTCAGGCATGAAGATCATGTCTGAGGATTCGATGGATTTGAAGCCTCTGATAGAGGAACCGTCGAAGCCTAGGCCTGAAGTGAAGGCTGAGCCGTCAATGTAGTCTCTGGCAGGTATGACCATGTCCTGCATCAAGCCGCGGAGGTCCACGAACGCCGAATGTATCCACCGCACTTTGTTCGCTTTTAGGGTTTCAATGGCTTTTCTTGTGTCTTCAGTTTTCTCCATGTTTTTACATCCTTTATTCAACGGAATGACCAATCTATAGCATATTTGTATATAAATCTTTCGCTAAAACTACAGAAACATTTATATGAGATTGGCTAGACTTGAATAAACATTCAATCAGAAAGGCACAAACTAGAAGGGAGAACCGATTGGAAACACATCTAAAAGAGCTTGACAAGGTTGACCGCCAAATCATCGATTTGCTCCAAGAAGACTCGAGGCTAAGTTTCAGCAAGATTGCTGAGAAACTCGGAATATCAGCGGGAACAGCCTATAACCATGTCAAGAGCTTAGAGGAGATGGGGGTGCTGAAGGGTTACACGGTTGTTGTTGACCACATTAAGGCTGGGTTCAGTCTGACGGCAATCATACTGATTCAGGCTGAGGGAAAGCATCTAATGGATGTTGAGAGCGAGGTTTCAAAGATTGACAATGTCATCTCCGTCTACGATATTACGGGAGATTTCGACATCGCCGTGGTAGCCAAGTTCAAGGATAGAAACGATATGAATGCTTTCATAAAGAACACCTTAAGCATGCCCTACGTTCGGAGAACTGTCACGAACGTTGCCCTGAATGTCGTAAAAGAAGATTTCAGAATCAAGATCACTTGAGACAGAACAACAGTAAAACGCATTTGATCCGAGTCTTCAATATCTCGGCAAAGGCACAATCGGAGTTGGAAACACTCGTTGAAGAATCCGATCAGGATAACCGTGGCACTTGACAGCGAAACTAATAGTTTGATTGAGAAGATGAAGGAAGAGACGAAAGTCTCTCAGAGCGAATTAGTGAGGGAAGCCCTGCGGTTCTATTACGAAAACAAAAAGATAGCCGATGTTGCCGTGAGACAGAAACTAAATCTCTATATGGATATGCTTCTTTCAGGCGAACACGTAATCTTAGATGTGGACCACTGGCTTCTCTTCCTAAACCTGCTGGAGTCGTCGCCGAAAAAAGAAGCATTTCTGGAGAAACATAGAGAAGTGGCTAGGTCTCATGCTGAGCAGCTACGCCACAAGGTCTGTTCTCTCGAAGATCTTTTGAAACGGCTAGAAGCGTGCAATTTCTTCAGATTGAACAAAAACTCGGAAAACGACTTTACTCTGGTTTTGGGTTCTGAGATGACGAAGGAATTTGTCAAATCCTTTATTGAAGAGTTCCTATTAACCGCAGGTCTTAGAACTGACATCAGAGAAAACCTGAGCAAGCTTAGGGTAGTGGTTAAAGCATAAGCCCTGTCCATTATTCAATACAATAACCGTATTTCGTATATTTGTTCACAATTGTTCATAATAATTATGTGTTTATCTCAAACAGGCTTATATTGTTGAAGGTATATCCATGTGCCCAAAAAGGTGAACGCAATGAAAAAAGAAGACATCTCACCTCAAGTACTGAGCAGTGAAGGAAACGTCAAATGGATTGACATAGGCGTGGAAGGACTCTTGGAATTCATCCCTGGTTTGCCTAAGGGAGATGCGATACTGGTCAGAGGCGAACCCGGCACTGGAAAGACGATTCTATGCCTCCAATTTCTGCACAAAGGAACCGAAAACGGAGAAAAATGCATATACATCACAACTGAAGAAACGCCGGAAACTGTAATGCGAACAGGCAGCGAGCTATGGAAAGATTTTCCCCGCTTGGTCAAAGACGAACGGATTGTCATAGTCAACCTCTCCATCACAGCGACTTATGCCAATGAGTATTCGTTGGTCAACAAAGGGGAAGCCATGGAAATAGTGACGAAGGGACTTAACGCTCAGCCAAACGCCGCTAGGATAGTAATAGATTCGCTTTCTTCTCTGCAGAGGCGACTTGACAACCCTGAGGAATTCAGAGAAGTCTTCATGAGGCTTCTGTTGGAAGTCAAAAAGAGAGGCGCCACCGTGATCATGACGGCAGAAGGCATACCGCAATCTCCTGACATAACGGAGTATCTTGTTGATCACCTGATTTACCTAGATTATCACAAACACGATGTGATCTGGACCAGAGTCTTCATTCTAAGGAAATCGAGAAGCGTCCCGCTGAAGCCACAGATACTGAAGCTGAACATCGAGAAGGAAGGACTCTCTGTCGAAGAGATCCCGATTTCCCTGAAACCCGTCTGGTTCGCAAGTAAACTGTAGGTGATCAAAAGTGACCGATGGAGCAGATGAAACTTTCGCTGCAATACAACAAGTCTTCATTGTCGGCTGGGCGCCAGTAGCCATACTAATAATGGCCACTGCTGGATTCGCCCTTCTTTATGCTGGACTCGTGCGTAAGAAGAATGTTGCCCACACCATAATCATGTTGAATCTGGGTTGGACACTTGCGCTTGTTATGTACTACCTCATAGGGTTCCCTATATCTTACTACACTAAATCCCCTGTCTTCGGCTTCCCTGAATATCTACCTACCATCGCGAATCCGTTACCTGCAGCCTTATCCACCACTGGCGCTTATGGCATACCACAGAGTCCATCGGGATACGGCGATATGGCGCTGTGGTTCAAAATGGCCATGTTCGCAATAACAGCCATAGCAATAGTTCCAGGAGCCACTGCGGAGCGGGATAAGCTTTGGGGTTGGGTGATAGCGGCAGCGGTGATGTCGGCGTTCTTCTATCCAGTTGTTGAACACTGGGTCTGGGGCGGGGGCTGGTTAGCTCAGATGGGTTATGTCGACTACGCGGGCTCATCTGTCGTCCATCTGGTAGGCGGAATGTTCGCCTTAACAGCAGCAAAGATCATAGGACCCAGAACAGGCAAATTCGCTGGAAAGAAGATGGAGGCACGACCCTTCTTCGGCCACAGTCTCCCACTGTCCGTTATCGGTGCTTGGCTACTGGTCTTCGGCTGGTTCGGCTTCAACGTAGGTTCCAGTGTGGCGAATAGCGCAGAAACTATCAATGTTGAGCTGGCTTGGGTCGGGGTCACCACTGCTATGGCAATGGCTGGCGGCTTGTTTGGTGCTGCGGTAACATCGAGGGGGCACGCTTTGACATCGATGACTGGATTGCTCGCTGGCGCCGTCGCCATATGTTCAGGTGCTGCTGTGATGCATCCAATTTTCGCCTTTGTAACAGGGCTTGTCGCAGGGTTGCTGACCACTCTTGTCCAAGGCGTTATGGAGCAGGTTCTGCACATTGACGATGCGTGCGTATGTGTGCCGGTGCATGCTGCCTCTGGTTTCTGGGGCGTCCTCGCAACTGGGTTCTTTGGGGTCCAATTTCTGGGTGCCCACCCATTATACGGCGTAGCTACAGTCAGCGAATGGTTGCATTTGATATCAGTGCAGTTCGTCGGTGCTGCTGTAATTGCGGTTTGGGCTGGTGCAACTGGGTTCATCCTCTTCTGGGTCATAAACAGGGCAGGGTTACTGAGGGCTTCTAAGGACGCGGAACTCTTCGGACTCGACATAGCTGAGCATAAGACGTATGCCTATCCTGAAGAGATGATGGAGAGAGAATTCCCATAGACGTAAGACCCTAAGCAACATCGGGTACACAAAAAGGCTGTCTAAGCCATCCACAATTTTTTTCTTTTTTTTGGTGTAGATCAGAGAGGAAGACCAAATAAGGCTCGATTGTGTTCTGTATTCCGAGAAGATTGAGGTGTTCAGCATGCGGATCGCTATGGCTCAAATTAACTCGACTGTAGGCGACCTATATGGGAATGCCGAGAAGATAAAGGCGTATATCGGAGAGGCAAAGAGGCAAAAGGCTGATCTCGTTGTGTTTCCCGAATTGTCAACGACAGGCTATCCGCCGCAGGACTTGCTGTACGAAAGAAAATTTGTTGCAGAGAACAAGGAAGCCTTGGCAAAGATTATCCAGAACAATGGCGGCATCACGGTCATAATCGGGTTTGTTGATTCTGACGATAAGCGGAACCTGTACAACGCTGCAGCTATCTTTGAAGGAAACAGACTAGTCGGAACCGCGTACAAGACGCTTTTGCCTACATATGATGTGTTTGACGAGGACAGATATTTTACTCCAGCCGAAGAGCCTGAGATCACGCCTGTCAAAGTCAAGATCAAAGGCAAGGATGTTATGCTGGGCATTGAAATCTGCGAAGACCTGTGGGACGAAGGCTACGAGACCAAGGTCACGGATCTGCTGGCTGAAAGAGGGGCAGACCTGATCATCAACATATCGGCTTCGCCTTTTTACGTTGGGAAACGGTTCGAACGCAAGAAACTGCTGAAGGAAAAGGCAGTCAAAAACGGGGTTCCGATCTTCTATGTCAATCTTGTCGGCGGACAGGACGAACTTGTTTTTGATGGGCAAAGCATCGCCGTCGACGCAAACGGCAGCCTGATAGCAGCCGCCAAACAGTTCGAGGAAGACTTAGTAGTTACAGACCTCGACTTGGAAACGGGAACCGCTGGAAAAGTGGTTTCTACATCGTATGATGAGGAAGAAGAGATGTTTGGCGCTTTAGCCTTAGGTGTCCGTGACTACTTCAGAAAGAGCGGCTTCGAGAGGGCAGTGGTCGGGATGAGCGGCGGAATCGATTCGTCGCTGACAACATGCATAGCCGTTGAAGCCCTAGGCAGAGAAAACGTCATCGGTGTTTCGATGCCTTCAAGATTCTCCAGCGAACACAGCAGAACTGACGCGCAGGAGCTGGCAGAGAACCTCGGAATCTGCTTCATTCAGTTCCCCGTGCAAGACATTGTCAATAGTTACAGGGCAACATTGGAAGAGCCTCTCGAAAAGATAAGAAAACATTTTGGAACGGACCAGACTAAAGACGACCCTGTTGCCGACGAGAACATACAGCCCAGAGTACGCGGAAACTGTCTCATGGACGTTTCGAACAGGCTGAGGGAACTGAGAATCCTCGTGTTGAACACTGGAAACAAGACTGAGCTGGCACTCGGCTACTGCACGCTGTATGGCGATATGGCGGGCGGGTTGGGCGCACTTGGAGACGTGAGCAAACTCGAGGTCTACAGGCTCGCAGAATACGTGAACAGAAAGGCGGGCAGGGAGATAATCCCGAAGAACGTGCTCAAGAAGAAACCTTCACCTGAGCTGGCAGAAGGACAATTTGACCCATTCGATTTCAGCATAGTCAGCCCCTTAGTCGACGAGATCATAGAGAACCGAAGAGGCAAAGCAGAGCTAGTCGCGATGGGCTACCCGAAAGGCGTGGTCGAAGACACTTACAGGCGCGTCAGAAACGCCGAATACAAGAGACGCCAAGCGGTGCCATGCATAAAGATCACGCAGAAAGCCTTCGGCATAGGGTGGAAGATGCCAATCGTAAACAAATACAAAGGATAAGAACCATACACGCAAAGACACCTATGGGAACAGCCTTGGAGAAAGAGCTAAATCGCATGGACATAGAAACTCTGGCTCGAAGTAGTTGACAAACTGAAATAGAAGGGAAGGCTGATCGCAGGGTTACCTCGGCTTAGCTACTTATATGAACACGGAACGTATGTTTGTTTGCAGTAAAGACTGAACGGGATAAGATGATGTTTCCTTCGCGCTCACGAAGATTTATCCGCGTCACCGCAAAACAAGCCTACGAAAGCTTGGTTCCTTTCATAGAGAGCGATCTCGGCGCCGTCAAAACTCAAAGTGAGGGTGACGAAAGTTCTTTCATTGGAGCCAGAGTGGGAGGGGCATTCGGAGTCGCAGTGAATGTTCGCATATCAGCTGAAGACGGCACCTGTGCGCTAGAGCTTGGTTTCCGCTATGGACGCTCTCAGTTTATGGTCTTCATAATCCTAGTGGCTGCGTTTGGACTAAGCCTATTCTATGGCACACTCATTCCATTAGCGGGCATAGTTCTAATTTTGCCCATAGCCTACAAGGCGAACTCATCCGCACAGAGATTCCTAGCCGGCGTGAACGAGTTCCTGCCTCATTTGGAGGCGGAGTATGCCCGTTTGGCTCTTGAGGAAGAGCGGAGACGGTGGCAGGAGCAACCGAAGGACACAACAGCCTTGTATCGAAGGCTGTGCGACAAGCACGTTAAGGTTTGGGGAGACACTCACGCCTTGGAATACAAGCTGAAAGAATACGAGAACAGGGGTTTGACGCGTGAAGAAGCCATAAGGAAGACGGCTGACGAAGAAGGCATATTCTGAAAAAGGGGTTTCTTGTCGTTAGTTCTTTTTTGGCATCAGACTCTTTCGAGGGCGTTGCGCGGTCATTTATGCCCTTAGCCGGCGCTGTCTTCATTCCGTTTGATACTTGAGTTCCCCCATGTCACCCAAATCCAGCTTACCCTTAGAGATTCTCCTTCTGACTTCTTCGGGAAGAGGCCACACTTTTCTGTATCGCCCTAAACCCTCTAGAGTGGTCCATCTGCAATTGGCCTTCGAGTCCCTCCATTCAGAACTGGGTCGAGGATCAGAATCCGTGGTTGACGCGAGAAATAGATAGTGTAGAAATCTACATTTCTCATGCCCGTCCTTATTGAAAACGACTAGGTTGTAGAAAGTTACTAACTTCTCGACATTGACTCTCAAACCAGTCTCTTCGAATGATTCTCGGATAGCAGTCTCCACGGGCGTCTCTCCCTTTTCGCGTGATCCCCCTGGCAGAAAGGCAACTTCGTCTTGACCTTCAAAGACAAAGACCAACACCAATCCTGCCAAATTCCGAATGAGAGCAGATGCAACGACAGCTTCTTTCTTCATTGATGTCATTCTCCAAATAATCTAATCAGGCGTATGATCCTTTTGAAGATTATCTCTGAGAAGCAAGTCTTTCACCCACCTTTATTGATCACTCGAAACTAAGGATAGATTCTGTTTATGAGTCTTGGGAAGGCTGTGGCGTCCCTTATGTGGCTGAGTTTGCAGACCCAGGCTATGAGCCGTTCTACGCCTAGGCCGAAGCCTGAATGGGGCACTGAGCCGTACCGCCTCAGGTCTATGTACCACTGGTAGTTCTCCGGGTTCAGATTTGCCTCTTCGATTCTCTTCAGCAGTTCGTCCGTGTCGTCGATTCTCTGTCCGCCGCCGGTTATTTCGCCGTAGCCCTCGGGCGCCATAAGATCCGCTGAAAGCGTCACCTCATGTCTCTGCGGGTCTTGCTTGTGGTAAAAGGCCTTTATACCCGTCGGATAACGCGTGACGAAGAAGGGCCTATCGAATTTCTGGGTCAGCTGCTTCTCCTCGATCCAGCCTAGGTCGTCTCCCCAGCTGATCTGGACGCCAGCGCTGTTCAGCATCTCTATTGCCTCGTCGTATGTGAGCCTCTTAAAGGGTTTCTCTATCTTCAGCAGTTCACTGGGCTTCCTGCCAAGGGCTTCTAGGTCTCTAGCTGCTTCCCTGCTCAAAGCGTGGCATGTGTGGGTCAGCAGTTCTTCTTCGGTCTGCATTATGCCTTCTAGGTCGCACCATGGCGCCTCTACTTCCAGATGCCAGTATTCGGTTAGGTGTCTTCTGGTCCGCGATTTCTCGGCTCTGAAGGATGGCGCGACTGTGTAAATCTTTCCTAGGCTTGCTATGGCTGCTTCGGCGTATAGTTGCCAGCTCTGCGTCAGGTAGGCGTCTTGGTCGAAGTATTTTACGTTGAAGAGGGTTGAGCCGCCCTCGCAGGCAGCCGTAATCAGCGTAGGCGCGTGAAACTCTGTGTAGCCGTTTTGGTTGAACCATTCTCTGGCGGCTTCAAGCATCTTGGCCCTGACGCGGAGTATTCTCTGCATCTTTTGGCTCCTGATCCACAGGTGGCGGTTGTCCAGCAGAAATTCTGGTCCGTGGTGTTTCTTGGCGATTGGGAATCCTTCTTCTGCCATGTGTTGGATCTTCATGTCGTTTGCCTGTATCTCGTATCCTCCGGGTGCCCTCGGGTCCTCCTTCACGATGCCTGACAGCTCCAAGGTTGATTCGGGCGTCAGTTTCTTCGCCGTCTCGAACTTCTCTTCTTCAACCCTGTTCTTCTTCATGGTACACTGGATTATGCCGGTTCCGTCTCTGACTTGGAGGAAGTGGATGCCGCCGCTGGACCGCATGTTGTGGAGCCAGCCTCTGATGGCGACTCGTTCTTCTTTGTGGCGGCCTGATAGAATCGAGGCTACATCAACAAACCCATTCATGGGCAGACCTCACAATGATTGTAGCGCCTACAGCTATTTGATGTTTTACGCCCTCTAATGAAGGTTTGTCGCCTTTGGGTTCTTGGTGGGATAGGTTTAAGCCATTGCGTTTGGCTTCATCCGCGTAGGGCAACTGATGTCTTTATTTCTGCGAACATCTCTCTTTTCGCTTTGCATATGGGGCAGATATACGGTGGGTCTTCGCGGAAGGCCACGTAGCCGCATTGTTTGCAGTACCATAGCTCCAGTTTGGCTTGAGGGGTTTCTTTTTCGGTTGTCGCCTTGCTTTCAGATTTTTCTTTCGCTGGCGTTTCGTAGGCTTTGGCTTGTTTGTCAGCGGGTCTTCGCTCTGGGATAGGTGCTATTGGTGTTTTGCCTTCGAAGGCGTCTTTCCTCACGTAGAGTGCGCAGTAGCAGCATCCGTATTCTGAGACGTCTGGGTCTCGGTAGTCGCATGGGCATATTATGTCTCTGTCGAACTCGAATTTTCCCGAGGCAAGTCTGCAGGGGCACGAGGGATAGCCGTAGCGCTCCTCGTTCTGCGTCAGTCCTTCCAGCAGGTCTCTGAGGAATTCGGGGTTTGGGTTCAGGTAGTAGCCATGGGTTTTTGCGTCGCTTTCGGCTCTTTGCCGCGCTTTTTCTAGGTTCGCTGGGTTTGTCATATTTCTAGGGCCTCCCGTAGTTTGTCTTCGTGGAAGCCGTTGATTAGGGTCTTGTTGTCTATGATGATGGCTGGGAAGCTTGGTCTTCCGCCTCGTTTCTGTATGTCTTTGTAGATCTTTTCTTTGTCCTTTTCGTTGCAGAGGTCTACGTCCACGTACTCGTGTTCGACGTCGTTGGTTTTCAGGAACCTCTTCGTCATCTTGCACCATGCGCATGTGCTTATCGCGTACATGAGGACCTTGTGTTTGGCGTTCTTGCCAGAAACTTTCACAACGTCCATTCTCTCTACCAGCATTTTCTGCTTTACTAGCAATAATGTAGTCGTCACGCAAAAAGGTTACTTTGGCAGAAGCCCGTAGTGGTGTTCGATGAGGTGGTGGTACTGCTCCGATGGCATGAGGTTGTGGAAGGCGTTTTCCACGACTTCGCTTAGAGCTGGGTGTATGTGCATGCCGTTGAAGATGGGGACCGCTGTTTGGTCGTGCGTGTACATGAGGTTTATGGCTTCTTGTATGAGGGTTGAAGCGTGGGGACCGATGATGTGTGCGCCCAAGATTCTCAATGTCTCCCTTTCGACTATGACTTTGGCGAAGTAGTCTTTGACTCCCATGGCTTCTCCCTTAGCCGTGTCCTCGTATCTGTGGATGCCGATCAGGACGCGGTCTTCGCCATATTTCTCTAGGGCTTCTTTTTCTCTTAGCCCGACGCCTGCAACCTCGGGATACGTGAAGACTGCGTGCGGCACGGCGTGGTAGTCTATTCTGATGTTTCTTTTCAGCACGGCGTTGTAGTAGACTGTCTGGGACTCGTAGTTTGCGACATGCTTGAACATGTATTTGCCGTCCGCGTCGCCTAATGCCCAGACGTTCGGTTGCGAGGTCTCCATGTACTCGTTGACGGTGATCCAGCTGTTGCTGTCTGTTTTGATGTTTCCTTTTTCTGGGTGAAGGATGTCTGTGTTCGGGCTTCTTCCCACGGCTACGAGAATCTCTTCTGCCGTCACTTGCACGGTTTCGCCGTTGGCTCTGTTCACTGCGATGGCTTTTTTGTTGCCTGAAGGCGTTTTCGTTGCTTCGCGTACTTCGTGGTTGGTGAGTATTGCCATGTGTTTTTGTAGCTCTCTCTTTGCGAGTGCCGAGATTTCTGGTTCTTCGTCTGGTAGGAACTGTGGGTTTCTGCCGATTATTGTTACTTTGCTGCCCATGGCTGAGAAGAAGTGTCCGTACTCTGCGGCTATGTATCCTCCGCCTATGATGGCTATGCTTTTGGGCAGTCGGCGCATCTTGAGGACCGAGTCGCTGGTGTGGTAGCCCGTTTCTTCGAGTCCCTTTATCGGCGGTATCGTAGGCTTTGATCCCGTGCAGAGGATGATCATCTTTGCCGTTACGGTTTCGTTGCCGATTTTGAGGGCGTACGGCGCGATGAATTCTGCCGGTGCCGGATAATAGTCGATGTTCTTGGAATGCGAAAGGGCTTCTCTTATTCCGTTTATGTCTTTGTAGATGAGGGTTCTCATCCTTTCCATGATCTTTCCGAAGTCTACCGCCTTTAGGTCGACTTCTATGCCGAATCTCGATGCGTCCTCTATTGTTCTCACTAGCTCGGCGGGATAAAGCAGTATCTTTGAGGGTATGCAGCCCCGTGTTAGGCAGATGCCGCCGGGTTCGTCCTTGTCTATGACGGCTACTTTGAGGTGCGGATCCCTTGCAGTCATGGCGTTGACGATGTTCATGGCTGAGCCGGTGCCTATAACTATCAAATCATACTCTTTCATGTCAGACTCCCCGCTCTGCTGATCAAAAGAAAGGGCGCAAGACCCTATAAATACATGCACTTCCAGCCAATGCGAAGAGCCATAGATGAAACCGCTACGTTAGCACTTTCATAGTCTCGTCCTCTGCCGCAATATGTCTCTCCAGCCTGCCTGAGAAGCTCCTAATTTGACTGTCAATTTTTTCTGTGTTTTGGCTGTCACTGTCAAATGATTAGCCTATCAGAAGGCTTGGTAGATTTGTCTGACAAGTTTTTTTCTGTTTTGTCAGTCACTGACAAATGAATGTTCCGGCTGGGGATTCCTCGTATTTCGGTCCGACATGTGAAGAATGGACTCTGACTCGTTTTGGTTATCAAATGATGTTCACTGGGGATGTTGGGAAAATCTCGGGAAGTCTATGAGTTGTGAGGCGGTGTTGTTATTTCTCCATTGCCGTGCTTCGCAGGTCTTTCGGCATCTTTTCAATCGCGTACCTCAGTGCTGTTCGCGGCATGTCTTTCTTGTTCTTCATCACGTATTCAAATATCTGCTTTTGATGGGTTTTGCTTGCCTCCTTGAGCAGCCAACCGTAGCCTTTCTGAACCAAGTCATCCTTGTCCTTTAGCAGGCTGCCGCAGATTTCGAGAATGTCATCTAAGAATTTGCCTTTTCTAGCGGGCAGGATCAGGGTTACCGCTGAGGCACGTCTTAGCCACCGGTTTTCTGATTTTGTCCAAGCCTTGAGCCGTTCGATGTACTGCGGGAACTGCTCGATGAATGAACCTAAGGAGTGATTACAGAGAGTGTCGCACTTCGCCCAGTTGTTGACGTATCTTTTGACCCAGCCTTCAAACATGGCGAAATCACCCGCAGCATAATGTTTCCTTAACGCGTATGCCCATTCGAACGCGATATAGGCTTCCTCACAATAATCTGACTCCAAAAGCTCTTCGCACAGAGAAAACGTCTCTTCCTTGTTTTTCTCTTTAATCTCGTTAAAGTATTTCGCCGCAATCTTCTTCACGGTCGGCATCGTCACACCGTAGAATCTCCCTTCTTCTTTGAAAGCGCGCTGATAATCTTTCTTTGCCTTTTCATCAACGCTTGATTCTAGTTCCCTTCTTACGTCCGATAGAACATTGCTTCCCATGACTTCCCATTTAATCTAGGCATACTAATATACTTGCAGTACTGCCTCGCTGCCGCCTATCTAGATTTGCGTGCCTAAACCACACCAAAGAAGAGGGATAACCCGAAATGATGAATCACCATTTCGGATTTTTGAATGTGCGAAGGATGCGGAGAAACAGTGGATGAAATTCAGCCAGACATAACTGCTTTGACTGGTGATTTGACTTTCGACAGAAAAATACGGAAAACCAAAACTTTTTTTAGAGAGCAGAAGAAGAATATATGTTGATAGTTTTTGCCGTTTTTTGTGATGTACTGGCAATAATCTAAGGTGTCAATAGCAGAAGGCAATCACGATGAAGGCGTCAGAAAATACGGGGGTAAGCCTTTGAAGAGGTTACATCTTGCGTTATGCCTCCTCTCCGTAGTTGCGGCAGGAGTCGCTGGTGGAACCTATTACTTCCTTGTAATCCTGAGGCAACCAAGAATCGAAGACGCTAGAGTTTTAGCCATGATAGCTGAAGGCTTCGACTATACGGAGTATACCGGACTTGCCAACATCTTAAAGAGAGAAGGAGCCACAATAACCACTGCCAGTTTCACCACAGAGACTCTTTCCGGGCACGGCGGGAACTATCAACCTGACATCACATTTGACGAAGTTAACGTCTCGCTTTATGATCTTGTCTTCATCCCGGGCGGGGATGGACCTTACAATATTATTCATCATCAAGACAACCAGACAGTCTTTGACCTACTAACTCAGGCCCGCGACGAAGGAAAAATAATTGCAGCTATATGTCACGGTCCGTGGGTTCTCTCTGCGGCTGATCTAGTTGATGGAAAGACTGTTACCTGCACGAATGACCAGCCCATGATCGATGATCTGATAGCAAGTGGAGCCACGGTTGATACAAGTAGAAACGTAATAAGAGACGGAAACGTCGTTACAGCAAATGGACCCAGCGCCGTAGAACCTTTCGCTGAAGAAATAATAAAAGCCATCATCGAAAATCGCTGAAAGCACACATCCAAGAATCAGAGAACTTGGAATAGAGCTAAGGCTGAGGCTTCTACGGTTGAAACCGCGCATCAAGAAGTATCTGGAAGCCTTAGCTGAGCAAAGGGGGCTCGAATCTGATTGTGGCGCACCTGAAGGGAGGAGACGGTTTGTTCTCCTCCCGCCAAACCCCCTTCCAGTCCGGCGCACGGCAAGGTTTCTTGTTAATCTGTCTTGAGCCACGGGGTTTCGTTTGATAATCTTACTAGTTCTGGTTCGGTTATTGTTGTTTTATGCCTTTAACGCCTTTCCATCTTAGTCCAGCCTTGTCCGTTACGAAAGTTTCTGATTGTCAAGGTCTCGGTTTAGGTGAAGCTCGTAGACTGGGTCAGTGCCTTTTGAATAGGGCGCAAGCAACCTGAAAAACAGGATGAGCATGGCTGCTGCAAGAGCTGCCATCCACGAGAACAGAAAGGCAAGCACGATCACGGTGATGGAGAGGGCATCCCCAGCCATTCCTTTCCAATTCAGCTCTAGCCATTTTCTCCGACCCAGCGCCAGCCGCTTCCTCGTAAGCCAATCTCCAATCGACCAGAAATGCTTTGAGTACAGCACGAGGAAGCAGAGGTTCACAAGCAACAACGCCCGATACACGTCGTTGTACGAGGGATCAGTTATGTCTACTTTCAGGTCAAAATTTGCGGGTCCTGCTCCCTCAGGGGTTAGGATCAGTAAAGAGTATTCCCCTGCGGACGAGAGAGAAAGAGTGCGTATATCTTTATCGTCGGAGCAGCCAATCCAGAAGGGACCCATGATGATTCCGCGGTTCTCCGGCCGCCACTTAGCTTCATCGAAAGTCAGGTTCATATCGGGCGTGCCAAAAAGCAGAAGGGAATATGCTGAATAATTGTGGACCTTATAAGACCAAGTTATCTTTGAGTCGTTTTTCAGATAAAAGCTATGCATCCACGTTCCTTCCGCCGACGTATTTCTCTCGTCAATAACATTGTATGAGACGGGACAGTAAAGAATGTATGACGAAGCCAGAATCAACATGGACGAGAGAATGATGAGTGGGAGGGAGGACCAGAGAGTACGCAGCTTGCTCTTCTTTCTCGGCCGGGTTTCCTCGGTCTCCTCAACACCGTGCATCAGGCTTACGGTTGCTTCTCCGAAGGTTGAAAGCGAATATTTGCCGTATCCGGTCTGGTTCAGCAGCTCCTGCATGGCGTGCAGGTGGTAACTTAGATGTGCGCTGCTTATCTTCAGTTCATTTTGCATCTCCGTGAATAGCATGGGCTTCTCCGACAGCATGCGGAGAATCCGCCGCCTCACAGGATGCTTGAGAACCGCAGACACCAACGTATACGTCTCAATGTCTTTCTCCGAAATCTCTCCCAGATCCTCCAACCAACTCCCCCATTTTCCCTTAAAACTCCCTAATAAAACAGGGTTAGAGGTGACATAAGTGTTTTTTCGTCAAGAAACTTTGACCTTCAACCACTCCATAACGTAAGCCAGAGCTTAACCCTTACATCGAGAGAGTACACATGCCCGATACGTCTTTTTTAGCCACAAAAAAGGCGGAAAACAGGCTTCTTCATTAATCAAGGTTTCAAGGGTCTGTCTGTTGCCGTGTTTTATCCTTGGACTCTCAAAATCTTTAGGCTCAAGAAATCTGTTCGGTTTCTTCATCTTGTTTCTATTTCTGTTGCTATGCCCTGTTTTATGAGTGCCTTTGCGTTCTCTTCCGGTATAGCCGCTAGGTCCTCGGCTTTGAAGGGTCCATAAGTCTTCATGTCCGTGCCCACGATCTGCGGAATCTCCCTCAACAACCGCACAACCCTCAAGCCCCGCGGACGCTCCTTCCGCTCCTTCGTCAGCTTGCCCTGCAAAAGGTCTTTCAGAAAAGCCTTGTACGATTCAGCTCTGGACGCTGCTTCCCTGTACAGGCTCTCTTCCGCTTCAGCCAGCGCGGTTGCAGGCATGACCTCCTCAGCCGAGACCACCCGCGTAATCTTCTCATAGCGCTCCGTGACGAGGCTTCCCACCATGCGCTGGACATTCTCTTCCTCCTTCTGAATAAGCCTGCCCCTCACGCTTCTCTCGTCAAGCATACGCCGCTCTTCGCGGATACGCTTCACGTAACCAGCCAGCCTAGCGTAAAAGTCTCGGGGAAGCGGCTGGACCTCCGCGTTCTCCTTCTCTTTCCGCCAAGCCTCAAACAGCTCATCGTACATAGCCTAGTCAACCACCCTCGCAGCGCCCTTACAGAGTAGATACATAGCCGCAGCCAAAGGCAAATCAACCCGTTCCTTCGCGTAAGGACCGAAAGCTTCATCGCCTATCCTGAACTGCGGAGCCTCCTCAACAAATATTGTAGCCTCGCCCCTTTTGAATGCTACGGCGCTTTTCAACGGATCAAACCGCTCCAGCTCGTCCGTCGGAAACGCGACCTTCAAAAAACCCGTCTTACCATGCAAAGTGCCAGCCAAACGGATAAGGCGGTGAATGTCAGTCGTCACCACAGTGTCAATCTTAGCCCCCTGGCCTTCCACGCCCCGCTGAACAATAGCCTTCCAGTCCTCTGGGCTTACGCCTTTTACGGCGCCCCATGGACTCTTCTTCCCCCAAGCCTTCGCGATGGCATCCTTGCCCCCCATGATCGCTTCAACGGCTTTCTTCTTGACAACAGGCTTCAGCTTTTCTTCTGTCGCTTCCTCGAAGAATTCGAAGGAGCCCTTCGCGATACGTCCGCGCCAGCCATGATCTTCCAACGCGGGACCCTCCAAGATTCTGGACCTGCCAAAACCCAGACCGTACAGCTTCGGCTCCAGCCCCGTCCCAGTCACATAGTCAACTATCTCCATCCGCGCAACAGAATCCAACTGGCGTACCCCCTCATGATCAACATTAACATGGTAGCCCCGGTGCCCGCTGAAGGAAACATGCACCTCCGCCGATGAAAAGCCGAAATCGCTTGTAAGAAAATCGACGAGCTTACCAGTCTCCGTTTTCGCCGTTTCCAGACAGACTTCGCAGGCCCATGTTCGCGTGTCGAACCTTTCGCCGCCGCACTTTGGACATTTCGCAGGCGACGGACCTTTCCCTGCCGAGCCACAGTTCTTGCATGTCCAGCTGTCGTGGGTTTTGCCGCATGCCGTGGGAATGTGGTCCGCGTCAATGTCGAAGTAGAGGTCAGCGCCCAGCCAGCCCTTCTCCTCCATCTTCGCTTCAGGCGTCTCATAATAAGCCGTAGAATAATAGGCGTGAGCCGGAACCGTGTGCTCCAAGGCGGAACGAAGTTCCTCGACCGAAGCGAAGCCCCTGTGCCGAGCCATGATCGCCTCTTTGAGGAGGAAGAAACCGAATTCCCGCCTCTCAATCGAAGGCGGCGCCTCAACCCTCCCCGAATTCTGCCTGTAATACTCGGCGAACTTGCTCTGGACAAACGCTGGTGTGCTCATTTCTGACCCTTGCCAGCCGCGGTTTCCCTCTTAAGCGCCCTCATCTTCCTCGCGTAACAGCCAAGCGGGCTTCGAACTCTCTTGCAGGACTCGCTGATTCCGGGGCAGACCCCGTGCGTCCTGAGGGTTTCGCATTTCGGCGTCTTGTACTCTGTTCTGGAGCCTCTTTGTCCGGCTATGTGCTCAACCTGATACCGCGTCATCCGCTCGTTGAAGTCAGCCGAGGCACGGAAGAGGTTCACGACATCCTTGGTCTCCATGCCTATACGCAGAAGAAACGAGCATAACGCGAACCTGCCGACATGAGACAGGTGGCTTCCAGCCTTCGCCGCATCATAAAGCCGCTGAATGCACGGCGGAAAAGCCTCGTTCACAACCTCGCCCGCGAACTCGAAACGCTGCTCTGCAACGCGACCCGCATAAGCCTTCGTCAACTTGTCAACCCGCTCAAGAATGCTGCTTGAAAGAAGAGAGCGGGGGTCCAGGTCAAGCCTCGCCCCGATGCGCCGCTGGATCTCCTCCTGAAGCAGGCGGGCAGCATCATGCTTCGTCAAGTAGACCTCGCCGCGCCAGAGAACCCTGTTGATGAGCTTCCACTCCTTCTCGTGGAAGGGACCCGTGTTCCTCAGAAAATCTGCAAAGTGAAGGGCGAAATCATACATTCTGTCGCCGACCTTATCGCCGCTCAGCCTAATCCGCCAGTTGAATATGCCGGCGATCTCCATGATCTTCTTGTCATCTTCTTTCTGAAGCAGTCCATAGGCGCGTTTCGCCTCTGCTAAGGCGTAGCGCCTCTTCACGAAGTCGTTTCTGGAAGCCGCGACCAGCATGACTGCCACTGGGAAAGACGGGATCTCTATGAGGTCTTGATGCGGATAATATTCCACTCTGGAATCAACGCTTTCGAGGGCTTTCTTGATTCTTTCTTCCGCCCTCTCCAGAACGGGTCGAAGCTCCGAATCCTCAAGGCTTTCAGTCTTAAGGTCTAACCGCTTCACGTACTCAGCTGCGTCTGAAAGAAAAGGGTACTTCGCATAGTCGTTCTGTGTAAGTACCAATGCGCCCCCCTTTTCTGGAACCCAATTCTCCGCGTTGGCGGGTTTATTCAACCTCTATTCTGGGCGCCAAGAAGTACACGAGCCTTCCGTCATACCGCTGCTTGAAGTCGAGTTGAACCGGCATGTCCGTCGAGAACTCAAGCGAGACAACGTCTGAAGTGGCAGTAGCAGCCTTCACGATCTCTGAAAGGTAGCTGAGACTGAAAGTTGCTTTCGAGGGCTCCTTCGCCTCAACAGACAGCAGGGCGTCACTTCCCTTCTTAAGCTCGATGTTCGCGCCCATGATGTCCCCCTTGGCATTCATCATCACGTTCTCGCCGTCCGTCTCGATGCGAACGTGGTCGCTGGCCAATGAAACGTCTTCAAGGGCGTCTTTCAATCCTTCGGTCGTGACTGTAGCCCTGACGTTAAACGTGATCTTAGGCGTCGGAACCTCCTCTTCGCTGGCTTCCAGCGTCGGCATGTTGAAGGTGCGCGTGTACTTGCCTTTAATCGTTATCGTGAGCTGCCCGGTCTTGTCGTCCAAGGACACTTCAATCGCTTCGTCTTTGCCTGCGCGTTTAAGCAGCTTCAACAGCTCGCCGAGATTGAGGCAGAGTTTGGCGCCTTCGCTGCAGACATATTCGTCGAAGGCAGACTTTTGTATGGCAAAGTCCACCATGGCTACACGTGAGGGGTCCATTGCCCTCAGCTTGATGCCTTCAGGGTCCACGTTGAACGTTGCTTCATCAATCAGCGTAGAGATGGATGTCATGGCTTCTCTAAGGACTTTTGCGTCCGCCATCCTAAACTTGAACAAGGACAATCCTCCATTCTTCTCTTTCTGGTTTTATACCTCATTACTCACTAATGCCTTATAATCTTTAGTTCAAGCCGCAATTTAAACAATACTCAAATATTTGCTGGCAGTTGCTCCGTTACCTAGAGGTGAGAACAGAGGTTTCAGCTGAGCCCACCGCGATTTTGTGAACTCTGTTTTCATCGGGGTTTATCATGAAGTTATGAATTGTTTTTGGCGGGGGATGCGGGTTCAAAGGCGACCTATTTTTTTGAAGGAAGAACCGTGGTTTGATGAACCGTTTTTGAAGACAGACTTATTAGGTTTCTGTGCGCATCATTAAATCAGGGTGAAGGGCTCATATCTGAATCGAATTGGGAAAAATTATGCGAATGCATCGGGCTGTCTGAGTACGAGGCAAAGGGCTATCTATGCCTAATCCGAGAGGGACCTTTAAAGGCAGGGGAACTCAGCGCCATAAGCGGGGTTCCAAGAACCAAAATTTACAACGCGCTGAAAAAGTTGACAGATTTGGGGGTAGTAGTTCAAACGGCGGAGGAACCCAAACGGTTTGTGCCGATCCCGCCTGCGAAGGCTTTCAAGAACTACTTGAAGGAGTATGAGAGAAAGACGAAGAGTCTGTTTTCCGCTGTCTCTTCTCTCGAGGAGACTTTCAACGAAGCGAGAAAGGACGACAACCCTGAAGGCGAAATGATATGGACCATCCGTGGAAGAACAAAGATTCTTAAAAGGATAGAACGCATGCTGGCCAAGGCTAAGAACAATGTAGAGATCATAACAGACGGCGCTGGGTCTGTGCTACTGTACAAAAAGTTTGACAAACTATTTGATAAGATGAAGCACAAGTCAATTGAGGTCCGTTTCTTTGCGCCTTCCAGAAGTCTCAACAGCTATGTTTTCGAACAACTCAGATATATGTGCAACGTCGCAAATACGAACGTATCTTTGCCATTGATTTTCCTAAATGTGGATGAAAAGCATTTTCTGATGGCAAAGATGCAATTTGACGATAATTCCTCAAATCTTAGAAATGAAATTGCAGTTTTCTCTGACAGCCAAAGTTTGGCAAAAATCATTCATATCTTACTACGGGAAATTGCATGTAACGCAAGATGATAATCTAGGAGAAGGGAAAAACATGGTAGATGAGAAGAAAAGCATCTTGATAGTGGACGACGACAAGGGCATACTCGAAAGCCTCAAAGCCATCTTGGAAGCGGAGGGCTACAATGTAGGTGCTGCGGAGACCGGTCGGGAAGCCATAAAAAAATCTGAGGCTAACCTCTATGACTTGGCACTGTTGGATATCAAGCTCCCAGACA
>CAZELO010000001.1:0-196317 GCA_964513245.1 uncultured Candidatus Bathyarchaeia archaeon | reverse complement strand
GTTAACAAGCTACAAACTGTTCAATGAGGTAGCAACATGCTCGTGCTGGTAACAGGCGGCGGCGGAGTCCTTGGGAGTCATCTTGTTAGGTCGCTACTGCATAGAAAAATGAAAGTAAGAATCTTGGATGTGAAAAAGGGATATCTGAGTGGCTTAGAGAATAGAAATCTCGAGATATGTCTCGGAGGAATTGAGGAACACGATGTCGTCAACGAAGCTATGAAAAAAGTGCAGATTGTATATCATTTCGCCTACACATTCTCAAATGACCCAAAAAAAGCTCGGGAGATAAATATCGACGGCACAACAAATCTACTTAAGTCCGCCATGGCAGAAAACGTGCAACATTTTCTGTGCGCCACCAGTGTCGCAGTGATCGGTAAACCGAAATATTTTCCGATAGATGAGAACCATCCTTCTGATCCAGAAAGCTTCCGAGATTGGCCGCTATATGCAATCATCAAGCACGAAATCGAAAAGAATGTCTTATCTTACTATCAAGAGGAAGGACTGCCAGCCACAGCCTTCCGATTCGCTTTAGCTTACAGTAAAAGTAGCATCTTTGGGTATTGGTACAGTAGGCAAATTCTGAACCAAGCGTTGAAAGGCGAAATGATCGAAGTACCTCTTAACATTGGAATGGACTGGAATCATGCAGATGACATTGCTCAAGGCTTCACCAAGGCGAGTCTGAACGAAAACGCGTATGGCGAAATTTTCCAACTGGCAAGTGATGCTTATTTGACTTGGAGCGAATTTGCTGGACATATTGTGAAGTGGACTCGTTCGAAAAGTAGGATTGTGGAGATGCCGGTTGATAAGTGGAATACATGGCGTGAGGGATCACAGGACCCGTCTTATGGATTATTGTGTAGTTGTGCAAAAGCTAAGAGGCTCCTAGGATATAAGCCAAAATATTCAAAGAGAAAATTTCTGGAATTACTGCAAGAAGAAACAATGAACATCGTCAAAGGAAAGCCCAGTTAGGGCTAGCCAGTTATTCTACTAGTCGTAAAGCTTCTAGTAACTCCGAATGTCGGAACCATTTGTTCGGCGAATGTTGGAGTTAGACAATTGGTCCAGCCGCTATCTCATGTGAAACAAAGGCTTATCTTACGTTCAAATAGAGATGCAGGTGAGAGGACCCCATCAAGGTTCGAGAGGTAACCGCTCAGGCAATCGTACCGGATGACCTTCGACAGTAGATTCTATTGATCAAACGGAGAACCTCCTCTGGGTTTTGGGCTGGATCTTTGTTTTGTCAGATGAATAGGCCTATCCTTCTTGAGAGGTTTTTATTGGGTTGTGAATGTTATTTCTTCGATGAGTACTTCGGGAACGATTCTTCCATTCCGTCTCTTCTTTAGCTCTATGAGATTGAGTCTCTTCAGGACTTGGAGGTCTTGGTAAACGTTTTTCACGTCTCTGTGGACCTTGCCTGCCAAGTCGTTGATCGACTCTGTTCGCAGGTCAGACAGCATGCATAGCAGCTCCAGCCTTTTTGGCGTCAGCACCTTCAATTCTTTTGGTCCGAATTCATGTTGTTCTTCGACTATGCAGTTGAGTTCCCCGCCTTCCACATAGCCGCGATAAGCGTGCACCAGATCAGCCCACTGGAAGTACGTGTCCACGGTTTCGTTTCTGATCTTCTCTGTCAACAGCAGCTCCTCGTACTCGTCGAAGCTCATGCAGTGAATCTTCTCCAGCTCCCTTATCCGGTCTTCTACCTCCTTAAGCGTCAACCTTCGAAGGACTCTCACCTGCATCTCAGACACCAAATGGCGAACGCTGTCCCGCCTTTAGCTCATCATCTTGGAACCATAAAAACCTTATTGGTGTCGACGCCAAAATACTTTATATGTTGCCCGTTCCCCAATCATAGTTCGGTGAAGTGCTGAATGAGCGTACCTCTTGAAAGAATCGACAGTTACACTTGGCGGATACCGCAGAAATACAACCCAGGCATGCGTGTCCCAGGCATGGTCTTCGCCGACGACGAACTCGTAGAAAAGATGAAGACCGATCGAACCCTCTGGCAATGCGTCAACGTGGCTCATCTCCCAGGCATATACAAGTACGCCATCACGTTGCCCGATGGCCATTGGGGCTACGGTTTCCCCATTGGCGGAGTCGCAGCCACTGACTACGAAGAGGGCGTCCTAAGCCCGGGCGGCGTAGGCTACGACATAAACTGCGGCGTCAGGCTTCTAACCACAAACTTTTCTGAGGCTGACATCCGCCCTAAACTTTCAGAGTTGACAAACCTTATCTTTAGGAACGTTCCATGCGGGCTTGGAAGCCGCAGAAAGGACTTCCGCGTAACGCCTCACGAGCTCGACAGGGTAGTAGTTGAAGGCGTACCCCGTCTAGTAGACCAAGGCTTCGGATGGCCCGAGGACATCAAACACTGCGAAGAGAAGGGCCGCATGGACGCGGCTGATCCAGACAAGATCTCGAATACTGCAAGAAACAGGGGGCTGACCCAGATCGGGACGCTTGGGTCGGGAAACCATTTTCTCGAGATCCAGAAGGTTGACAAGATACATAATGCGAAGGTTGCTGAGGCATTCGGCATCGACCATGAAGGCCAAGTAACCGTTATGATTCACTGTGGGTCGCGGGGATTCGGTCACCAGACATGCTCAGACTATCTGCGGGTGATGGAGCGGGCTGTCCACAAATACAGGATATCTCTGCCTGATCGTGAATTGGCATGTGCGCCGGGAACAAGCAACGAATCTCAGGATTACTATAAGGCTATGGCGTGCGCGGTGAACTATGCCTTCGTGAACCGTCAGGCTATCACGCATTGGGTTCGCCAGAGCTTCGAGCAGGTGTTCGGGCTGCCGGCGGATAAGATGGGGTTGAACCTTGTCTACGATGTCGCCCACAACATAGCCAAAATCGAGGAACACGACATCGACAGCAAACGCACGAAGGTCTGGGTTCACAGAAAAGGCGCAACCAGAGCCTTCCCGCCAGAACACAAAGACGTGCCTCTGGACTACCGCGCCTTCGGACAACCTGTCATAATACCGGGCTCGATGGGCACGAGTTCTTGGCTGCTTGTCGGAACAGACAAGTCGATGGAGCTCACATTCGGCTCGACAGCCCACGGAGCCGGAAGAACACTCAGCCGTGCCGCCGCAACCCGCCAATTCCGAGGCGGAGACATCAGGAGAAACCTAGAGAGCCGCGGAATAGCCGTCAGAGCCGCAAGCGCAACTGTTCTCGCAGAAGAGGCAGATCCAGCCTACAAGGACGTTGACAAAGTCGCAAATGTAAGCCATGCTGTCGGCATTGCTACGCGTGTCGCACGGCTTGTTCCCTTGGCAGTCGTGAAGGGCTGAACTGAGAACCAGCCTCACCCCCTTTTCATTTGCCATCTGTGCCTTTCTGCTGTGCCTCATCTGAGTCAGAGTAGGACGTGTGGAGGACCTGTTTCACTTTTTCGGTTATCTTTGGGCCTAAGCCGTACACGTCTTTTGGCCATCGGTCTACGTTGACCAGCGCCGTGAAGGGTGTCTCGTAGGACCGCAGTATGCTTGAGGCTTTCTCTCTTCCGATGTTTGGAAGGCTCGCCATAAAGAACAACTGCGCGTCGGCAAGGGTCTCGTGCTTCTTGACCGGGTGGACGGCTAGAACCCTTTTCTCCGCGATCTGTTCCTGTTTGGCTGCGGTGTAGAGGAAGTCCGCGGTCTCCTTGTGGTTCGTCGTGTGGATCATGTTTATCCCCTGTTTCGCCAGCGTGAACATGGCGCCCCAGACCGAGGCGGGGTTTATGCGGCTGAACTTGTAGATGACAGGCAGGTATCCCTCGATCAGAATGAAGGGTTTCACGTAACAATCCTTCAACACAAAGAGCTGCTCGAAAAGATAGCGACGCGTAAGCGTGTAAACGAAGTCGCTGACAGTCTTCCTTTCGAAGGCGCACTCGTCAGAAATCACGTAGTCACCCTTATCAAGGGCTTCAACCCTAACCGTGGCGCCCAATTCCCTCAGGCTCTTAACGATCTTGGGCGCCGTGCTTGCCTCCCTGCTGTCAACTACGATCGTCGGTTGCTCAGCGCCCTTTTCAGCCTTAAGGAACGGCATCAAAGTCTCAGAACCCGACATTTCTTCAAGCCCCTATAGATATATCTGGAAATCTTTTCCCGTCTTAGTATTTAAAGAACTGCTATGAAATAAAGCGGATCTTGTGGATAACTTATGCTATTCTTTCTGTATGCTAGCCGGGCGAAGGACTTTGGAGAGCGTTATTCTGTTCCTTTTTCGAGCATTGGGAAGCGGTAGACTTTTGGCAGTGCCCCTCTTTCTTTGAGTTCCTTTACAACTATGTTGCGTAACCACTCGGATGTCGTGAGTCCTTCAACCTGCGACTCCCTCACGATTGCCTCCTTTATCGCGGGAGTCACTCTGGTGCTTAAGAGTTCGTCTTTCCGGTCTCCTTCGATTGTGGGCATATCCTTTTTTCTCCTCTTTTATCTTGACAGCCTTTCTTGTGCTCTGAACTCTGATTTTTCGGTTTCTAGGCTTCTTTCTCCCCTGAAGACGGCTTCTTGGCTCTTCTTCTAGTTGTGGGTGCCTCGGATTTAAGGATTTTGAACCCGCTTTCATCGATGTCATACTCGTACGGGATCTTGGTGTGGGCTGTTCCCCTCATCTTGAGTATCTCCATCTTCCTTCGAAGCACATTGCGCTTGTCAAAGTACGTGTCCAAATAGACTATCCCGTCAACAACGAACTCTGTGCATCCGTCGCCGATCATGGGCGAACCAAACGGCTGGTCCATCGCCAAGATGGAGACGCACTGGGCTTTCTTGAGGAACTTGTAGAGAAGATGAACCATGACCCGCGCGTCTATCGACTCCTTCAACGCCATGCTCACTGCAGAAAACGAGTCTATAACCAACCTTTTCGCCTGAATAGAGGTCAACGTATCCATAATCGTGTTGAGGTTTGTCTGCAGTCCAGCCTCCCGCGTAACCCCCAGATCAAGTATCACAACTCTCTTCTCCCTTTCCAGCCGCTCGAAGTCCCACCCGAACCTGAACATGTTGTTCAGAAAAGAGTCTCTTGTCTCGGCGAAGCAGACGTATACTCCCCTTATGCCATATTTGACCGCGCCGTTGTACATGAACTGGCTTGAGAACACGGTCTTGCCAGAACCAGGCGGACCGGCTACAAGGGTCATGCTGTCACGCTGCAAACCGCCTTCTACTAGTTCGTCCAAAGCGGGGATTCCAGTGGGGATTCGCTGGATACTCAATTGGGCACACCTTATGCATGGCTTTTATGTTTGCTCCGCCTTCCGGGTGTCAACAGGCACGATTTTGGGCTGCGTCTTTCGCGCCTGTCAATGTGGGAGCTTTATCTTCTGGCTGAAAGTCTTTTTTGCGCTTGTTCTTTAAAAGACTTGATAAAGAGTCGTATTAATCCCAGACCAATAACTAGCCCATTAATTCCCAGCAGATAAAAGGAGGCGGAAGAGCCTACCGCTGTTTTTTACAGATTTATGTAAATTTTAACGCCTGTTTACACTTGTTTACAAGTGACAGCTAAGAGCCATGCAAATGTATTGCAAACGTCTCTGAAAAAGGCGTATTAGCCCGCTCACAGAAGTATACTTGTAGTGAAAAACGGATGCCGCAACTAGTCCCAAGCAAAGAAAAGCCGATGTTCGTACACGCAGCGGTTCAAGGTCTTCTGGCCACGACAGTCGCTCTTTTCTTAGCTTCCAGCAGCGCTTGGGACGCGATGGCTCGGACATCCACATGGGTCCTCAACACAATAGGCGTCAGAACAACCTACGAAAGCGTCCACTTCGTGATGTACGTGAACCTGCCTGCCGGTTCAATTGCGGGTTTTCAGGTTTTAGCGGAATGTTCAGGCCTTCTGACGATTGTTGTCTTCAGCTTCATCTCGGTTTTCACCATAGGCCTGCTCAGAGGCGCCTTGTCAACCAAGCTCATCTGGTTTGCCTTAAGCCTCATCATGGGCTTTGCGTGGAACATTAACCGTTTGGTTTTGGTTGTAACCGCGGCCCATTATTTCGGTCTCGCGACATTCTCTTTTATGCACTTCATTCTGGCACCGACCATAGATTTCATCTGGGTTGTTTCTATGTGGTCTTTCGGCATGTCTCGGCTCAAGAGAGGGGGAAAGCGGACACTATGATCTTTGACATTCTAACGGTCGTCCTTTCCACGGCGATGGTCGTGTACATGGTCCGCCATTTCCTCTTCACATACGCCGCTCTCTTCGGGAGACCCCAGCAGAGATCCTTCCAAAGAATTTGGGGCATGTACATACCGAAGGTCAGCGTGCTCATACCAGCCCATAACGAGGAAGCCGTTGTGGGGAACATCCTTGAACGCATGACTGAACTGACATACCCAAAAGAGAATCTCGAAGTCCTGCTCATAAACGATGGGTCCAAGGACAGAACTGAGGAGATCGCTGAAAGTTACGCGGAAAAGTATGCGTACATAAAAGTAATCCACCGCCCTAACGGCGGAGCGGGAAAACCCACTGCTCTGAACGATGGGATCAGGCTTTCAAACGGGGAGATCATACTGACATTCGATGCGGATTACTACCCGCAAATAGACATAATCGAGAAGCTCGTGGCGCCTTTCGCGGATCCAGAGGTCGGGGCTGTCCAAGGCAGAGTCACCGTTGTCAACGAGGAAGACTCGCTTGTATCCAAGATAGTGACCTTAGAGAGGATCGGCGGCTACAGAATCGATCAACAAGCAAGAGACGATTTAGCCATGGTTCCACAATACGGAGGAACCGTCGGCGGGTTCAGGCGAACCATACTGGAGAAGGTCGGCGGATGGGACCCAAACATGTTGACTGAAGACACCGACCTGACTGTTCGCTGCATCCTTCAGGGGTACCAAGTCCGCTACGTGAACGATGCCGAAGCGTACGAGGAAGCCGTTACCTCATGGAAGACCTACTGGGGTCAACGGTACAGGTGGGCAAAGGGACACATGCAATGCGCGGTGAAACACCTGAAGAGCATCTTGAAGGCTTCTCACCTGAGCAGATACGAAAGAATCGAGCTAGTCCTTCTGCTATGTACCTACTTTCTGCCCGTAGTCGTCCTTTCCGGTTGGGCAGTAGGCATAGGCGCCTATCTGACGGGGGAAAAATCGTTGATGCCGCGTCTTTTCCTGTTGCTTTCCGTGTTCACGTACAGCACGATCGGGAACTTTGCGCCGTTCTTCGAAGTCGGCGTCGCAGCGTACCTAGACAACCGAAGGCGACTACTGTGGTTCCTTCCATGCCTCGCTTTGGCATTCGTCGTTATGGCGTTGTGTTGTACCAAAGCCCTGATAGATTTGGTTTTGGGCGAAAAAGAATACACTTGGAACCACACATTTCACAATGGCAACGGTTACAACGGAAAAAACGGCAAAAATGGCAAGAACGGGAAGAATGAACGAATGGGAAACAATTCGGAAAGTAATAATGGGAGGTTGATGGTTTGAGTATCTGGACTCTACTGCCGATCGGAATCCTCGCCGCGCCTCTTATTCCTCCTCTGCTGGAAATGCTTAGGCGCAAAGATGTGGGTCCCAGAGAAATACCTGAGCAAACTACTTATGAAAAGAAACCTGACATCGAAGGCTCCGACATGCAGGAAACTGCACAGGACCAAACGCGAGACAGCATGCAGGGCGGAGAAAAATTCTCATTCATCAATGTCTTCAGACGGAAAACGGAGAAAACAAAGGACGAACACAAAGAGACCGCTTGCGAAGAGAAGACAGGCGAAGTTGCAGCATCCCTTGAGACCAGTCAAGGCGCATCTCAGACGCCTATCGAAGAAAAACCGAGCACCAAATCCATTCCGATGCTGGAACGGGCACGAGGCAAAGCACGGGTCAAGGTGGCACACAACATCATGAGGGCAATAGGCGACATAAGCATACCCGACGGGACAAAGATAGACAATAACCTAGCCGTCCAAGGAAACCTCAGAATGGGCAAGCAATGCCAAGTGCATGGAAGCCTGAAGGTCTTCGGCAACGTGGAAATCGGCGAATATTCCACAATCGACGGTCACGTTCTATCAGAAGGCAAGATAATCGTGGGACGAAACTGCAAAATAAACGGAATCGTCGATTCAGTTCAAGACATTCTGCTAAAGGAAAACGCCGTAGTCGAGGCAGTCTCAACTGAAAAAACGGTTAGGCTAGAAGCCGGCGCACGAATAAACAGAAGAATCCTCTCAGGAACATACATCGCAGCATTCCCCACTTCGGCGCCCCTAACCGAGGTTCCTCAAGAACCAGCCCCCTCAGCAGAAGCCCAAAGGCAACCTCAGGTTCCTGGGATGCCTCCTCCACAAACAGAACTACAAAAGCCTGCAGAACCCGTTCAAGAGGTGAAGCCTGTCTCAGAGGAACTGACTGAAATCGAGAGCAGGGTACTCCAACTGGCACGTATGGGCGATGACGTAGAAGAGATCGGCTTAAGACTGCTTATCGATCCGTCAGAAGTGCAAAGGGCACTTAGCGTCCTGACCGCGAAGGGCTGCTTAGATAAGGAACCGAAGCCCAGCGAAGACACGGCGCTGGAAAAACTCAGGCTTAGCATTTTGGGAATAACCCAGCCACGTGAGACACGAGGAGCAACACCGACGGCGGCGAGACCAAAGGAGGAACGTATAGTTCTTTCTGGCGGACCCAGTGAAGAGCAGATAAAAGAACTATTCGAAAGAATGCTTGCCTCCAAAATGCGGGATGGATTGAAAAAGAAACTTGAAAAAGAAAACAGAGAAAGAAAAAGCCACGGATAACCTAGGAGGGAACTGAGAATGAAACGGCGCACATGGTTTCTTCTGGCTACCTTTTCTCTCCTTCTTCTCAGCCAAGCCACCGCTGTCCATGCAGCCATCGTCCATCAGGAGTGGATTCTGCTGGGCACAGACGAAGAGGACACAGCATCATCCTACGTGCTGCTGGCGACAGAAACCATCAGACTCGGCGCGAACTCAGAGGTCAAAAGCGGCAACATAGGTGCAAACGGCATAGGCGACCACAGGATCACGATTTCGATAGGTCCAAACGCGAAGGTATCAGCATGCTCGAAGATAAAGGGCAATTACATCTGGTTGAAAATTAACTCGCAGGTAAGCGACGTTTACTATAACCAGATCCGGAAGAGCCCGAACGTCGAGATACAGGGCGAGGAACATACACCTCTCAATCTGCCTGTCGCTTCTTTGCCGTACTTCCCGAGTTTCACGCCTGGCACTACAAACATTGTGGTAGCCGCAGGTCAAACATACTACTTGGACAGCGGAGACTATGGCTACATATTGGTCATGTCTGGCGCCAAGCTCGTATTCACGGGGGGCATCTACAATCTCAAGTCGCTGGTTGCTCAAGCAGACACGGAACTTTCCTTCAACGCGCCGTCAGAGGTTAGAGTCGCCGAGGAAATGACAATCGGTTCCATCTGGGGTGCAGACAGCAAGGTAGGGCCAGAAGTGGGTTCAGGCATAGATGCGTCTGACATAGTATTCTATGTGAGCGGGAACGATGGTTTTGCCAAGGCCGTTGAAGGAGCCAACGCTGAAATTGAAGCCAACATTTACGCTCCGAATGGAACGGTGCTGCTGAAGATGAATGTGGATGCAACTGGCGCCTTCATCGGAAAGAACATTATGGTCTGGCTGAACTCGAGCTTCACCCTGAACAGCGCCTTTGCTCACTATGCTGGGGCGGACAAGACTAGCCTCTTCTTCTACAATGACGGTGTCTATGCGTACTTCAAAGAAACCTTGGCATCCACCCCCGATCCTTCTTCGTTCACCTACACCGTGTATCTGGACAAACCAGCGGAGGGAACATACCCACAGGATTTCCGCCTAGTCTATTCCTGCGGAACCGCCTCACTGCAAAGGTGGAACGGAACAAGCTGGAACCACTTGGAAAACATAAGCGTCGAACTGGACAGCGACAGCATAACATTCAACGTGTCGCTTTCAAGCATGGCCAACCCCTGCATCTTAGAAAACACGAACGTCTGGTTCACAGAATATCTGGGAGCAAACTCCTACGAATACGAAGTGGACCGCGCACCAAATGCAGGAAGCTACTTCATAGCCTGCGAGGTAATCCCCGAATTGCCCTGGCCCACACCCCTAATCTTCATCCCAGCAGTCCTGTCCACAGTCTATCTTGTTCAGAAAAAAGGGTACAAAGAAAGACGAGGCGGCACGGAGAAAGCCTTTGTTTCGGTCATTGTTCGTTCCCGCAAGGAGGTTCATCTGCGATGACGGTGCATGTTCTGCTTCCATGCTACGATGAGGCGGAAACCCTTGAGGAACTGGTTGCCGAAATATTTGGGGCATGCGGGAACATCGACTGCAGAATAGTAGCTGTCGACGATGGCAGCACGGATGCCACATTTGCGTGCCTTAACGCTTTAAGTGAAAAATATCCGATCGTTGTGCTACGACACGAGACGAACAAAGGGCTGCATGAGGCGATAAGGACCCTGCTGCTTTGGGTGAATGACAACGCCGCGGCATCCGACTACGTGGTCACGATGGATTCAGATTTGACCCACGACCCAAAATACATCCCCGCACTGGTTTCTGCATGTCAAGAAAATGCGACTGACGTTGCTATTGCTTCGAGGTTTGCCGAAGGCGGCAAGCAGAAAGGAGTCCCTCTCCACCGCGCCATTCTAAGCAGGGGTCTCCGTCTCTACGCCAAGTTCTCGCTTGGGCTTCCAGCCAGCGACATCTCAAGCGGCTACCGTTGCATCCACGCGGCTAACGTCAAAAGGCTTGTAGAAGCATACGAGCGTGAGGGGCTGGTGAAGGCGAAGGGTTTCGATGTTCAGTTGGAACTGCTGTACAAGTTGTTCGTGAACGGGGCGAAGATAACCGAGATCCCATTCACTTTGGACTATTCCAAGAAGCGAGGGAAGAGCAAGATGAAGGTTCGGCGGACGATAGGCGGATACCTCGAGACCATCTCAAGGCTGAAGCGCATGCAGAAAAAGTAGCACGCTCTTAAGGGGCAGATGCAGGTGTCAGCTTGAAACAAACATTTGACAGAGCCTCTACGGCGCTGAGGGAAGGCGTAAAAGACTCCATCTGTTACGCCATAGTCTACGCCGTCGCCATGTATGGTTCGCTTTCGCTCTTCAATTCTATCCTCGTCCCGTCAGGCTTTGACTCTGTCATGCATCTATCAAAGATCAGCATCTTCTCCAACTATTTCCCCACCGTTCCCCGATGGTTTCCATGGTGGTACTGCGGAACCCCATCGCTTCGGTTCTATCCGCCGCTGAGCTACCTATTCGCAACATCGCTTGGTGGGCTGTTCCACCTGTCCGCGCTGGATGCATACAAGTTCACAGATTTCTTCGCTTTCTTTCTCGCAGGTCTCTTCATGTACCTCTTCATGAAAACGGTTACCCACAGCCGTCTTGCCGGCGTTTCTTCCGCCGTCCTTTACATGCTCAGCCCACAGACCCTTTATGGACGCTTCTTCGTGGGACACTTTACGCATAATTTTTCCCTTTTCCTCATACCGTTGACGTTTTTCTGTGTAGTGAAATATGGCAACGGCGCGAAGAAGACCGCTCTGATCACAGCCCCGCTTATCGCCCTCTTCTTTCTCACCCATTACCAGACGGTTCTAAATTTCGGTCTGATGCTGGGCATCTACATCTTCTGTCTGTTTGCCGTCTGGCGGTGGAAAGGGAAACCAAAAACTGCGCGAACCCGCATAAAAGGGCTTTTTCTGGGCGGCATCTTGGGCGTGGCATTGTCTGCTTTTTGGCTTTTGCCGTCTCTCGTTGAGAATTCGGGGCAGCTAGGCTTGACCGCTGAAGCGGCGCTCAAAACCGTTGTCCCCATCGAAAGCCTCTGGTACCCCGCGCCGCTGCAAAACATTTGGGATAAGCAGTATTTTCTAGGGTTTCCCATGATTTTTCTGTTCGCCCTCGCGGTGGTGCTCATCGCCAAGAGGAAGCTTGGTGCGGAAAAGATGTTCTGGGGAACAGTCTTCCTCTTGTGGACGGGCCTGTTTCTCTTCGCAATTGTCTCGCCCTATGCCGGAATCGTCATCGGGTGGTCGAACAGGATGCCTTACTTCGTTTCGATGCCTATGGCTATGCTGGGAGGCCTAGCGGTGAACTGGCTTGAAGACCATGTTTTGTCCTCAAGATTGAAAGGCACTTCCCTCAGGCGTTTAGCAAAATGTCTCCTTCTAGCCATCGTGTTGCTGGCGTCTTTGCTCTACGCATCTGACTTGGGACAGTTCGCTTACTATCCCTACTCTGACGAAATTCAGGTCGTTGAAAAATTGGAGAACCTAGGCTTGAAGACCGGCGAAAGGGTTGCCTCGTTCGGAACGCTTTCTTATGTTTTCAACGTTTTCTCGGATGGTTGGCAGCTAGACGGCGGATACGTGCAAGGCCAAGTCAACCTCGATTTCTATTATAGTTACTGGCTGACTCTGACGGCCTACGATAATGTGACGGCGGTCGATGATCTAGACGCGGTCCTAGAGATGTTGAATCGGACTAATACCCGATATGTGATTTTCCCGCAGGTGTCCTTCTCGCCCGATTCAAACACATCAGTCTATCAAGACAGACGTTTCTTCGAAAGAACCGACATTAGCGGCTTCACAATCTACAAGTTGAAAGACAACTACACTCTCAGTCTCGTTGAGGTCACTCAGGGCAGCGCCTCACTGAGCTATGACTACGTGAACCCAGATGCACTGAGCCTCACCATTCAAGATGGCTCCGAGGACCTGACCGTTATCGTTAAGATGAATTACTATCCCGGCTGGGTTGCCCATTCTGACCAAGGAGAAGTGGAGCTGTCAAAAAATGCTGACGGTCTCATGATGGTTGAAATTAGCGGGACAGACGCGTGTCAAATTACCCTAGAATACACCCCGGTCTTGTTAGACCAAATTGCCTTGGCGCTCACTGCCACAGGGGTCCTAGCATACGTCTTGGTATTTCTTAAAGAATTCTACAGAGGCCCCAAAGGATGGAACCATACGAGACACAGGGGTCCAAAGACATGGTATGCGACTGATCTCAAAGGCGGGAGAACCAAACAGCAACCCAGTGTTTCTGAAACGGGTTCTTCTTTCGAAGAGAAACCTTCTGACAGCTCATTATTCGCGGTGAACGACATGGAAACCGAAACAGAAGCCAAGACGGAGGAAGGGAAGCCGTTATCTCGGGTTTACCATTTCATATGTCTTGCGGTGGTCGCGAGCTACGCCCTCTACATATCGTGGCCATATTTGACTGCGGTAGGCATCCCCGGATTTGTCGACGGCCCAGGGCATGCTTTCAAGGTCTGGTATCTAACAGATTGCTGGTCAACGTACAAGGTTATTCCGTATTTTTGGGACAGCTGGTGGTACGAAGGCTACCCGTTCCTTCAAGTGTATCCGCCCTTAAGCTACGTGACGGCAGCTGTCTTCGGCGCGGTTTTCATCGGCGGAGACCCTCTGGCAGGTTTCCGTTCTGCAATGGTTCTTTCCAACGTGTTGGCATCGGTTTTCATGTACGCCGGCGTTTACATGCTGTTCAGGAGCCGAGCGGGAGGAATCGTTGCCAGCATAGTATACGCTTCAAGTGCTTACAGGGGGGCAGCCGTACGAACAGGAATGCTTCCGTTCTATGTTGGCACAATGTTCCTTCCCTTGACCATTCCTCTCTGTCAACGCGTTCTGTCATCGCGTAGAACAATAGATCGGGTACTTCTTGCAGGCGTCATGGCTCTTCTTCTGTTAACCCACATGCAGCTCTTCGTGTATGCGGTGTTCACTCTTGGACTGTTCGTTTTTGTGAGGTTGATGGGTCGTCTCCGTAAAGCAGAGATTGTTGGTTCCTTGAAGGCATCGGTGAAAGACCTCGGAGCAACTTCGCTTGCGATCTTGATCGGGCTGGGGCTTGCCGGTTTCTGGCTTGTTCCCTTCCTGACGTACCGCGGCCTTTTCTATACGCGTTATCCTGAATACTATTTGGAATTGCAGTCTGTCGGGAGCCCCTTGCTCTTTCTTCAACGTGGCGGCGTTTACCTTGGACTTTCAACTCTGACTGTTGTTGTCTTCGCCTTTGTTGTCAACAGGAAGAGCTGGAAGAATTTCTTCACAATTTTTTTCTTGGTTCTAACGGCTTTCAGCGGTTTTCTGAGCATCTATCAACATTCCATCTTCAAAGGAACCTTTGTTGAACAGATGCCCTACTACAACATGATAACGCCTGACCGATGGGTTTTCATCACGTTCATGTCCTTGGCTTTTCTCGCTGGAGGTGCCACGAAGCTCCTTTGCGATTCTTTAAACCAGTTGAGCATATTTTCCCATAAACATGCCGCAAAGAGCGTCTCAAAAATAGTTCTCACTTCTATAATCGCGTGTGTCATCATTGCGGACGCCGGCGGATCTTTCGTCAGAGGCTACTACGAGGTTCCCACGATCCAATCTTTCCCCGCAGCTGTCAAGAATCTTTCTGGCACAGCCACATACCATAGGATCTATGCCAACATTCCCGGTCTTGCATATGTTCCCGCTGTTACGTGTGAAGAGATCTATGCAGGATGGTATGTTGAAGGCTCGGTCCTGAGAGATTGGTTGTACAACCTAGATTGGATGACAAGTTATGGGGAACGGGAAAGAATTATTCCACCCCTTCTGGAACTTTTTGCAGTAAAGTACTACGTCACCAGAGCCGACGACTTCGACCGAATAGCACGGTTCAACAGAACAAATGAGTTCACCCTTTCCTATGAGGAAGACTTCTGCGTCATAGAATCGAAACGCGAGTCCAGCTACCTTCAGGCGAGACATTCTATTCTTTACTTGGGAAAAGAGGAAGACCTTATGACCGTCGCGGAGACACTGCTTTTCTCCAGCAATTCGTCCATACTGATTCGCGGCTGGAAAGAGTACGTAGACGACTATACTGTTGAAGAACTCAGCGAATTTGACGCCGTGCTACTCTATAGATACAACTCTCACACGGAAACCGGAATGGAGAACCTGCTGCTACAGTACGCTGAAAGAGGCGGCACCGTGCTCTTTGCCCCGTTCTATGCGCATCAGGTTCTCGGAATGCCAATGTACGTCACTCAATCTGCAGGCCAATACAACACAGATGCCAACCCAAACTTTGAAAACACAATATTTAACAATGTGAATGCCTCCGAGTTTTCGCCAGCGATCTACGCGGGAACATATCCATGGGGCTACGTTGCCTTCAACGTGACTTCTGCTCAGCGACCGACAGAGTGCCTGCTGACCATCGACAGCAATCCAGCGCTTGCAGTGACGCCTGTAGGAAACGGAAAAATCGTCTGGATCGGATTCAACTTTCTGGCGCACGTTAATGCATTTTTGAATGCGGACGAGGGAAGAATGTTAGGAAATCTCCTCAATTGGGCCTGCGGAGAGCCTCCCATCGTCGAGATTGTCTCGTTTGAGAAGCGCCCGTACGGTTACGTGGACGTCGCCTTCAGTGTCAACGCAACTAGCAGCTTCTGGCTGCTCATAAGCGAAACTTACTATCCCGGCTGGAGGATATATGCAGATCACGAAGCCGTCAGCGTCTATGTTGCCGAGCCGCAACTGATGATGATCAAAATCGAGCCAGAAACCAATAGCAACATTTGCCTATCCATGAGATACGAGCCTACGTCAGCCCATCTTCTCGGCGCTACGGTCTCTGCCATCTCCGTTTCTTTGGCTGTTTTTATGTTGTTTTGGCGGCGTAAGTAGGCCGTTTGTTCAGTCAGCCGACGCTACGACTTATCAGGTAGATGGATACGATGCCGATGGCTATGCCTATCCAGACTTCCAGCGGGTAACTGGTCTTCAGAAACAGCGTGTCCAAGACTGCCGTGAAGATGAGGGTCATGATGGTTATTGCCATGATGAGCTCAGTGATGCCCATGTAGCCAGTCGGCACCATGCTGGCAAATCGTCCGACAAACATGAGGAAAAGCGCCGTGAAGACCAAAGGAGAAAAGAGCGTTCGCAGGCTCCATTGTAAGTCGAAAAGCTTGTCCCACGAAATCTGTCCGATGTGGTTGCTGGCAATCTTCCACAGGATGTTGCCGCAAGACCCAACCAGAGAAACAGCTGCAATAAGCACCCAGATCATCCATCGCTCCATTTTCATCACCGGCATCCTATCGCTTAACGCCCCCTGCAACTAAAAAGGTTATGTATCCTGAGCCCATCCGCAGGGACCTGATGCAATACTCACAAATATGCAGCGTATGTTGCATGTGTGCGTCAGATTCTGTTCGTTGCTACGGGTGTCCAGCAAAGCGGAAACAAAAAGAACGAGCGACAATGCATGGCTACGTTTGCACGCGTGAATCCTTCTCTGTCAGTTCAGATCTGATGATTACTTTGGCACCTTCCGCAACCTTGAAAACTCGTGAGGCGTCGCCTTGATTCACTGAGACTTCAAGAAAGCCGCTGCTCCCGATTATCGCAAGTGGCACGTTCAGCGCGGCTTCGCCGTAGGCTCTGCAAAGGATCAGGGCAGTCTCCTTGCCGCCTATTTTCATTGCAATTTTGTTTCCTTCTTTAACGCCGATTTTTTTGAGGTTTTCTGAATCGATGTTGGTGACGATGTTGCCGAAGTCGTCTATGTAGATGGCTTCACCTTCTATCCTTCCCGGTTCAATCTTGGGTTCGAGGAAACTCGGCTTGACCAGATCGCTTATCTCAGGACCGAATTCTGAAGGAGGAACGCCTCTGGCGAGATAGGCAGCGACTGGACTGAAGATGTCGCGGCCATGAAATGTTCTTGAGACTTGTTTCAGGGTGTATTTTGAGTTGGCTATGTTGTAGATGTGGCTTATGCCCTCCTTCTGAGCCGACAGCATGAGAAGTCCATTGTCAGGTCCTACGCAGGTGCTTCGCTTTGTTTCGATGATTATTGGTCGTCTCGCTGTTCCGACGCCTGGGTCTACTACGGCCACATGTATTGTTCTATTTGGGAAGTATGGTGTCGCCCGGGCAAGTATGAATGCTCCCATTCGCACATCATATTTTCTGATGTTGTGACTTATGTCGACGATTGATGCTTTCGGGCAGATTGAAAGGATCACGGCCTTCATCTCAGCTACGTAAGGGTCCCTCAAACCGAAGTCCGAAAGCAACGTAATTATCGGAGGATCACGCATTGCTGTGCACCGTTAGACATTAAAGGTGTAAGAGCAAATGCTTAATATAATCTTAAGGGACACAAATTTCGTTTCCCTCGTTAATAATGGTGGATCAAACCTTGGAAGACAAGAAACTGATAATGGTTCCCGGACCGACGAATGTCTCGGACCGCGTTATGCAGGCAATGCTTAAGCCGATAATAAGTCACAGGGGCGCCGAATTCAGAGCGCTGAACGATTCGATAACCGAAAACTCGAAGTATCTTTTCCAGACAAAAGGCGACATCTTCGTCTTGACCGCGTCAGGCACAGGCGGCGTCGAATGCGCCGTAAGCAACAGCGTCAACCCCGGAGACAAGATTATCGTCCCCGTCTCTGGACTTTTCAGCGAAAGAATGAAAGAAGCCGTCGTACGCAGAGGCGGCAACCCCATAGAAATATCAACAGAATGGGGAAAAGCGCCAACAGCGGATCAAATAAGGCAAGTTGCGGAAAAAGAGAAGGATGCAAAGGCCATAGCCATCGTTTATAACGAAACCTCCACAGGGGTCACTGTACGAGACCTCCATGCAATTGGCAAGATAGCCCGGGAGAAGGGTCTTCTCTTCATTGTGGATGCGGTTTCAATACTAGGCGGAGAGCAACTTCCAGTTGACGAATGGAACGTCGACATCTGCGTCGTCGGCAGCCAAAAATGCATAGCCTGCCCGCCCGGCTTAGCATTAATATCTGTCAGTGAAAGGGCTTGGGAAACAATCGAGAAGACACAGCGCCCCTTTTATTTTGACCTCATCCAAACACGCAGATTCAGCGCAAAGAGCGAGACTCCCTTCACTCCGGCAGTGCCACTCTTCTTCGCCTTGGACGAAGCCCTAAAAATGGTGAAGGAAGAAGGTCTCGAAAAACGCTTCAAGCGACACAGAATCTGCAGCGAGGCTTTCTACAAGGCTGTTGAGGCTATAGGTCTCAAACCATTACCAGAACCGCCGGTTCATTCGAACACTGTCATCGCCTTCAACAAGCCAGATGGGCTGGACAACGCCGAGGTCAGGAAAGTCATGAGGGACCGCTATGGAGTTGTGATCGGTGGAGGCGCGGGGAAGCTTAAAGAACAGACTTTTCGAATAGGCTGCATGGGCATAATCTCAGAAAGAGAGACGCTTCAGACGGTCAACGCATTGGAAAACGCCTTGTCCATCCTCGGTCATCCGATCAAAAAGGGCACAGGGCTGGAAGCCGCAAGACAGAAATTTAGCTAAAGGACTAGGTCTAAGCCAGTATCTCGTTGATTTTCTTGGCGAATTCCTCAATTTCGATCTTGACTGTTCCGAGCGGTGTTTCTGGATTGCAGAAGGCTATCAGGAGTACCTTTCCCTCGTTTCGTGCTACTATTCTTCCTTTTTCGCCCTCCACGATTATCTCTTCCAGCGGGTCCATTTTAGCCATGCTCATTGACTTTGTTCCGATTTTTAGGAGATGCGAAATCAGGCTTCCCATTCTTTCAGTGTCCGCATCCAGCGGCATGTCAGCAGATATCATGAGACCGTCGGTGTCCAGAACGGCTGAGCCTTCCAGCTCGATGGTTTCCGTGAATTCTTTTAGAATGTGCTCTATCTTCTCGATGCGGCTGGTTGTTTCCTGCTTGTCTTTTGGGCGTTCGATCTTTTTCAGTCTCCAAAGCTTGGCGGGACCAACTTCCATGAAATCTATTCTGCTCTCGGTTCTGAGGGAAGCCAAGTACTTTAGTGCTGTTGTCTTGCTGATGTCGGCTTTTTCGGCGACATTGACTGTAGTCAGTCCCTCTTTGTTCTTTCCGAGAACCTGAAGTATCCTTTTCTCGTAGTGGGACGACAACGCTACTCATATATTCGTCTCAATCTAGACATATATTTCTTTTTGGAAACTCTGCTTCGTAACTAATTGTCGAAAAGCACACACCGCAGAGACCCACATCGGAGAAGCATCGGTCCCGGACGGCTAATACTCTGAGAATTTCAGGCATCTCGAAGATATGAACCGCTAGGCTAAAACGATTCGGTCGCGCTTGTTCTCAAAAAGGACCGCTGGTTATCTTGTCCGCACCATTACGTTGTAGCGGTCACTCTTGCTCAAAGAATTCTTCGGGTCTCGGCGGTTCTGGTCCCAAGCCTCGGCGTTCCCGTATCTGCCTGATTATGTCTTTTTGCAATGATTCTGGTAGCGGAGCCCATCGGCTGAACTGTGTTGCCCAGAAGGCTCTTCCCTGTGTCGATGACCGTAACTCTTCAGCGATACCGAATGATTCGGATACAGGCATTTCTGCCTTGACAACCATCATGCCCTCGTCGTTCGTCATGTCTAGGAGTTTTCCTCGGCGCTTCTGAACTGTCGCTATGACCGGGCTCACGAATTCATTCGGAACCTTGCACTCGAAGCTCAACAGAGGCTCTAAAAGCTTCGGATCACTCAGCAAGAAACAACACCAGATGGGGCGCCAAGTCATTGGCAATATCTGCGCGGGTCCCCTGTGAACGGGGTCCTCATGCACCGTTATGTCTTCTAGGTTCACTTTCAACCCGTATGCCGGCTCTTTTGCCAGAATGCAAGTGTGCACGGCTTCGCGGAAGCCTGACTTAACGTGGTCCACGACCTCTTCGAAATACTGTCGCCCCTTAATTCTGTTGACAAGTATGTTCGTGCCTTCGATGGCGAGAACGTTGCGCGCATCATCCGTTGACCAGCCGAACTCCTTGAGGGCTTTTTGTCTCTCGTCGCGTTTCTGCATTTCAGAAATTTTCTCCGCCCTCATTGCTTCAACTATCTCTTCTGGAAGCTTCTCCATCGTTATCCAGATCTTGCTGTGCTTGTTGGGGCTTTTTCCCATCACGGAGCGGCCTTGATAGTCATGGCTGATCGTTTCCCTGTAAATCACGATGGGCTTGCCTGTTTTCACTTTCAAGCCTGCTTCTTGCATCCTGTAAGCAGCAATTTCGAGGTGCAGTTCGCCCATGCCGCTCAGCAGGTATTCTCCGCTCTCCTTGTTTATTGTGAAGTGCAAGTTCGGATCTTCCATCGTCAGCTTGTGCATGACCTTGTCGAAAAGCGGGAGATCCTTGATGTCTGCGGGCTCCACCGCGACGGTCACAACGGGGTCTGAAACGTACTTCAACCCTTCAAACGCTTCTATCTCCATGCCTTCCTCAGCAACGGTCTCGCCTACATGGGTTGACGGCAGACCTGACAGCGCCGCGATGTTTCCGGCTGGAATCTTGTCGACGATAACCCTGTCCGTAGCCATACTCATGTAGACCTGTTGGATGGTTCCTTTCTGATGACCCGTTACGAGCTGCACAGTCTTTCCTTTCTCAACGCTACCGCTGAAAACACGTCCGATGGCGACGACGCCGCTATGAGGGTCAACCTCGATCGTAGTTATGCACATAAGAAGAGGACCATTCGAATCAACTTGGCTCATAGCTTTACCTACGATGCCATTGGGATCACCGGGCCAAATTTGGCTCTGTCTGAATGGCTGAGCCTCTAACGGATTGGGTAGGTGTTCACAGAACATGTCCAATATAGGCTCGTACAACATGGCTTTCTTGCTTAGAGCCTCAACTTTCTTGGCTACCTCTTCCGGTTCGCCCGTGTACGCGTCGATGACCTCTTTGAAAGTTATGCCCTTTGCCTTCATGTAAGGCAGGTTGAAACCCCACTTGTGAAGAGCAGATCCGAAGGCTACACGGCCATCTTCAACCTTGACCTGCCAATCCTTTCTGTGCTCCGGCGGAGCATGCCTTTCGATGAGGCTGTTCACTCTGATGATGATTTTTGCAAATCGGTTTTGTATGGATTCCGGGGTAAGGCGGATTTCTTTTATGAGGCGGTCAACCTTGTTTATGAAGAGAATCGGCTTAACCCTTTCCCGTAGCGCCTGCATCAGAACCGTTTCGGTCTGGGTCATAGGACCTTCCACGGCGTCCACAACCACGAGCGCCCCGTCTACGGCACGGAGGCTTCTTGTTACGGCTCCGCTGAAGTCTATGTGCCCCGGGGTGTCTATGAGGTTTATGAGGTGTTCTTTGGCTTTGTACGTGTGAACTAGGCTTATGTTTGAGGCGAAAACCGTCATCTGCCTCTTCTGTTCCAATTCCCACGAGTCGAGAAAGAGCTTCTGCCCTGCCACCTGCGAGCTTATTATGCCAGCGGCAGCTAGGAGGCTGTCTGAGAGGGTGGTCTTCCCATGGTCTACGTGGGCTATTATGCTTGTGTTCCTTACGTTCTTGAGGTCGTCCATAAGTTTGACGATCTCTTCAACCTGTTTGTAGCGTGCCATATTCATAACTTCCAGTAGCCGAATAAACGCTCACTGAAGCAATGTTCCAATTTGACCCGATGAAACATTTCGATTCTCCACTTTCAGGGAGCTACATAAAAGTAAGGGTGTGACCTATTAACCTTTGCTTTATCGACGTCTGGATGCTATGTTTTTATGGCGTATACTCTTCTGTGTAGTTGCATGTCTTAGCAATCTGGGGATGGATACTTTGAAGGTTAACGTATAGGTGCCCCGATATTGTGCTGGGACCATTTTTCGAAAGGTATTTAGAGGTTTTTACACAGGTTGGATTCAAAGTGACTGACAACACTTTTGTGAAAGCAAGGGAATTATTTCCAAATGAAGGAGATTGCCTAAAGAAGCCGATAAACACGGAGTCAGACTTCATGTAAAGTGGTACTGTACCGCGGTTACCCAGTAAAAGACCTTTCTTCCGTTAGATCGAACTTCCTCTACCATTCTCTGCATTTTGAGAAAAAAATTCTTTTTGAAAAAGCAACTACAACATCCGATTTGAGGGAACGTTTATATATCTGTGTAACACATTTACAAGTGTAAACCATTTACAAAGTGGATTAAGCATGTTTGGTGGAAAAGAATTCGGCGATAAAATTAAAAACATTATCAAAGATGTTGAGGGAAAAGTGAAAGAAGTGGAAGAAAGAATGAAAGAAATGGATATTCGCCTTCCAAGCCCTTCTACACTATCTTCCCGGTCTAATGTTGTTGCTTCGCGCATAGGCGATGAAGAACTAGGTGTGGTGGATATGTTAACTGAAGCGGGACTTTTTAGCACGCGCTCAGAAGCAGTGGCCTACCTTGTAGCTGAGGGAATCAAAGCGCGAAAAGACATTATTGATAAAGTTACCCTGTCACTGAAAGAGATTAGAAGGGTAAGGCGGGAAGCGGAAGAACATATCGCAAGATTGAAAAGAGAAATTGGATTTGTAGAACCCGAAAATGGTGAGGGACAACAAGGAAGAAAATGCCTTAAATGTGGCAAGGAACTCGCGAAACTTCCTGAAGACATCGCGGTATGTCCTTATTGCGGACTAAAGCTTAAAGGCCAGTAGAATGGTCATCAAAAATCCCTAAAGATCTGATAATGCCAATTATTAGAACTAGGTTATTGCTAGACTGCGAACAGTCTCGCAACTTCGCTTATATCTATCCAAGAGCATCTTGTTCATGATATATTTGGTTTGACGGTGGACGAGAATGCCTTGGACTTGTCCTAACACTAAATGCACATATGACAAGCAATTGCAGCCTAGTCAGGATTGTCCAATGTGTGGGAAAGAAGCAAAAGAATTCAGATTTGGTGAGTTTAGCAATCTCTTGAAAGAGAAAGGTGCCTTCAAGAAACTAGTGAAGAGAAATAAAGAGTGTGAGCAAGTTTTGGAGAGGGCAAGCTTCTGTCCGAAATGTGGTTCAACAAACGTTTTCTATGCCTCCGGTCTCCCTCAACTGTGGTCTATCTGGCAGTGCAGAAAGTGCGGTTATCGAGGAGCGCTAATCTTAGAAGACAGTAGACAAGCAGCAAAACTCAGGAGTGAAAGGAAAAAAGAGGGCGAAACATGTGAAGGCCAAGCGGAAATGTGAAAGATGCGGTGTTATTCTAGCCGATGAAGACGTAATGAAAATCAAACTTGAGGATGGTTCATGGGAAACAATACAACTACCACTGTGTTCTAGCTGCTTCAAAGAGCGAATGGCAACAACCTCCTTTTAAGTCATCTTTTCAGGTATGCTGCTGCTATAATGGTTATGAGGGCTACTGCGATTATCCAAGTCATGTATTCCGGGATTTCTGTTGGTATGATGGTGGGGTTGTGTGACCGTGAAGACGAAGTTTGTGCCTCCTATTATCTGTACTCCGAGGGCGTTTGTCGTGAGGCTGTATTCTTTTGTGTATAATTGCCTGTCGAGACGGTTGAGGGCTAATAACCTTTTGTTGCCCCATCTAGCACCGCCATCGGCTCTTATCAGGCGTAGAACATCATCAAAAATAGATAAATTTATCTTGCTACTATCTCAACTCAGATTTAGAGGGTGAAACATGAGCAGTCAAAAGCCTAGCATATCCGAAGAGGAAGACCGAATCCGTCGGATGAAATGGTGGCACGAAGCCAAGTTCGGGATGTTCGTCCACTGGGGACTCTACAGCCTCATCGGACGACACGAATGGGTGATGGAATTGGAAGGCATCCCCGTCGCAGAGTATGAGCGGTTGGCCGAGCGGTTCAAACCTAAACCGAACGCCGCGAAAGAATGGGCGAAACTTGCAAAGCGCGCGGGCATGGAATACATGGTGATGACGACAAAGCACCACGAAGGCTTCTGCCTATTCAACACAAAGCTGACGGGCTACTGTGCTCCTAAGCAAGCCTGCGGGCGGGACCTCGTAGCCGAATATGTCGAAGCGGCGCGGGCAGAAGGTCTAAGGGTTGGATTCTACTACTCACTCATGGATTGGCATCATCCGGATGGCGCGAGATGCGCCGAAGATGAGGATGCAAGGAAACGTTTCGTTTCGTACATTCACGGGCAAGTGCGGGAACTGATGACTAATTATGGCAGAGTAGATGTCCTCTGGTATGATGTTTCGTGGCCGCTTAGCGCTGAAGGCTGGGAATCGGCTAAGATGAACCGCATGGTTCGAGAACTCCAGCCTGACATCATCATCAACAACCGCTCAAAAGTACCGGAAGACTTCAGCACGCCCGAACAACATGTCAGGGGAGAGCCTGCTGGCCGCGCGTGGGAAGCATGCATGACCATGAACGAGAGCTGGGGATATCACAAGGCTGACGATGCGTGGAAGAGCCCGAGGCAGATCCTCAGATACCTCATCACATGTGCACGGGACGGCGGGAACTATCTTCTCAACATCGGGCCTAAGCCGGACGGCTCCGTTCCCGAAGAGTCGGTCCGCATCCTAAACGATGTGGGCAAGTGGACAGCAAAATACGGCGGCTCGATATATGGCGCAGAACGATGCGACATCTCACATTCCTTATTCGCAAACTTCACCCGCAAAGGCAACACACTTTACATTCACGTCTATTTCTGGCCTGGAAAGGAATGGTCCATCGGCGGTCTAAAGACAAAAGTGAAATCCGCGAGGCTGCTTCCCACAGGAGAACAAGTAGAGTTCACGCAAGACGAGTTCCGGGTTCACTTCAAAGGTCTACCCACAGAAGCGCCTGACGACCCCATATCTGTCCTCGAACTGGAATGCGCGGCTATTCCAACGCAAGACATGCAGTTCATCCGGAAAAATAGACCAAGAACTAAAGTGTGACCAGACACAGATCAGTAATAAGAGCCTTGGGCATCAAAGTCTCGTTGGCAACTCGTCCAATAATAGCTACTTCTTCCTTTCCAATAGATCTCGGTATAGATCCGTCCTGCGATCATCCCAAAGGTCGTTGTGTCCAGTAATTTTCTTGTTATCCGCGTCTTTCGGGTCGATCTCAACAATTCGGATCTCCTCACGGGTTCTGTTGCTTCGCGCAAGGACCTCCATGCTTGGGCTGACTATCTGGCTCATGCCCGTGAATTTTGTCCCCCGCTCAATTCCAACCCGATTTGCGGTTACAATGAAAACCCTGTTCTGGACCGCCGCGCCCAAAAGGGACTTCTGGCAGTATGGCAAGACTAGATTGGAAGGGTGGCACACGATCTGGGCGCTTTTCAAGGCCAGCACTCGAATTGCCTCTGGGAAGAACCAATCGAAGCATATCATCATGCCTATTCGGGCCTTGGAAATGTCGTGCACTTCGAACGGTGTATTGCCTTCCGAGAACCAGAACTTTTCTGTGTCGAAGAGATGAGCCTTCCTGTAGACAGCGATGGAACCGTCGGCGCCGACGAGCACAGAGGAGTTGTAGAGTTTTCCGCCGCTTTTTTCGCATAACCCAGCTACAATGCATAGGTTCCCCTCTTCAGCTGAACGGCTCAGGGCTTTTGTGGTCTTGCCTTCAGGGATCTCTTCGGAGAGTGCTTCTGCTTCCGCTTTTGATTTGAAAACATAGCCAACATTGCAGAGCTCGGGAAGAACGAGCAAATCGGCTTCTCTTTTGCTGCCTTCCTTTAGGAAACCGAGAATCCTTTCAAGGTTTTTTTCCTTCTTGCCAAATATGGGCTTGAACTGGATGTATCCAATCTTCATGCGCATCGACCTCGTTTAGGCTGTGTCTCTATTCTATCTTGATTAGGCTTTTAGAGATATGCTTTTTCTGTTTTTGGGAAATGTTAATATAACGGAGTTATGAATTGTTCTTTGAGAAAAGATGGACAAAGCAGAATTCCAAGAGAGGCTTAGCAAAAGCAAAAACTACAGAGAAATCTTCGACCTGGTAAAGGCATCTGTCAAGAACACTCTCGGCATCCGCAGAAGCGGCCTGATGCTTTACCTTGAAGACCTGCCGCTCCGAGTGGGAGCTTTCCACCAGATAGGCTCCAACGGCATAGTCCTGAATAGAAGGCTGCTAGAGCGCGTGCCGAAGATTGTCAAGTCAACAGTCGAGGTGAACTCTTTCCTTTTCACAATCCTGCTTCACGAGTATCTGCACTCCTTGGGCTATCTGGACGAAGGACAAGTGAGGCGGCTCGTATACGAGATAAGCATAGAATCTCTGGGTTCTGAGCATCCAGCTGCCCAGATGGCGGTGAAACCTCCGCTTCCTATAGTATCATTATTGGATGGGGAGGAAGAAACCTTTCGGCAGGGTTTGGAACTTATCAAAGACTTCGATGAAGTAGGACAGAAGTACATCGTTTAGTCTAAACCAGCAATTTCGGCGGATTTTGGAGAATTCCGATAACCTTAAGTTCATGGATACATCATTGAGTCTTCCAAGTGAAGAAAGATGAGGTTGTTCGGAAAGAAGAAGGAAGAAGAACGACGGGAACAAGTTGCAGAGACCCTCCACGAGATATTCGGCGGCTTCACAGTCACAAAGAAGCCTGAGGGCTACGAAATCATGTGGAGAAGCCCAAACTTGACCAGCATAACAGTGAGTTCTCCGCCAGTGATCGAAGAGACAGTAGAGATAAAACAAGAGGGGGACAAAATTCAGGGATTAACGAATGGCTGCAAACTGAGAATAACCACAAAAGGGGGACAAACCGAAGCCCACATCTCCGTCATCTAAATTCTCGTTTCAGAACACCGCGTTTGGCTGACAATCTTAAGATTTTTTGCTTTTTTCACTTAAATACACGGATCGTAGTTAGTCCATAGCAACATATGTGTCTCTGCTGGTTCCCGAGGTTGCCAGTGCAGGGTGTTGTGTGGTCGATGCGCAATGTACTGGTTTTCACGCGTTTTCTATCAACTGCCTGTTTGTTGAGGCTCGTTTCGTATGGCAATGGATAAGAGACACAGGATTTAGACCATGATTTTTTGTTCTTTGAATCCCAGCGTGGTCGACATGATCGAAGGTTTAGCCACTACGCGGTTTATGGTAAGGTTAAAATAGTTCTGCATGGAAGAATATGAACGTGAGCCAGTAACATGCTAGGCACTGATGTATCTCGGGAGTTTCCGTCTTGTGTTAGACCAAAACGCGGCTGCAATGATGGAAGACTCAGGTTCGGGATTTTGTCATCGGTTCTGATTGCCCTTCTGTTCGCGAGTCTCCTTATAACGCAAAGTCAGGCGTTGCCGCCGAATCCTCAAGCTTCTTCTAGCTATATCAAATTCAAGGTTGTTGATGCGGACACAGATCTACCTCTCCAGAACGCAACAATAATCGTGTGGGACATGAGCACTTATGCCCTGCCAAGCCACTTCTATACAAATGGCAGTGGAGAATACTATTTTGATGGTGCTGTTCAGACGCATTTGTACTATATTTATGTGTACAAAGGAAACTTGACAGAGGGAACTATCCAGTATGCGCCCCAATTTATTAGCATAACGTTGTCCTATTCGGAGAGCAATAGAAACGTTACAGTGAATCTTGTACCTGCTGCAGCCATCCATCTTACAGGCGAGATCTCGGTCGTCGAGTCAGTGAGTCCTCCAAACAGTTTCGAAGTAAGCATAATTGACCCAACGGTTGGTGGCGATGTACCACCTGTGCTCAATGGTGACTTTATCGATTTCTACGGCCGGCAGGCACGATATTTTCTTAGAGAGAAGGGACAACTGAACTCATCTTTCGTCTTCGTACCCGCTGGCATCCCCCTCAAGCTAAGGTTTGATTTTGCCTTGATCACTGAGAAACAGACGATAGTCTATCTTCACTTCTACATTCCAGTTCCTCCTTTGGAGAACAATGCAACTGCAACTTTCCGTCTTGAAGATCACAGCCTAATGGAAAGCATCGAGATGGTCAAGGCATACGTTTTTGACGCCTACGAAAGCCTGCGTATTGCTCAAGATGCTGGCTTCTACCTCGCCGGAGAACGCATCACCTTAGATGAGCAACTAAGCCAATTGAATAACGCCAGTGGGATACTGAGTGGAAACGATCCAGAGCGGTATGAACAATGTTGGGGTATCCTGAGGACCGCCAGTTCGAAGACAGACGGTGTTTTGACTTTGCTCGATTACTATATCAGCTGGGCTGCAGCCAACGCCGTTTATCTTCCAGCCTTCTTCGCAGTTTATAGTGTCATCTTTGCCTTTTTCATATTTGAGGATAACCGCAAGAAGTACATCTCTGGTGTCGGGTTTTATGGACTCTTTCTGTTGATTTTATACTACGTGTATCCAGGCATAAGAATCATAATCAACCAACAGCTTAACCTATTTGTCGAAGTTGCAGGCGCATCCATTGCGGTTACCTTGGGCATAGTCTTCCTGATTACCCGTCGCTGGAAACTCAGCATGGAAGGAGTTTTCTCTATGAGGGATATTCTTGCCACTCTGTTTTCGCTTGGAAAGAGGCAGATAAAGATAAGGAGGGCAAGAGGCTTTCTCACGCTGTCTTCCTTGATCATATTGGTTCTTGCCTTCACAGCTCTAACATCCTTCGGCTGGGTATACGGCGTTACAAGCGAGAGGATGTCCTATACCCCGCGTGCCGATGGATATCTTATGAAACTGACTGCAAACGCAACGTTTGTATACGGGCAAACCGAGTATTCCCTTTTCACATCCATGGACCTGGGCTACAACAACATGCTTTCTCAGAGGGTGCCTTTACAGCAAGTTGCTCCGAAGATAGAAACCTACCCAACTAGCGGCTCCGTCGCCACGGTCATTTCGACGACTGGCACTTTGGATATCCGAGGCGTTGTAGGAGTCGAACCTGTAAGCGAAGCCATATACACCGGACTAGACACGATTATCCCAGCAGGAAACGGCGACTATCTGGATTCTGCGGACCCCAACGGTATCCTCATAAGTAGCGAAGCTGCCGAAACCTTAAACGTGTCACCTGGCGAAATTGTGCAGTTCATTTCTTCTGAAGGGGTCACTCTGAATTGTACCGTGAAGGGAATTTTCAGCGACACGGGTTATGAACAGCTTAATGACCTAGATGGACAGCCTTTCGGACCTAAAACCGCGGTCGTTAGAGACGGCAGATCTGTAGTGGAACTGTGTAACGCCACAAACGTAGTCTTCATGAATTGGCAGACAGCTATTGACCTGCAAAAGCAAATCAACTATAACAGCCAGCCAAGGCAGCCGGAGAATGCCAGAGGAAAGTTCAACATGCTGTCCAGAATTGCCTTCAGAGTGCAGAGTGGGTACGGGCTTAATGAACTCATCGAGGTTGTGGTGAACAATCTGTATTGCGACTTGTATGTGGCAGAGGGTGGCGCATTGAGGCATTACTTCGTAGGATTCTACTACGAGTCGAAAGGCGCTGTAGAGATCCTTTTTCCGCTTGTGATGGCTTGCTTGAATGTGGGAGCTGTAATGCTTAACGCTGTCTATGAACGGAGAAGGGAAATGAAGATCCTTACAGTGATGGGCTCTAACCCCGCTCACTTGGCTATGCTCTTTGTCTCAGAAGCCATAATCCTAGGCATGGTCGGTGGTGGTTTAGGATACCTGTTTGGACTGGGCTTCTACCGCGTCATGGCTGTAATCGGCGAAGGAGTTGTAGTTCGAGAGAAACTGGAGTGGTGGTGGAGCGCCCTCGGGTTCGCCCTCGCTGTAATTGCTTCAGTTCTTTCAACCCTTCGTCCGGCACTTCTAGCCGTTAAGATGTACACTCCGTCAAAGGTTAGAAGAGTCAAGGCTACAAAGGAAGAGAAGCAAACCAGAAAGGACGAGATTCTCAAGTTCTACCAAGCAAGAAGCATGACAATGCCCGTCAAGGTCAACGTGAGAGACGCCATATTCTTCTTCAACTTAATGCACGATCGCCTTGATGAAATGAAATCAGGGTTCCACGAAAGGATCGAGGATCTTCAGGAGCTGCCTGAGGCACAGACTTCCAAAGGTCACATCGTCAAGAAGTTCACGTTCACCTATTCGATCGTCTCGAAGGACAAAAGAACTGTGCTAAAGAATGAGGTTATATGCAACAAGAACCCAGACGAAGATTACTACAGAGTTCAACTCGTCGCAAACCTTGAAAACCTCGAAGTCCACGAAGAACAGATCCACCGAATCGCCGAGATCATCAGAGGCATATGTCTAGACTGGTCGAAAAACAGGTCACAAATAGTCGGCTAAGCCCCTATCAGATCTTTTTTTCTCCGACAATGCGAATATGTAACTTGCCTTCCTACAGCTAAACCTAGAAAGTAACCGCATTAAGCCGCCAAAGTCATCCACCGCGTTCGAGAAGAAAATTCACGAAGCCTATGAGAAAAGATTTGAGCAAAGCCTCATAGTAGTTCAACGCAGTATTCTCGGTTCAAGTCTTCTATGGTAACATCTTTTCCCCGATGGAAGAGAAGTAAGCTCTTTCAGTCTTCCTATGTTCTATTGTCGACCTCTTTTCCCGGTTCATGTAGCCTCTGCCTGAGTTCTTGGATGAGAACTGATGTCCGAGAACTAGGTAGGCGCCTCGTTTGAAGACTGGCAAGAAAGACGGGTCCATCGACAGTTCATCCAAGATTGGTTGCGGGGTCTTCGTATTATGTTCAGTTCCGTTAAAGACTGGAAAGCCATGTTTCTCAGCCGTATCAAGAATTTCCTTTAGTCTCTCCCGAGTGTTTCTGAAAGGTATAACCTCGATGGCGAATATCCCAGATTCCGCCAGTTCATGAAACAACATATCGAGATCTCTTTCCTTCTCCGTAACTGGGTTTCCCAACACGGGGTACGTCGGTATGGCGCCATAATCCTTGAAGAGTTGAACTGTTCTTTCGAGGCTTGGGAAAGCCTCAGGAGGCTCTTCGACGTATGCTTGGCCGCCGGCTTTCAGCAGTCGGTTTCTTATGAAGTCTTGAAATTTTCCCTCTACAGATATTTCTTCGTCCTTGAAGTTGCCTAGAAGCCTTCTGAGGAATCTCTTTTTTTCTGTCTCTTCTGGAAATCTACGATTGATCAGTTCTGTTATGGCTTGGGCAACATGTCTCTCGGTCACGTTTCCCCGGGGCGTAAGCCTGAGCACGTTCTCAAAGGAAATGCCTAAGTCAGGATCAACATCTCTCAAAGCGGATTCTGCTTTTTCAGTCATCTTTTTGCAACGTTTCTTGAAGGCAGCTCTAACATCGGCGAGAAGTGTTTCGCTTGGAGAACCCGGCATAAGGTCGTGTGTCACGCCTTTTCCGCAGAGGTATATCCGCCCGGGATTTGTCGGGTCATTGTATCTTTCTCCTGTCTTCTTTGCATCTATGGATAAGGCCATGATTTCAACGGCGAAGATCGGTTTCAGCCCAACTGTCCTGCATGCTTCGCCGAACTCTTTGTGACCCGCAATTGTGTAATGGTCATTTATGCCTAGAACCTCAAGCCCTGCCCTGTAGCCCGTCCAAGCAGCTTCCGTGGGAGACCTGAAGATGCTGAATGACTCGTTCGTGTGGATGTGTGTGTTGACTCCGCCGCAGTTCTTTGGTGGCTTTATGATGCCTTTCAGTTCAAGGCATTTGAGCTCTCTAAGCGCATCCAAGCGGCACATCGCCCTTTCTTTCCCAGCGTAGGTAAGCTCGCCCTCCTCTGGCTCGCCGAGAAGATCGATCAATTTCTTGACGTCTTCAGGGAAATGTTCATCATCCATTCTCTTTTTTCTCCCTCTCTGTCAACCGCAGCGTATAGTTGTTGCCTTCTTTGTTCTAAGTCGAATATCAGGATTCTATCGAAAGTGGGATGCCGTGCCATCCAAAAGAATATTGTCTTCCTTGCCTTTATGATCTACCCTACATTTAGCAACAGATGTACCTACGATGCTATTTCGGTTCGCGGGTCTATGAAGATCGAACGGGCTCTGCCATTTAGCCCTTCAGGGAAGGCTTATTGGATCCATTCGTCGAGTTTTCTTCTTGCTTCTTCGTCGCTCATTTGCACGGGTGGATGCTTCATGTAGTATGAGGATGCGTATGTTACGTTGCCGCCTAGTCCTCTGTCCAAGCCTAGTTGTGCGCATCGAATTGCGTCTATTGATACTCCGCCGGAGTTTGCTTTGTCGTTGACCTCTAGCCTCAGTTCCATGTTGAAGGGGATGTTTGCGAACATTCTTCCTTCGATTCTTATGAATGCCAGTTTGGTGTTTCCCAAGAACGGGATAAAGTCGCTCGGTCCGATGTATACGTCCTTGCTTGACAGTTTGGCTTCTGAAGGAATCAGGCTCGTGACCGCCTCTGTTTTGGATATCTTCTTGCTTTTCAGTCTCTCTCTTTCAAGCATGTTCGCGAAGTCGGTGTTTCCGCCCACGTTGATTTGGTAGGTTCTGTCGACCACGGCTCCTCTGTCAACGCAGAGCTTGACTAGGGTTCGGTGGGTTATCGTTGAACCTATTTCGGCTTTGATGTCGTCGCCTACGATCGGAACCTTTTTCTCTTTGAACTTTTCCTCCCAAGATTTCTGCGAGGCGATGAACACGGGGATGCAGTTGACGAACGCGCAACCAGTCTCCAGAGCGATTTCTGCCCAGAATTCCGTTGCTTTTTGGCTTCCAACAGGCAGATAGTTGATTAGGACTCTCGTGCCTGTGTTCTTTATCTCTTCGATGGCTTCTTTTTTGAGTTCCTCTGGTCCTTTGGCTTGTTTGATGGGGTTGATCATGCTTGCGACGTAGACTCCGACGCCATCGAGAATTGGGCTTTCTTTGACTGTGGCTTTGCCGCAGGACGAGACAGAGTCGACCCATCTGACATAGTTCGGATCAGCGTATATCGCTTCGCTTATGGGTTTGCCTACTTTTCCTTTTCCGACATCGAAGGCGCTGACGAATTCTATGTCTTCTACTCCGTAGCCGCCGATCTTCTCGTGCATTAAGCCTGTCTTTTCAGCTTTGTTTCTCTTGTAGAGCTCGATTCCTTGAACGAGCCCTGCAAAGCAGTTGCCGACTCCTATAACGCCGACTTTTATTTTTTCCATGTTTGTTCGCTTCCAGATGTTTGTTTCAATTGATGTTTTATTGTATCATAAAATATATAAACTTTTATACTATCATAAAACATTATTCAGTTATGGTACGCGAACCTGTGGGGCGGCTGAAAGAAAAAATATTGAAGGAGAACCTCTGGATCTTTCTGTTCAAGATTCTGGCGGAGAGGGACGAGTACGCTTATGCGCTGCGAAAGGCGGTTAACAAGGAGTTTGGTTTTTGGTCGGGGCAGGTCACTGGCTACAGGGTGCTGTATTTGCTTGAGAAGGATGGCTATGTGGAGTCTTACATGATGGGCAGAAAGAAGTACTACCGGCTTACTGCGAAGGGCGCGGAGCAGCTGAAGAAGGCAAAAGATTTCTTGGGCAACATCTACACGGCGCTGTGACCTTGGAGTTCGGCGCAAGATTTTTAATTCGTCGCAATCGTTAGATATGTGTGGTTGACATGGAGAAGCCCGAAGCCGGATGCGAGAGCCCAGTCAAAGGCAAAGTTGCAATAGTCGTGGGAGGATCAAGCGGAATCGGCAAAGGCATAGCCAAAGATTTTGCCAGAAGAGGCGCCCACGTTGTAATCGTCTGCAGCAGAACCATAGAAGCGGCAAAACGAATAGCTGAAGAGCTTAACCGCGACTACGGCGCTGGAGCAGCCATTGCCGTTCAGGCTAATGCCACGGACGAGGAAGCGGTCAAAAAGATGGTTGAGAAGACTGTTGAGGTCTTCGGCGGGATCGACATACTGGTGTACAGCGCTGGTGCCTTGAGGGCTGGAGGCGTCAAGACACTGAGCCTAAGCGATTTCATGTTGGTTACGAACGTGAATTATGTTGGTTATTTCTTGTGCGTGAAGCATGTGGCGGCTGTTATGGCTGAACAGCACAGGCGTGATCCGTCCCGCGTGATGGATATAATCCAGATCAATTCGAAGTCGGGGCTTCAAGGAAGCAACAGGAACGCGGCTTATGCTGGAAGCAAGTTCGGCGGGATAGGCTTGACCCAGAGTTTTGCCCTTGAGCTTCTGGAAGACGGGGTCAAGGTTAATGCGATATGTCCGGGTAACTATTTTGAGGGTCCTTTGTGGGCTGATCCGAAGAACGGGCTGTTTGTGCAGTATCTGAGGGAGGGAAAGGTTCCGGGAGCCAAGACCGTTGAGGACGTGAGGAATTATTACGAGTCGAAGGTTCCGATGGGCAGAGGGTTCGCATTAGAAGACATACTCCGCGCCATCTACTACGTGATAGAGCAGAAATACGAGACAGGGCAGGCGGTTCCGGTTACCGGCGGACAGATAATGAGGTAGAGGCGCCGCGCGCGGTATGGCAAAGCATATAGGCGTTTCCCCGATCTAGAAAAAAGTGTACTAGCCGATTGTGAAGGGTTCATCATGGGTTCAGACACCGATAAAGCGTACGAGAATGCTCGGGAAAGATATGCCCAGCTCGGAGTAGACGTGGATGCCGCTTTGAAGAGGCTCGCAAAAAAAGGCATTTCTCTGCATTGTTGGCAGGGTGACGATATCGGCGGGTTCGAAAGGCCAGATGCGGCCTTGTCTGGAGGCGGGATTCAAGCCACTGGTAACTATCCGGGCAAGGCTCGGAACGTGGCTGAGCTGCGCATGGACTTGGAGAAGGCTCTTTCCCTGATTCCGGGAAGGCACAGGGTTAATCTGCATGCGGTTTACGGCGAGTTTGGCGGGCGTCGTGTTGATCGTGACGAGATTGAGCCTGAGCATTTTGAGGGCTGGGTGGCGTGGGCAAAATCTAGGGGTCTCGGTCTTGATTTCAATGCGACGCTGTTTTCGCATCCGAAGGCGGGTTCCGGGCTTACGTTGAGCAGCAAGGACTCTTCTGTGAGGGCTTTTTGGACTGAGCATGTCCGGCGTTGCCGGGAGATAGCTGCGTACATGGGTAGCAGGCTGGGGACGCCTTGTGTTCATAATCTTTGGCTGCCTGATGGTATGAAGGATTTCTGTGTTGACAGGGCTGGCTACCGGGCGGTTTTGAGGGGTTCGCTGGACGAGGTTTATGCGGTCAGGTATGATTCGCGTCATCTTAAGGATTCTGTGGAGCCTAAGCTTTTCGGTATTGGCAGCGAGTCCTTTGTTGTTGGGTCGCATGAGTTCTATTTGGGCTATGCGCTTATGCATGGTCTTATGGTCTGTCTTGACATGGGGCATTTTCATCCAACGGAGTCTGTTGCCGACAAGATCTCAGCGTTGCTTCAGTTCTTCCCTGAGATGCTTCTGCATGTAAGCCGGGGCGTGCGCTGGGACAGCGATCACGTCGTGGTCTTCGACGATCAGGTGCGGGACGTTGCCCAAGAGATCGTCCGCTGCAATGCGTTGGAGCGGGTGCATGTTGCCCTCGACTATTTTGATGCGTCGATTAACCGTGTAGCCGCATGGGTCATCGGCGCGAGAGCCACAGAGAAAGCCCTCCTGTACGCCTTGCTTGAGCCTACAGAAAGGCTTGTCGAGCTTGAGAGGCAGGGAGACTATTCCGCTAGGCTTGCGTTGCTTGAGGAGCTTAAGACTTTGCCTTTCGGCGCGGTTTGGGACCACTACTGCTCGGTCTGCGGTGTCCCCGTTGGCGGCAGATGGCTTTCCGATGTTCAGCGGTACGAGAAGGATGTTCTGAGCAAGCGGCAGTGATTTCTGCATAGAATGTACCGAAGACCATATATGTGAGAACGGGCTTGAGGGATATTGTCGGGGCGGGAGGTAGCCTGCATGGATTTGGTGAGTAGGATAATAGCGGCATTCTTTATATCTACGTTCGCGCTTTTCTCGCTGCAGATACCGCTTCGTTTGATGTTGTATTTTCTTCCCAAGGAGTACGCTGACGAGACACGTGAGGCGATGATTAGAAAGAGAAAGATGTTTTTTAAAGACAAGAGGAAGCTGTTTGCCTTTTGGGTTCTGGGTTTCTTGTTTGCCTTCGTGTGCTTCTCGATCCCAGATTTCTTGTAGGAAAAAGATTTGATGAACGAAATCTTGATAAGCGTGTAAAAGCAAAGATAAGGGTGTATGCGTTCGCTGATATAGACGTTAGAAGCTTTAAAATAGGGGGTGACAGGTATTTTTCCGCCGGAGTATGCCTATCTTAATTGGCTTCCGTTATTGTGGTTGCTTTTTATCTTGACACACCACAGCATACATTCGTGGGTGCGCAAAGCCGTAAGGAAAGGACAGACTATCTCACGTGTTAAGCGGTTCTCGGCGGTTTCTGTCCTGTGTTTTGTCTACGTCGTCTTGGTGGCGTGGTACGCGTACAATTCTTTCGGTTCTCCTTTTCCTTGGGAGACTTTCCTGTTGATCGGGCTTCCTGCACTCAACTTCTTTCCTGTATATGCCTTGTTGAAGGGGAAGCTGATACGGGATAGATGGTTCATTCTCGCGCTGTTGACGTACACCATCTGTTTTTCATTCGCCTTCGCTTTTTCAATCCCCTATTTCCGTTCCTAAGAATCTCTGATGCAAAAACCGATAGCTGCAACATCTGGATCACCTTTTATGCATAAACTCAAGCCTGCAATTATCAAGGCATAAGTAGATTTGACTGTCAATTTTTTCTGTGTTTTGACTGTGACTGTCAAATGAGCAGTCTACTAGAAGGCTTAGTAGATTTGTCTGACAATTTTTTTTCTGTTTTGTCAGTGACTGACAAATGAGCAGCCAGCCAGAAGACCTTGTAGATTTGATTAACAAACGAAAAACCGAATTGATAATGATTAACAACAGGTTCACTTTACACAGAACACTATTCAGATTCTTCTTCACTTACGGACAAGGCAGACAAAAAACAAAAAAGCCATCCGTGTCGAGGGAATACATTGAAATTCAACTTTCTCAAGTTTGTCCAACGCGAGGTACATCTTAAACTTGAATTCGAGAAATGGTGCAGGGAAGTGTTTGAGCGCTGGTTCTCGGTAAGGCAACGGTTTTACTAAAACATATCTTGGGGTTTTGACGAGATTAGGTCCGGCTCGTTTTTGAAATCAATGAAAACTCAATTGTTAGGTCTTGACGAGACAGGGGCAGCTGCCGCAGAAATATGGGTGGTAACCCATGGCTTTTCTGAGTCTGAATTCCATGTATCTTTTTGAAAACCATATGCTATGAAAAGAGGTTTTGGTGATGTCTCCGAACTGGAAATGTGGATATTCATCTCGATGTAGGATTTCCATCAGAAAATTACACGGCAATACCCTGCCATCAAAAGTTATATAACATCTTCTCATAGCCGGGCAACCTGTTGATTTGTCCTTTGAACTTAACCTATTGGTTTGGATCTGAACTGTTTTTCCGCTACAGGACTTTTTGAACCTGAGTGACGTGGAAAGCGGGTATTCATACGTTTCTTTGTCTATTTTGATTTGATTGTGGAGGTTGACACCATCAATTTCGAGGCTCTTTGCAAGTTCAATAATTGCCGGTATTTCTCCGGCATTTTTTTCAGAAATGGTTGAGTTGAAAAAAAGCAAGGGCTTCACAGAATTCATGCTCTTTCTGACTTCCAAAAATGTTCTTATGTTGCTAACCACCTCTTTAAATTTTGCGCCGACCCTAATTTTCTCAAAGGTTTGAGGTGATGCTGCATCAAAGGATATAGATAGATAATCGAGTTGAGCCTCGACAAATTGCTCAGAAATGTTTCGGTCCATAAGAGCAAAATTCGAAATCATCTCGACTGTGAGATCTTCTTCTTTGGCATGTTTCACCATTAAACCTATGTGCGGGTTCATGAGAGGTTCACCTAACCCAAACAATCTGACAGCAGTTTTCACTAATCGCGTCGATCTTTTCAATTGTTCGATTGCTAATTTGAAAACATCCACAGTCATGTCATAACTCATATCGGGGTATGTACAAGTCCTCAAGCATATCGTACAGCGCAGATTACATTTGGTTGTCGGTTCAATCTGAACCGAAGAAGGCGGCAAAAAAAGAGATGCCAGCAAAATGGTTAATTGTTTCCTAGTAGAAGGAGTCTTTATCATTGCTTCTCTAGTTCTTCCTGAAACATGTTTTGAAAGCATTGACATGCCTCTCATATTGTTTGTCGAGGTAGCTATACACCTTCGTTACACCCTGCATCCAACACGGCGGGGCTCTTTCAACCCTTTAGTCTCAAGAAGTGAGCATAAGAATATTAATAATTTGCCAAAAAATCTTCTGATAGAATTTTCTAGAACAATCCTCGGATACTACTTCAGAAGATTTTACCTTTCATGATAAAATCGGGATCTTCCCATGAAATCTAATAGATATCTATAGGAATTCTCATTTTTCTCTCATAGTATACTAATTCAATAAGCGTTAACTGCCAACCCGTTTTGCACAGCCATTATTGAACGACGCTAACTTAGAAAGAACCCTCAATAGACGGTCTCTTATGAGTGGGAAAGATAAAGTTAGGACACACTTCGAGTTTCTTCTTGTTCGATTGGAAAACGTTGATGTTGACTCACAGCCTGACGAGCTTTTACAAGACACATTCAAGCCGTAAAAAACCGATGGGGGTTTATTCTTATTTCAACTTTTCAGTTGCTATTCGGTTTCTAATTTAGAACTCTTCCGAATCTCAGCTAGTTTGTTTTCAAGGCATACAAACGCCAGTAACTATTATTGTCATCTCTCCAATCGTAATCAGAGTATTTAAAAATAGTTAATCCACAATCTTTCACCATTTTAACAACCTCATTGTTAGCATAGTACACAATACCTTCTTTATCTTTGGTGTATGGTTGTTTAATAGGATTCGTATCATTCATCAAAAATTGACAGATAAAAAGACCCTCATCTTTTAGTAGAGATTTTGATGTTATAAGGTAGTTCCTCGTCACTTCTTCAGATACATGCTGAAATACTGTAATTTCAAATATAATATCCACGCTTTTGGCTGGTAATACACTAAGATAACGCTCATCTACTTCATACAATTCGTAGTTGTCCAGGTTTAATGCATTAAAAACTGCCTTTGCTTTATTTATGACAGATTGACTGATTTCAAAGCCTATAACTTTTGACGCACCACGATAAAGCATCTGAACAAGATACCATCCACCACCGCATCCAATTTCTAACACAATTTTATTCTTAACATCTAACTTCATTTGTAATATTTTGCTCCAATCATCAAACAGCCAAATATTTTTCTTTTTGGCATTGGTAACCCGCTCTATAATTTGTTCTGGGGAAGGATGATAATTTTTGTTATGTAATTTTTCCCATTTTGGTTTTTGTAAAGGGTCTTTCTTAAAAAACATGCCTTTACCCATACTTAATTTCTCCTTACTTTTTCTATATACACAGGGATATAACTAAAGCAGTATTATATTAAAGAATAATTAATAGTAGGCGCACTCGAATTTGAATTGTTAGAAAGTTTGGGTTTGGGAAATGATTAAATTTATGGGTGGTTTATGTTTTGTTTGTCTTTGGGGTGTGTTAGCCTCGTGTCTTCTCGCGAAGCCATGCTTTACGAGCCTCTTCAAGACGGCAAGGTGAGATGCTATCTTTGTGCGCGCAGATGCCTCATCCCAGACGGCGGCTACGGGTTCTGCGGGGTCAGGAAGAACCAGACGGGCAAGCTCTATTCGCTTAACTATGCCAAAGCCTGCGCCGCACATGTGGACCCGATCGGCAAGAAGCCGCTTTCACATTTTCACCCGGGCTCGCTTGTCATGTCAATCGCCACCGTCGGATGCAACTTCCGATGCCAGTTCTGCGACAACTGGAGCATAAGCCAAGAGAAGGACATCACAGGAAGGGACTTCCCACCCGAAGCCGTCGTGAAGGCAGCATCTGAGTATGGTTGCTTGGGCATAAGCTACACGTACACGGAGCCGACGATCTTCTTCGAGTACGCCTACGACACGGCGGTCCTAGCCCACGAACGCGGACTCTTCAACACCTTCGTCACGAACGGCTACATGACAACAGATGCCGTCAAGACAATCGCGCCGTACTTGGACGCGGCAACTGTTGACTTCAAAGGCGGCGGCGACCCAGAATTCTACAGGACCTTTTCATCCGTGCCCGCGGTTGAACCCATCTACGAAGCCATGAAAGAAATGAAGAAGCACAACATCCACGTCGAAGTCACGAATCTGGTCATCCCGAAAATAGGCGACTCGCCCGAAAGGATAAGACAGCTCGCAACATGGATACGCGAGAACCTCGGAGAAGACACGCCTTTCCACCTGCTGAGGTTCCATCCAAACTACAAGATGAACGGCACCCCGTCAACGCAGCTCAAAACCCTCGAAGAAGCCTACGAAGCCGCCCGCGCCTCAGGCTTGAACTATGTCTACCTCGGAAACGTCGCGGGACACAGGCACGAGAACACCTACTGCCCACAATGCCAAGAACTCCTCATCAGACGATTCGGCTTCGACATAGCCAAATGGAACATAACCGAAAACATGCAATGCCCAAAATGCGGAAAACACATCGCCATCCAAGGCAAACTACACAAAGAAGGCTTCGCATTACCCCAACCCATCTTCTAAAGGCACAGCCAAAGAGTTTGAAACCGCCTTTCCCAGAGACGAACATAAGAAGAGCGCAACCTTTTAAGGCACAGCTGGACTCACAAATCATTTGAACAGTCATGTGGCGGGTTCTGAGGGCAGACTCACTTGAAGTCCTGAGGGACAAGAAGGCAAAGGCGAGCCTAGCCCGATACTTCGCCGTCATGCAGGACGAGAAACCAGCAAAATTCATGATCGCCAAGAGACTCCCAGCAGACTTCAGCAAAGACGACCAGCTTCAGAAGCTCTGGCTTACGCATGAAAAGGCAACAGAAGAATTCCAAACCCTACAGAAAGAAATAGACAACGGCGAAAAACGCCTAGCCGACCTAGAAAGCCCAGAAAAGTCTTATCTGGACCTCAAAACCGAGATTGCAAACCAAGTCCTCAGGCACTGTCACCTCTGCACGCGGCGATGCGGAGCCAACAGGCTGGAGGGCAAGATGGGCTACTGCAAATGCGGCTTGCAGATGCAGGTCTCCTCGATGTTCGAGCATATGGGCGAAGAGCCGGAGCTGGTTCCCTCCGGAACCATATTCACGATGGGCTGCACGATCCGCTGCCTCCACTGCCAAAACTGGACAATCTCGCAGTGGTTCGAAACCGGCGAAACATACTCGCCCCAGCAGATGGCTTCAGCGGTCAAGCGGCTGCGGCGAAACGGATGCAGAAACATCAATCTGGTCGGCGGCGAACCCACTCCTTGGCTTCAACAGTGGCTCGAAACCTTCAAACACGTAGAAATCGGCGTCCCAATCGTGTGGAACTCCAACGCCTACTACAGCGAAGAGACCGCTCAGCTGCTCGCAGGATTCGCCGACATCTACCTGTTGGACTTCAAATACGGACCGGGCGAATGCGCCAAAAGAATCTCAGACGCGCCCAACTACTGGGAAGCCTGCACGCGGAACCACCTTTACGGCAAAAGGTACGGCGAACTCATCATCCGCGTCCTTGTCCTGCCGGGACACATCGAATGCTGCACAAGGCCCGTCTTGAAGTGGATAGCGGAGAACCTCGGCGCAGACACGCGGGTAAACATCATGTTCCAGTATAGGCCCGAATGGAGAGCCCGCGAAATCCCAGAACTCCGCCGAAGGCTCACCACGGACGAGATGAAACGGGCAGTGGAACTGGCACAAGAGGCGGGACTAACCAACTTCATAACATGATACGCGGCTGAGATGCCAGTTCGGAAGACAGGCTATTCTAATGCAGTATCGTCTTCAGCAGGCGGATGGGCAGGGGCATTGCCTTGCGGTTTCCGTTTCTGTAGTCTGCAATCATGGAATGCAGGTCGTAGTTGTAGCTCTTCTCGCAGGTCTCGATCATCTCACGGCTCTTCCTGACTGCATAGTTGAAGACCAGACCGAACCCCTTCTGAGGAATCCCGTTGCGCGTGAAGCCGTTCGCCCACCAATCGTAAAGGGGAACCATCCAGTCTAAGCTGTGCTTCCAACACTTCATGAAGAGCTCAGTGTGCTTAGGCGTCATCTTGTCCAGAGTGAAAGATTCAGACTCGCCTTTCAGCCCGCCCATCGACACGAAGAAAAGCGGAATAATCACGCTTCTGAACGGCCTCAATCTTTCAATCAGCGATATAGTCAAGTCAAGGTCCTTCTCAGTCTCGCCCGGAAAACCCAGAATAACCGTGCCACACGGAATCCAGTTGTTCTCTGTCAAAACCTGAAAGGCATCCACAACCACTTGAGGCCAATCCTCAGGCGCAAACGGCTTACATTTGCCCCTCATATGACGATCCATAATCCGAGGGCTGCCCGTCTCGATCCCCGTCTGCCCGCTCATCCACCTGCCCTCCGATGCGCCCACGATGTCCGATATCTCCTCGATGACTTCAGGCGCGCTGGCAACGGACGCCAAGGCAAAATGGCTCAGACTAACAAACTCAACGCCGGGATGATTCTTCACGGCTCTGAAAAGATCGACCACTGCCTCCTTGTTAACATCCAAGCCCCTAGCCTTATACCTCAGCACGTCTTCAGCATGCAAAAGGGGCTGCCTTCCCGCCCTGAGGTTTACCTTGACTTCCTTCAATATGTGGTCAAGCGAAAGGCACCTATACTTCTGAAGCGTGGGAATACAGAAAGCGCATCCACGGCCGCATCCCCGTGCGATCTCGACAAGCCCGTTCATGGCGGCTGCTCTGACAACGGGTATCTCGTCTTTTTCGACAGCTTCGCCGTGTACGATCGGAGGCAACGGATAGTCCTTGACGGCTTTTTCGAAGAGGGGGCCAGCGACTTTTTCTCCTTCCCCGATCACGACTGAGTCAACGCCCAAGTCCCTCCTGACATTCTCGTCTTCAAGCTGCCATGCTCCGGGTCCGCCTACTATGATTCTGGGCTTGTACCTCCTGATAGCTGGGTGGCTGAGCAGTTCCCGGAACTTTGTTGCCATGTATGCCTCGCCGCCGAAGATCTGCGTGAAGGTTGAAGTAGCAGGTCCCGTTCCAAGCGGGTCGTTCTCCGTTATTCCCACGACTTTCGTTTCTGGTCCCACGGCCTTGTCCAGATGCTCGGGGTGGGCAACGATTATGTCGTTTTCTTTGAAGCCGTAACCTATCAGAGATGCTTCGATCTTTCTCGTCCCGCACGGGGCAACGTTGACCGAGCCGTCGTCGTTTGCGGCTACGGAGGGACAGAGCATGGAAAAGTAGACGCAGTGAGGGACAAGTCCTTTTGTTACGCACGCGCTGAAGCCTAGGAAGATGGCGCCGTTATATTCGCTCATGAGTGTGCGGTCAGCCGTGAGCACGATGGGGTGCCCCTTCACTCTCCTATTCACGGAATCTCTCCCCCCGAGATTAATTTCTGCTCATAACGTTTAGCGCATTCACATAATACAGAAGCTAAAATACTAAAAAGTACCGTATATGGGTTTCTATGTCTCTTCTAGTCTGTCCAGCCTCAACAGGGCAAAAGATATGTTCAACCACGCCTCACTTTTGTTAGGTAGAAACCCTGCTTGGAGTGGGTTGACAGAAATGCTTCCAGTTGACGTTTTGGAAAAGTATCGCCGCGCAGGCGAAATCGCATCAAAAGTCAGGGAAGAGATGAAAAGGAAGACATTCGAGGGAAAGCGGCTCATCCAGATCTGCGAGGAAACCGAAGAAATGATCAGGCGTTTGGGCGGCAAACCCGCGTTTCCCTGCAACGTCTCAGTAAACGAGGTGGCTGCGCATTACACTTCTCCGCCGGACGATGAAAAAAAGGTTCCGGAGGGCGCGCTTGTCAAGATCGATGTGGGAGTTCACGTGGACGGCTACATCGCCGACACCGCTACAACCGTTTGCTTCAGCCCAGAACACGAGGCAATGGTCCGGGCGGCTGAAGACGCGTTGGAGATGGCTGTCAAAATCGTGAGACCCGGGCTTTCCTTTTCCAAGTTTGGTTCTGAGATTCAGAAGGTCATAGAGATGCACGGGTTCAAGCCCATCGCGAACCTTACGGGGCATCAGGTTGACCGCTACTTGATACACAGCGGTAGGTCCCTGCCGAACGTTGCCCACTTCTCGATGGATAAGATTCGGGCGGGAGAGGTATACGCCATTGAGCCATTCGTAACCCTCAAACACGCCGAAGGAAGAGTGGAGGACAGCCCGCAAGCGTACATCTTCAGATTTGTGAAGAGGAAGGCTCAGAAGCAGGCTGAGGCGGGGAACCTCCTGAAGTTCATAGAGACAAACTTTAGGACCTTGCCCTTCGCTGAAAGGTGGCTCAAACAATACGGAACCGGACAGGGGTACAAATCCGCTTTCTCGGATCTGCTTTCGTCCAAATGTTTGATGGCTTATCCCGTGTTCGTTGAGGCTAGCCGACAATGCGTCGCTCAGGCTGAGCACACTGTTTGTGTGGAAAAAGACGGCGTCACGGTGATTACCTGATCAGAGGGTGATAAACCCTTATTCTTCTTTTTCTTCTTTCTCTACTTCCCTGTAGATCGACGCGACTATCAGGGAGCCCTTGCATTTTGGGCATTCCCCTGCTTCTTTGAGAACGTAGTCTCCGCGCTCGAAGTTTCTGGCATTTTTGAAGTCGCAACCCGTGCATTGCAGAGTTGTCAGGACCTTCGGTATTTCAAAGCCTAGCTTCACCGGTTTCCGCCTCATAACAGCCATGATGTAAACCGAGAGGGCGAATCCGCTTACGCCTAGAAGGATGCTCTGAAAATCTAAAAATTCGTTTTCAGCATATGCCGCTGCTGCTTGAAAAAGAGCGACAAGCGAAATGATCAACATTGCGACAATCACTACGTAGAAGAAGATCGAGATTTTTTTTGAAAGAGACGAGTTCCGCTTCATGCCGTTTCCCTACTGAGCTATCCCCATAGTGTTTCCTATGCCCGCAATGATCACGGCGTCGCCTTCTTTGGTATTTTCGTGGATCAGCCTCTTGATCCTTTCTATTGCCACGTCGACGCTGTCGAATATCTCTTTCCTCATCGTGGAAACAACGTCGCCTATATCTTCCTTTACCAAGATAGCGTTTATCGGGACCTTGTACTTTGTAGCAACCTCTTCAACCTTATACTTCTCGACGCCCGGTCCCCCTATGGCTACGCCCACGCCTTCAATTACTTCCCCGATCTTTTCGCCTTCAAGCTTTTGGGCAGCGTCAATGACTATCATCATGGCAACCTTACCCTCTTTCTCCTCAAGAATCTGCTTTACAGCCTCACCTGGTTTGCCGACGTTCCCACCCGGTCCTTCTGCCTTAACAATGTATGCAATCCGTCCGTCTATGGGTGCTTCCGCCGTGACCGTGTCTTTGGCTAATACGCGTTTCTCTTTGCCGGACATCAGCCTGGCGGCTACAAGTGCGCCTACTCCGTCGCCTATTGGCTGTCCAAGCGTGAAGGTTCTCAGTGCACTTGCGAATGCCTCAGCCTCCTTCATCACGATCGGCAGGATCATCTGGAGCTGCAATATGATGTAGAAGCTCAGCGTCTTCTTACCGGTCAGGTAGAAGTGCCTCACGATCTTGTACATCTGATTCAGTGACAAGGCAGCTTCAAGCATGTTAGTCAAGTTGTTAATCTGGGTTTCATCGCACTGCGGAGCCATTGCCTTAACTTCATCTTTGAACCTGAAATCTCGGACATCAATGATGTGTTCAAGTCTCTTGATTACGCCTGCAGGGTCCAGCTTAACAGGCTCTATGTCCACATGCTCTAGGATTCGATCTACCCGTGCCGTCGGGTCTTCAGTGGGCTTGCCTAGATCCCGTATTGTTGCTATGGCGATTTCTCGACCGCGGTCTTTGATGAGCTTCAGCCGAGCGAGGGAACCCCCGATCTCGTTGAGCATGATTGTTGTCTGAATCCGTTGTCCGTAGAACATGAAGATCGCGAAGAAGATGAACCAAAGCAGCTGTGCCAATCCAGAAAAGTCCAAACCAATCCCTCCTAAGACATTGTCCTGCGAGGGAATGCTTTGTTCAACACTGGATGCCACATCTGCAATCATCAACAGGATTTCACCTCTAACAATCAAAATAAAATGACTTATAAACATATGGTGAAAAAAACCAAAATCCGAACGCGAAACCAACAGTTGTATCCGCTGTTTCTAGAAACGATGGCACAAAAGAAACGTCTGGGAAACCTCGATAAACATGGGGCTGACGCCGCAGGAAACATTTAAATCCAGTCAAGAAACTATCCGAGTATCGAAGGGACATGCAGGTCAAGATTCTCTACCTAGGCATGGTCAGAACCAAAGTCGGCAAAAAGGAAGAGGAATACGAAATCAGAGAAGGCTCTTCGCTCAAGGACCTGCTGAACACGCTGGCGAAGACCTACGGCAAAGGACTCGGCGACTTCTTCAACGTTGACAAAGAAAGCCGTCTAGATCCAACATTCATTGTAACAGTGAACGGCGCCCTTGTGAACCTGACCGGCGGACCTGACATTGAGCTGAGAAACGAAGACACAGTAGCCCTCATGACACTCATAAGCGGAGGCTAGTGCCCCACAATCTCTGAACTGCGCAGTCATGAACCCTCAACCGGCAAGAGAATACGGCTTGAAGCGGTTTTACCAGTTTTTCAAAGCAGGTCTGTCTCGGTTCGTCATTTTAGGGAGAAGGGGAAGACAAACCTGTGGCGCTTTCTGGCTGCTCTGCCTTTTGTCTAAGAGTTCCATAAACATCGTTCAGCAGTATGATCCAAGTCAAATAGGAATTTATCGACGCTCGTAAAGCAACCGTGTCCCTAGATTCGAAAAAAAGAGCCAGTTCACATTCCTCCAGCCCAACTTGGACCCTAGAACGACCCCTTGATGAAGCCACGGTCTCCGGCGCCAAAGCCTCACACATAAGCTTGGCCTCTTCTACGGAAGGAAATCGCAGACGTATGACGGCGGATGCTTTTTTGGCCAATTTTCACATGGCACCTCGAATTGCCATCTCGCGACCCGATCGTTGCTCGGAATTCAGTCGGGCTTCTTCCCTCTACACTGTGACTATGCTAGATACAGGAATAAAAAAGGGAGAGGCGACGTAAACCAGCTGTTGTTCTCTGTCAGTCAGGAGGACTTGGCTATACGTTCGGCGGTTATCCCCAGCTTCGTTGTTGGTGTGTACGCGCCGCCCGTGAATTTGAAGCCGCATTTTCGGCATGCCCATATGCCTACGCTTTCTCGGCGAACTCTTTTGAATCCGCAGTTTGGGCACATGTGGCTCTGCCTGACTTCTGTGATTATTTTGTTGTGGCTTTTCCTAACTGAAACGCCGTATTTTACGCCTAATCCACCTGAGGGTCCGATTTTCTTTGTTCTTTTCTTTTGGCCCATCAGCCTCCGACCACCAGTTTTCTGTTTTCTTCAGCTTTTGCCTTAGCTATGGAGGTTGCTTCAGCTATCTCTTGCACTGTTAAGGCGCCTTGTCCGCCCTTTTGCGCTGCGCAGATTTTTCCGTCCTTCTCGCAGGTGATTGTTAACCGACCGTCCATGACTTGTTCCTCGTCAATCTCTGGGTCTACGACCAACTTCCCGTTTATGCTGGCAAAGGTGACGGCTATTGGATAGTTCTTGATCGGCAGCTCTTTCAAGCCTGGTTTCTTTTTGATCTCGCCATCCTCGATTTCGTACTTGAAGATCTTTGTATTCATGAGCGCAGAGAGCGCAGCCAGCGACGCGGCGTCTATTAGGTTTCCGTCGTGGTTAAGCACATAGATGTCGACAAAGACAGCAAGCACCTTCTTGCCGGGGACCATGCAGAGCTTCTCAAGATCGATGGCTTTGGATTCGCGGATTCCCCTGTCAACAACCCGCGCGAGCTCTATGGATTCTTCGCCCGGAGGACCCGCTTCAAACTCTGGCGACGCCAGAGGCACGAACTCCGAGTTGACAGCGAGAATCCCATCATTCGGTCTATCTGCGAACGGGTCACCTACCCCAACTTTAACTCCAACCAAGACTTCGGTCTTGCCCAAACGAACCCTCGCGGAACCTTCGGCGCGCTCTATTATGCCGCGTTCTATCTGGATGGGGCGATAGTCAGTCAGCCCTCTTCCGTCCAGTCTCTTTCCGCTGAGAACACATTGGGCTATCTGCTTCCGTCTGATGCGTGAGATCGCTATTGAAGACATCCTTCTTCTACCTCCTCTTTGATTGCGAGATACTTCGCTTTTAAGGCTTCCTTCTGGAGATTGTAGATCTGTTTGCAGCCGTTAAGCGCGATTTCCACGGTTTGTTTGAACTCGTCCAGAGTCAGCAACCCGTCCATCTGAAGCAGGGTTACTGAGTCAAAAGCGGGCATGTATGCCACTGGCACGTCAGATTCTCCTTCTTTGTCTTCTGTGTCGTTCAAGTCAAGGGCTAAGTGTCCGCCGATTTTCCCGGCCGCACAAGCAACAACCAAGTCTCTCATGGGAATGCCTGCGTCAGCCAATGCCAGAGCCGCCACGGTTAATCCGGCGCATCTTGTCCCGCCGTCTGCCTGCAAGACCTCGATGAATAGGTCTATTGAGGTTCTTGGAAACTGTTCCAAGAATATGGCTGGTGCCAAGGCTTCCCGAATCACCATGGAAAGTTCCGTTTCACGTCTAGAGGGCGCCGGCGACTTCCTTTCGTCTACCGAAAAGGGCGCCATGTGGTATCTGCAACGCAGCAATGACCGGTCGGGGAGCGCCAGATGCCGTGGATGTGCTTCCCGTGGTCCGTAGACGGCGGCAAGTATCCTGTTCTTGCCCTGTTCAATGTAGGCTGAGCCATCGGCGTTGCTTAGCACACCGACCTCTACCTTAATGGGTCTTAAATCATTCAGTCCTCTTCCATCTGTTCTGATACCTTTTTCATCAACGAGTTTTACTTTTTCCGTCATTTCTCGAGTGCCTCCTTTTCCTTCTTCATCATCTCAGACACGCGGTCTGTTAGACCGGAGGTGTGAGCTTCCTGTTCAATCTTCTGAATGGCCATTATGGCCAATCCTTCGTCTTCGGGTTTTTCGCCCGAGATCAATATCGGTCCGTTCTTTCCGACTATTATTTTGCATCCGGTTTCGTTCTTTATCATGCTGACCATTGAGCCTTTTCGACCTATTACTCTAGGTATCTTTGCTGGAGAGACCATGATGATCTGTCCTTGACTGATCTTTCCTAATCCCGGTTCGCGTATTGTCAGGCTTGGGTCTCTCGTTCGGTCGAATCCTATGATCACTGCGATTACGAGGTCGCCTACATCCAAGAATCTTGACAGGTCGTCTCTCTGCGGGCTAAAGGGTCTGTTGAGGGCTTCTGAGGCTCGCAACACTGCCGGATACGGCGAGTTGATGTCCACTGTCCATCCGCTCATGTTGACATCCGCGATTCTTCCGATGACTTGATCTCCTATCGATGGAATGTAGGATGTGTTTAAGGCTACGACATGGACTTTTCTCTGATCGTACTCGACAAGTCCAAGGCGGCTAGCATAGATCTTGTTACCTTCTCGATGTGTGTTTAGTCCAGCCAAGTAGTCACCTTCAGCTATGAGGTCACCTGGCGTCACTATCTGCTTTTTTTCATAAAATAACGACATTTCTTAACCTCCTTTTTTCATTTGACAATTTTGGCTTCAAGATTTCCTCGAGTAATCTCGCCCACTTTCTCTAGCAGGGGTCCGTAAAGCCCTGCGGGCATCTCTATCATTGCGGTCCATGAGCCGTTACCAAGCCAGTTTTCGCTCTTTATTGTTCCATATGATTTGACGGTTCCGTATGCTCTGCTGGCGTATTCTGGGGGGATTGTGACAGCGACCGTTATTTTTTCTATGCTTATCGGCAGGATTGCACGTAGGACCTTGAGGGCTTCATTTGCTTGTTTCTCGACGGGTTCAGAGGGGTCTACTGCGAAACGGGTTTGTTCCAAGGCTTGTTCTATGCGTGTCGGCGGGTGTGGAAGTTTCGTCCGTGGGTCAACGCATTCCCGAGCCAAAAAGGTGATTATCTGCCTGCGTCTCTCTTCAACCATTCTTTTTCTCTGTTCCGTGGTCAGCTGCAGGCTTCCTTTTTTGAGGATTGTTCTGGCTATCTCTTGTACGTCCGGTGTTCCGAAGGCGTCTTTGAGCTTCTTTTCTGAAGCCCTTGTGCCTTTGTTTGCGTCTTCAAAGATTGTCTCGGTTGCCAAGACCTCTGAGATGGATAGGGACTTGCCAGAGCGGAAAGCTAAGGCGGGATCGGGCTTCACGAGGATCTCAAAGTTTTCTCCATTTATGGTCATGCGGGCAACTGTGTAAGCTCGGCTCATTTAGTTCCACTGCCCAAGGCGAGCTTCAGGTGGCTATCCGTTTCTTCGGCTGACAATATCTTGAATCTCTTGGTCTCAGCGGGCACAACTGCCATCTTTAGGTTTGGTTGTTCTCCTCTGGTTTGAATGGATTTGGCGAGGCATTTCACCGCTAGCCCTATGGCTTCTTTTAATGAAAGATCTTCGCGGTATTCTTCTTTGAGTATGTTCTCGACGACTTCTCTTCCGATTCCAATGGTTACTGCCTTGTAGGATCTGTATGTGCCGCTTGGGTCTGTAGTGAACAAGTGCCCCCCGACCTTGTCGACTCCGCCGAAGATTATTGAGACGCCGAAGGGTCTGACACCTGCATGTTGGGTGTACAGCTGCTTTATGTCGCCGATTCTTTTTGCCAGTATCTCTACGTCTATGGGTTCATCGTACATGAGCCGATTACTCTGAGCGTAAACTCTTGCCTCGTCAATCAATATCCGTGCATCTGAGCTTAGACCTATAACCGCGGCTCCCAGATGTTCATCAACCTCATAGATCTTTTGGCTGAAGTTTGGATCCTGCAAATTTGACTCAATTTTCTCTTCTGCGCCAATTACAACTCCTTCAGGGCACAAAAGACCTACAATGGTCGAGCCTCGATAGACTGTTTCAAGCGCGTATTCCACTTGGAAGAGGCGCCCATCTGGGGAAAAGACCGTGATTGCCCGGTCGTAGGCTCCAGGAACAGCAAATACGGACAGATTCACCACCTCATTCGCTTCTGCATTTCTTCTTGCAGATTTAGAAGACGGAACCTAAAAAACCTTTTTGTTAGATTTCTGGACTTTGAGTTGAAGTTATATGGGTCACTTGCGTTTGCGCAGAACCTTCTCGTCGCCTTAGTCAGACATGAATTCGAAGCCGAGCTCTAGGAGACGTGTATTCTTCTAGAGTTGAAGCGACTTTTGCTGTGAACTCGCTTGACTGGCTTCGGAAGATTGTCCGCTCGACTGTGACGTAGATTTCCGTGAAAACGTTTTTGCATGCAGAAAAACAGGCATCAATAACGGATTGTCAGAATTCTCCAATGGAAGAAGAGCCTCAAGAAAAAGAAGTATACTCTTCTCGGTAGAATTGTAGAAATAACCGAAAGGTTTATATATAATAACATTGTTATATTTATGGGAGAAGGTTTCTCAAGTAGGCAGATTCTGACTTTTGTATGAAGAATCCTATTATGAGTGGGCTTCATAGATGAATGTGCATAGGACAGGGTGAAGAACATAGAAGGAATACAGAAGATAGCGTCTAGGAAATGCCCCGAGTGCGGAGGGGAAGAACTAGTATTTGATCATGGTATGGGAGAGACTATTTGTGGTGATTGTGGCTTAGTCATTGAAGATGTTGATGTTGACAGAGGCCCAGAATGGAGAGCTTTCACCAAAGAAGAGAAGGAATCTCGAAGCCGAGTTGGTGTGCCGACGTCCTATTCTATTCATGACAAGGGTCTTTCAACAACGATAAGCAACGTGAGTCGTGATGCTCACGGTCGCAAGCTATCCTCGGAGAAAAAGCTGCAGATGTGGCGGCTACGAAAATGGCAGATACGATCGCGTGCCCACTCGTCTATAGACAGGAATCTCGCACAAGCTATGACTGAGCTCGACCGCTTATCAGACAAATTGTCTCTCCCTGATTCAGTGAAGGAAAAAGCTGCTTTGATCTACCGTAAAGCATTAGATCAGGGTTTGGTGCGTGGAAGATCAATAGCTGGCATCGTTGCAGCCTCTTTATATGCGGCTTGCAGACATACACGCACGCCCAGAAGCCTAAGAGAAGTCTCAGAAAAAGCCTTGGTTAGCAGAAAAGAAGTCTCTAGAGATTACAGACTCATAATAAAAGAGCTCGGGCTCCATATGCCAATATCAAACCCTTCAAAATATCTAACGAAGATAGCTGAAAGAGCCGACCTTTCAGGTGAAGCCCAGCACTATGCATTGGAGGTTCTTCAACAAGCGGGAAGAGAACACATAACAGCTGGCAAGGACCCTCTAGGACTAGCCGCGGCTGCATTATACATAGGATCACTTAAAACAGGTAACAAGATAACCCAAAAAGAAATCGCCGCCGCTACAGGCGTCACCGAGGTTACTGTAAGAAATCGGTACAAAAACCTAGGTAGATTGATGAACCTTGAATTCGACTAGTTTCAAGAGAACCCATTTCCGAATTGACTCTATTATGCAGCCTCTGTCGAAGATACTGTCTATTTTTGCATACTTATCGATCTTGCAGAAATCCCTCGGATAATTGTCTAGAGATCACACCTATCTGTTTATTTCTAATCCTTTCAAATAGAGAATCCTAGCATATTACGGAAGTGGCTTCTAACTCTATTCTTCCAGTTTCATCTTCAATCTCGCTATTTAATCTGACTTCTTTCGAAAATGTATCGTCGAAAGACGATTCTATTTCTTCTATGGTTAGTGATCCTAAGATCAGAACCACCTCGTCAGACGTTACTGGAAGAACCTTGGTTTCTTCATTCATCTCATCATCAACTCCATTCATTATGCAATGTGAACAGCCGGGTAAAGTGGTTAGATATAGAATGTCTCGGTGTTTTTCTCCTTTCCTCCGCTTTTCTTAAGAGCTCTTCTGTTTCGTTCCCTTTTCGATCTGGTTGACATCCTCATGGTTTTTGGTTTTTACGAATTTCTTCTTTTTCCGTCTGTACATGCTGCTGTAGCTCTTGTAGATCTCCACTAATCCCTTGTTCTTCAGGCTAGATATCGCTCCAATCATCCTTTTGTCAGGTAAGTTACTAGTCTGAATTTTTCCCGCTTCTTTTATGAAATCGTAGGTTTTCTTCTCAATTATGCTCAGTTTCTCCAATCTTAACACTCCTCAAGCAGCTCTCGTTTCTTGTGTGCTGGCAACGAGTCGAGTGATATAACCAGCTATCCTATTCCTCAACTTCTTTGAGGGTATCTCGGCTAGAACTTCCAATGCTTTCTTGTTATCCTCGAAGTCCTTTGTAAACCTCTCTGGAAACTTTTGGACGAGTTTTCGCGATGCCTTTTTTATGTGATCACTTCTTACTTTACCCATTCTCTAGAATCCCTTTATTTTCGTATGAACGTCCTTATTTCCAGATGCTTTTGTACAGCAAAAAGTATATGGATGTGCGCAATCATTTACTGATATTCTCATAATCACATATAAGTCTTCATGTTATTGCTGTTTTGCAGAAAGCCTTATTTGCTACTTCGCTCACAGCCATCTGGGGCTCGATATGGGCCGATTGACAATAGTAGTAGACGATGAAGTGGACACGGAGTTCAGAATAGAAGCCGTGAAGAGAAAAATCAGGCTGAATAAAGCCATTGAAGAAGCCATGAAACTATGGCTTGAAAAAGCTGGCAAAAAACGAACGTAACCTTGATCTCTTCTTGTACACCTGTTACTGCAGATCCTCAGATTTCATCCTATTTTTGGTCAACCGACCGCTCTTTAAAGGGAAAACGTTGGATCGTGTTTCTACACTTGAAACAACGGGTGAAGCCGACATCCACTGCGATACCGAAGAATACGTTAGCCTTCTAGACGATACACTAAGCAACATTCTTTCCCCCTCATCCTAGAAAGAAGAGACCTCACCAAAAAAGACCGAATCACACCAACAAAAAAGGGGGCTGCGAGCCTGCTGAAAGATCTATTGTCGGAATCCGACGCCAGACGTCCAAAAAATTTTTTTTGTTGACAACGATAACATCACTTTATCTGCCGCAGGAAGGAAAAATCTTCGCTATTTCAGTTTCTTCGTTGCCGAGAAGGCTTTTTCCGCGACTGATACGCAGCTCAAGAGATCGTCAATTGTGGACAGAAACGTCATAAGATTATCGCCCTCATACTCTATCGAGGTCACCACACTGCTGTCAACCTTGTCTGTCTTCACGTAAAGGCTTTTAGGCGCCTTGACGTTGTCGGGAGCCACAGCCTCGGAGACCGCCTTAGCTTCCCGAGCGCTTTCGTAAGCCAATGTTATTTCGGCTTTCGTTCTTTTTCGGTCCTCCTAATTGTTCTTTGATCAGTTCATTTATGTAGTTGAGGAAATCTTCTTTTTGCTGGTAAGGAACCTGCGCCCCTGCCGCCACATCGTGTCCACCGCCGACCCCTGAGTATTTTTCCGCCGCTACGCGCAAGATTTCGCCTAGGTCCAACCCTTTCTTGATCAATACATCAGAGGCTCTTGCTGAAATCTTGAGGAGGTCCTCTTCAGGGACAGAGGAATAGGCGATCATCGGTTTCTCTGCGTTAGGCATGCCTGTTGAAATGATTGTGGATATGGCGCTTATCGCTTTTTCGTCGATGGTTTGTTCCCCTCGCAATACGTATATGCTGTCCATCTCTTCGATGCGGTCAGGGTTCTCATCCAGCCACCTGAGATACTGCATAATAGTCTGCCTGTATTCGTCCAGCGCCTTGTTCGCCTCGTCAAGCGCCTCTGCACGATCACCCATGCATATTGCCACGCCTAAGCCCGGTTTCCCCGTTCTCCCCGTGGAATTAAGCAGCAAAGCGAACTCTCTGGCGTCTCTGAGCGGCGTCCAAGGTTCCTCTCGCGGAAGCACGTACACGGTGCCTAAAAGGCTCATCGCAACTTCGCCGGGTAAGCCCTTAGATGCGAGGTAGTCAGACAGCTCCGAGAAGAGCCTCTGCTTCTCCTCTTTCGATAGGTCCCTCAGAGCCCGCCACTTGTCGTCTTCCTTTATCTTGATGTTCACCTTGTTGATGAGGAACTCCAAAGTCTTGTCTTCTTCGCCGCTGATACCCGGCAAAAAAGGCGTCGTCGTATAAGCTAAGGCTTTGTGGATCGGACGGGTCTCCCTCCCAAAGAACAGAAGGTCAGTCTCGGTCTGGAGGCATCCTGCCTTGACGGCATCCGCAACGATCGGCTCGTTCGCGCCCATAAGCTTATGCTCGGCGTTCTTGTCTTGCATGTCCCCCAGAGCGCCAACAATCGCTATGCATGCCAAGTCGATGTTTTTTTCTGAAAGCGCCTTCGCAGCAAGATAGGCAACACCGGAGCCGCTTATTTCCCGTGCGCCATCTATTCCGCAAAGGTGGGGGTTCACATGTACGAAGCCCTTGTTCGCTGTGCCAACAGGCTGGTGGTGATCGAGAATGACGAGTTTTTCTGTGAACCCCGCGTTCAGGATGTCAAGCTGGCCGCTTCCCATGTCCGTGAGGATCGTCAGTTGGTTCTTCTCCGAAGCTAATTCCCCGATTATCTTTTCGTCCAGCCATCTTTCGATCCTAACGCGAAAAGCAGCGCCCAACCGAGTCAGCGCCGCGCCCATGATTCCCGCGGCTGACAGTCCGTCGGCGTCCAAGTGAGAGACTACGGTGATGCCTTTGTTTTCTTTCAGGTGCTTCAAAATGGCTTCGGCGGCTCTGCGGGTCTCTTTAAGAAGGGCTTTGTTTCCCTTGTCCTCGGCCGCCATGGGATCACTTGCTACTTCGCCGAGAGATAGGTTGGAACGTATTTCCAGTCTTCGGGCAGAATCCCTTTGCGCTTGTAGTATCTTGCCAAGTCACGGATCTTTGATTCAAGGACCTGAACAGATTTCTTGTTGTATCTGTCGCTTCTGTTGTTCTCCAGATGCACGTGGAGGCGCGAAGCCTTACGCATCAAAACCGTCAGATCCTCAGGAAGCGCCGGCTTAAGGTTGTTCTCCTCCAGAATGTCGGTTATGCCCTTCCCAACAACCTGTTTCACCAAGGGAACGCCGTACTGGTCGCGCAGGATTACGCCGATTTTGCTCGGGGAGTTGCCTTCGCCCGCGAGCTTGAGCACTAGGGTCTCCACTTCTTCCGGCTGATACTTGCACCAGCTCGGGCTTCTCTTCCCAACAGGCCGGACTGAATGTGACTTGCCTTTTTCTTTCTTTGGCACTGTTTTTTCCCTCGCCGAAGACTCCTAAAGAAGGACGTGCCCATATTTAAAAACTTTGTTGAAAGCCTAAGGATTTGGGCTTCCAGTTGTTAGGGCGCCTGTGTTTTGTACCATTCTGCGAATTTTCTGAGGGCACGGGCTCTGTGGGAAATTCTGTTTTTCTCTTCGTCCGTCATTTCTCCGAAGGTTTTTCCTCTCTGCTCTGTTGGCTCGAAGATTGGGTCGAAACCGAAGCCTGAGCTGCCCCTCACTTCTTCAGTGATCGTTCCTTCGACGATTCCCTCGAGATGTTTCAAAGTTTTTTTCGGACCGCAGAAGACAACTGCCGATTTGAAGCGAGCCTTACGGTTCTCGATGCCCGTTAGCAGCTTGAGGGTTCCCTCCTTGCCTATTGTTCTGTAGACGTATGAGGAGTATGGTCCCGGGAAACCATTCAACGCGTCTATGAAGAGACCCGCGTCCTCAACGATTATCGGCAGCCGGGTCTTCCGAGAGACATCCAAGACACTTGCCTCGGCGACCTTCCCCAAATCGTCCGCCTGAATCTCCAGAGTCTTTAATCTGAGCATGGCAACGACAATATTGTGCTCCGCAAGCGCTACTCTGGCTTCGTTGAACTTGTGGATGTTGCCGGTTGCGAAGAAGATGAGCCTGCGCGGCGGCGTCAACACCGTGTCGGAAGCCATGAGAACACCTTGCCTTTACTCCACATAATAGTATTGTCCCTTCTCTTTCTGATGTTTGTCCAGCCTTGAGCCCTCTTTGTTTACCCGCGGTCTCCTAGTATCAAGGTCTCTTCGGAAGGTTATCTGCATGTCGCTGAGGAACCGGTTCATGCCGTTCAGGAGGCTTGTCGGAGCTTCAGCTGTTCCCCGCGTGCCCGGTTCGCCTGTGAAGACCATTAGGCGGTCTGCGAGGAAGTCTTGCGCCACAACATCGTGTTCGACAACAAAGGCAATGACGTTTCTGTCCTCAACGATCCGCCTCAAAGTCCTAGCCATGGTCAGCCTCTCTTCAACGTCCAAGTACGCGCTGGGCTCATCCAGAAGGTACAGGTCCGCCTTTCTGGAAAGGCAGGCAGCTATCGCTGTCCTCTGCAGTTCGCCGCCGCTCAGTTCTTTAACCTGTCTGTCAAGGAGGACGTCCATGGTAAGCGGCTGCATTATCTCTGTTCGGTACCAGCTCGTGGCGAAGTCTTCTTTGGCTATGCTTCTCAGCAAGTCTTCGACTGTCCCCTCATACTCCGTGGATATGTACTGCGGCTTATAGCTAACACTGAGGGAACCTTCGTCAGGCGTTGTTCCGGAATCCGGCTTCTCGATTCCCGCAAGCATCTTCACGAACGTCGTCTTCCCAATACCGTTCGGGCCAAGCACGCCGATGACTTCGCCGCTTTTCGCTTCTCCTGCTTCTACATCCAGCCGGAACCCGCCAAAGGTCTTCGTCATCTCGCCCCATTTTAGCTTAGCCAAAGATTCTGGCAAGCCAGCTGAGGGCGGCTTGACATGGAACCTGACGGGCTCTTTCCTAAAGCGCATGTTTTCATCCGGTATGTAGCCATCGAGGAATATGTTTATCCCTGTCCGGACCACGTGAACGTTGGAAACGATACCGTACACGCCCGGCACCCCGTAGAATATGCACACTTGGTCTGAGAGGTAATCCAGAACCGCAAGATCATGTTCAGCAACCACAACTATCTTGTTCTCTTCCGTGAGGCTTCGGATAACCCTTGCAACCAGCAGCCTCTGCTTCGCGTCTAGATAGCTGGAGGGCTCGTCGAAGAGATAGACATCTGCCTCTCGACACATGGCTGCCGCGATGGCTACTCTTTGGAGTTCGCCGCCGCTTAGGATGCTGATTTCTCGGTCCATGACTACGTTTAGCTGAAGCATTTTGGAGATTTCTGGAAGTTTCGCCTTCTCGTCAACTTTCTTCAATATCTCGCCAACGCTGCCGCTTACTGACTGCGGGATCCTGTCTACATATTGGGGCTTATGAACTACTTTGAGCGTCTTTTGGCTCATCTTTCGGAAGTAAGTCTGAAGCGTAGAACCCCGAAAATACTCAACGATATCGGACCATTCGGGGGGATTCTCATATCTTCCCAAATTTAGCTTTATCTCGCCCGAAAGAATCTTCAGGGCGGTCGATTTCCCGATACCGTTCTGCCCAAGCAGCCCCAACACCACGCCGGGCGAAGGTATCGGCAGGCGGAAAAGTTTGAAGGTGTTCGGTCCAAAGCGGTGCGTGCATTTTTCTTGTAGCTCATCTGGTAGGTTCACGATTGAGATGGCTTTGAAGGGACATTTCTTCACGCATATGCCGCATCCCGTGCAAAGGACCTCCGAGATGACGGGCTTTCCATCTTCGAAACGTATGGCTTCTACTCTGCTTCGGACTTGCGGGCAGAACCTAATGCAGGCTCTGTCACAGCGTTTGGGTTTGCACTTGTCTAGGTCCAAGACGGCGATTCTGATCTTCCGATGCCCCCTTAAGGATATTCTGAGATTATAGCTGAGAGATAATAATAAACTTGTCCGACGGGCAGGAAGGATACGATTAGAATAAATAAGGGGGCGGACCCAAGAGATATTTGGGATGATGTGTGGCGACGGCGTGGAGCCTAGGCTGTGACACCCCTATCTTGAAACGTCTGCACTGACCATTCGCAATCACTTTTGCCCCAGAAAAAGCTGTTTTTATTAACAGCATCTCTCCACTTATGAGTAAAAATCCTTCAAAGAGGCGGAGAAATGAAACCCAAAGTGGTAGTCTCAACCAGCAAGGTAAATCGCGAAATTTTGGACCTGTACAAAAATTCGTTAAGCGACATCGCGGATGTCCACTACAGTTCTTTCGAGGTAAAGGAAGAGTTCTTCAAAGACCTCAGAGACGCCGAGGCTGTAGTCATTCTCCTTGAGCATGTTGATGAAGAAATGCTGAAGCACGCGCCTAAGATGAAAATTGTCGCACGGTTCGGAGTCGGCTACGACAACATCGACGTGGAAGCCTGCACCAAAAGAGGAATCTACGTCACATATACGCCAGGCATCTTGTCCAAAGCTGTGGCCGAACTAACAATGGCACTGATAACCTGCCTCTCAAGAGGACTCTTGCACGCCGACAAGCATGTGAGAACCGAATGGGGCAAGCCCGGCGTGATGCCGCTACCCTTTGGGGAAGACCTATCAGGGAAGACTCTCGGCATAATAGGCTTGGGTCGCATTGGATGGGAAGTGGCCTGTCGGGCAAAGGCGTTCGAGATGAATCTGGTCTATTATGATCAGATCCGCAAAGAGAAATTGGAGAAAGAACTGGGGCTTCGTTACGTGGGTTTTGATGATCTCTTGAAAGAATCAGACTTTATCTCTCTCCATGTTCCTCTGAGAACCGAGACAGTCTCCCTTATAGGCGAAAGGGAACTGAGGCTCATGAAGAAAACGGCATACCTCATAAACACGTCCAGAGGCTCGGTTGTAGATGAACAGGCGCTCATTAAGGCACTGCAGGAACACTGGATCGCAGGCGCAGGCTTAGATGTGTTTAAGAAGGAACCTTTACCCTCAGACAGCCCTTTGACCAAATTGGAGAACACCGTGTTGGCGCCGCACATAGGTACCTACACTGAAGAGACAAGACGGATGATGGTCCTAGCAGTCGTAGAAGAAATCAGAAGAGTCCTTTCCGGAGCATACCCTCTCAACATAGTGCCTGAACAGAAAGGCAAAACCTTCAAAAAATAGCACTGCGACAGCGCGTGTTCCCTGAATATCTTTCCACGTGCAATGTGAACCTATTTGGTAGGCTCGTCCTGTTGTACTTTTTCCGTGATGAATTTGGCGTCTCTCGGCTTTAGGTATTCTATTTTTGCCTGTAGTTTCACTATCTCTTCGCGGTAGCCCCTCATCTTTCTCTCGTTCTCTTCTCTCTGGGCTTCTACCTCCTTTCTCCGTCTGGAGAGCATGTTAAGTCTCATTTCGAGCTGGTTATACTTGTAGGAGTCTCGGCATTTCCGAAGTTCTTCTACCACCTTGTCCTCTTCTTGCTTGACAGATGTGTACTTCTCCTCGATCGCATTCTTCTGGCCCTCCAGTTGGCTGAGGTCCTCTTCGACCTTCTTAAGGTCCTTTCTTACTTTTCCTAAAGCTGTTTCATGAGACATAGTTGAAAAAAATCGCATAACTCCTTAATAAGTTTGGCGTTGGGACCTGCTTGAATATTCAAGGCCCAATTGAGGGATACACGTGATGTTGCCTTCCTACTCGATGTAAATTGCTGGTCTATAGGGTTTCGCCGCTGCCGCCCTTCCTCGCGGATCATGCCGTTGCGGTTCTTCTTCGTCGAAAATCTGGATCTCGGCGTTGAACTCTCTTCCAAAGAATGTCTTTGCTTCGGCAATCCCACCCTTCTCGTCGAGTGTTCCTGCTTCGAGACGCTTCTGTCGCTTCTCTTCGGGAAGTGCGTTAACTTCTACGATTATTTGGCTTGCGAAACTGGCTACGTTCTTCGCCGCCTTTTTGAGCTCCAGCTCTTTCATAAGCTCAGCCATTAGGTCGCGCATCTCAACCTTCTTTGTCGCAGACTTCTCTAGGGCTGCCGAGTAGGCCTTCCACTTCCACGTGGAGGCTGTGTAGTAGCAGATCTTGCTCGGCGTCATCTTCGTGGCCTTCAGGACATTCGAGGTGTCCTCCAACAGATTCTTGACGAGGTCCTCGATCTCCTCGGCTGCGGCATCAACTCTCGGGTGATCGTAAGCCGGCCATTCAGCGATAGAGGCAAAGCCCGTATTGCCCAAGCAATGCCAAAGTTCTTCGCACAGGTACGGCGCGAAGGGAGCCAACAGGCGGACCCAGATGTTTGCCACTTCTCTTAGAGTTTTCGGGTTCGGTTTTTCTGTTCGTCTGAGGTACCATTTGATGTCGTTCCAAACTTCAAAGAGGGCAACTTCTGCCGCGGTTCTAGTCTTCAGTTCCTCGATGGCTGTCGTGACTTCGCGAATTCTTTTCTGTAGCGCTGACATCAGCCACCGGTCCAAGTTACTCGGCTTCGACTGATCCGAAAGGTTGACGATCTGATTCACGAAACTGTACAGGGCTTTGAGTTTTGCGTCTATGCCTTTTGCATTCTCTTCGCGCCAATCAGCGTCGTCCATGTATTCTGCGCCAAAGATTAGAGTAAGCCTCGCCACGTCTGCTCCGAAACGGTTAACCGCTTCTTTCAACGTGATGAAGTTGCCCTTCGACTTGGACATTTTTTCTCCTTCAATCGACAACATGCCGTTGACGCCAATGCCCCGTGGCCAGTATTGCTTCGGGAAGAACGCGGTATGCTGGAATATGAAGAACGACAAATGATTCGGGACGAGATCCTTACCTGAGACTCTCAAATCTACAGGATACCAGTATGTGAATTCATTCCTTATACTGGCTAAGACGGAAGGCTCAATACTCGAGTTCTCCGAGGCTTTCTTCAAGTCTCCTTTTCCGAAGAAGAAATCGAAAACTTCGTCTGTAAGCTGCTCAGGTTTAATGTTGTGTTGACGGATGTGTTTGACTATGGTGTAGAAAGCCATGTAGATGGTCGAGTCACTGAGGCTCTCGATTACCCAGCCGGGGCTCCAAGGCAAAGGTGTCCCTAGGCCGGTTCTGCGGGCGCACGCCCAGTCATGAAGCCAGTCGATCTTGTCGTGGAAGTACGGGCGGGCAGTCTCGGGAAAAATCTGCGCCGCGTCGATGGCTTCGTGCGCTAGGCACTTCCATTCTGGGTCCGAGTAACGCAGGAACCATTGGTCTGAGAGAATTTTGACTATGCACCTTGTTGTGCATCTGCATGTGACTTTTTGTGGAAGATCATACATCGAGTCGGATATGTTCGCCTTCTTGAAGTCTTCTATCAGCTCAGCCTTGACTTCGCGGACCAGTTTGCCAGAGTATTTGCCGCAGTTAGGCTTCAATGTTCCCGCGTGGAACTCTTTGCTGTAGATGTTGGAGGTCGCCTCGTCAAGCCTAGGATCGAACTGGTCCCTGATACCCATCTGCTCAACTATCTCGACCGCTGGATATTCTCCGTATCCCTCAACACTGATGAGAGAGATCGGCTGGATCTCCCGAACAGATTCCGGGTCAATGCCGAATTTTGTCAGGTCCTCAGGCTTCTTAACCAGGTCTCGCAGAGCCACGTAGTCAGCTGGGGCATGGGCTGGAACGCTGTAGACGACGCCTGTGGCTGCGTTGGGATCGACGAACAGCCCCGGCAGTATTGGGAGCTGCCTGTCGGTTATTGGGTCTCTGAAGCGTTTGCCAATGAGCTCCGAGCCTTTGAGTTTCCGAATGACCTCGACCTTTTTCAGCTGTTCAGAAAATTTCGCTGCGGCTTCTTGGCTGATGATCCATCTTTCGCTGTCCACTTTTGCCTCAACGTAATCGGCTTCGGGGTTTATGAACATGTTTGTGATGCCGAAGATTGTTTCAGGTCTAAAGGTCGCGGCTGGCAGAAAGGCTCCATCAAACGGAAACTTCAACAGTGTGTACTCTTCGGGCGAGACGCCTTCGCCTTCAAGGCGATCGTGGTCGCCGGTCGGGCTCTCATCATTGGGGCACCAGACTACGGGGTGGGTTCCCTTCGCGACGTATCCTTTTTGGCGCAGGATCTTATACTGCCATTCGATGAAGCGGTTGTAGGCTGGCTCCAAAGAAGTCGTGTGAAACTCTCTTCTCCAATCTATTGAGAAACCGATCCTTTTCGCTGCCTCTTTTCCTTCACGCGTGTAATACTCAGCCATATACACCGGGTCAACAAACTTCGCAAGTTCCTCCTCGGGAACCCCGTCGACATCTTTAAGCGCCTTGATCAGTTCTTTGTCACCCTTCGCTACACGCAACGCTGCACCTACGATCGGCTCGCCGGTCCAGTGCCAAGCCCAAGGAAAAAGCGTGTTGTATCCCTTCATGCGCATGAAACGGGCGTACACGTCAACCCGCGTCGCAGTGAAGCCGTGACCAATGTGGAGCGGTCCGTTCATGTATGGGTATGGAAAGGTAACAAAACATTTTTTCCTCTCGGCGTCAGCATCCGCCTCAAAGACCCGCGCCTTCTCCCATTCTGCTCTCCATTTCTTTTCAATATCTTTCCATTCAAGAGACACGGTCTCATCCCTCAACCTTTCTATGTATAATGGCTTCCGCTTTTTCTAAGGCTTTGGTGGCTTTTTCGACCCGCGTGCCTCCGCCTTGAGCGAACTCGGGTCTTCCGCTGCCGCCTCCGCCCAGCTCAGCTGCAGCTTCGCGGGCTATCTCTCTGGCGTCGATTCCGCGTTTCCGGGCTTCTTCGCCGACTCTTGCCACGACCTTTGCGTCTTTGTTCACGCTTATGAAGATTGCCACGGTCTTTGGGTCCTTTTTGGCTAGTTCATTAGATATCTTGATGAGCAGGTCCACATCGATCTGTTCAGTTTCAACGACCTGGGATACGACTTTTATGCCAGAAACCTCATTCGCGGTTGCCAAATATTTTTCAGCCATAGACTGTGCGAGGGCTTCTGCAAGGTGTTCCTTATCTCGGCGCAGCTCCTTCCATTCGTTGACTGTGCGTTCCAAGGATTTCTCGACTTTTTCAGGTGGCACGTTGAGGAGCTCTGCCGCTTTCAACACCTTTGCCTCGATCTCCTGAACCGCCTTAACTGCGGGGATACCTGCGCTGAAGGTTATCCGTTCAACGCCGTCTTGTATCCTTTCGGTGCGGAGTATCTTTATCAGTCCGATCTCGCCGGTTGATTTGCAGTGTGTGCCGCCGCACGCTTCGACTTCCCAGTCGTCTGTTTTCACGATGCGTATCTCCCGTCCCGGTACAACGCCGCCTTGGTAGAGCCTGAAACCATATTGTTTTTCAGCGCTTTCCCGCGGCATCCAGAAGGTCTCAACCGTCAGGTTCTTCATCACTATTTCGTTGGCGAGATTTTCAATCTGCTGGGCTTCTTCGGTTGTCAACCGTTTGGGATGTGAGATATCCAGCCTCGTCTTTTCAACATCTTTTTGGGCTCCAGCTTGACCCACATGCCGTCCAAGTATGCATCTGGCGGAACCGTTCACTATATGCGTAGCCGTGTGGTGCCTCATCAGGCTTACGCGTCTCTCCCAGTCAATCAGCCCTTTGACCTCGCAGCCTACTTTGGGAACAGCGCCCTTGACAAAATGGACTATGATATTGCCGAACTTCTGAACACCAACAACCTGCAAACGCGTGCCGTCATACAGCAAGTGACCTTGGTCGGCTGGCTGTCCGCCTCCCTCTGGATAGAAGGCGGTCTTGTCAAGCACAATTCGGTTGTCAGACGTGTGCAAGACCTTTGCGCTGAACTCGCGGATGTAGGCATCCTCATAATACAGCATCCGTGTCTTGGGCATCTTTGAGATTTCCTTCTCGAAGGCTTCGTCGCTTTCGGCTGTAACTGGCTTCAGCGTCCTCGGAGCTTCCACGTGACGTTCAGCCACGAAACCGTAAAAGTTCTCAGGCACCTTCACTGACAAGCCTTCCGCAGCAGCCGTCTCGCTTACGACTTCGGGTGGCAGCCCATGCGAATCGTATAGTTCCACGAGGCTATCGAGCGGAACAGTGTGGGCTCCTTTCGCCTTCAGTTCTTGGACGATTTTCCGCGTCAGTTCGCCGCCTCTCTGAAGCGTCTGTTCGTACTTCTCCTTCTCTATTGCGAGAAGTTCATGGATTTCTGCTTGCATCTCTTTGAGCATTGGAAAGTCTCTGGACCAGCGGGCGATTTGCATGTCGATTATTTCGGGCATTCTCTCCTCGATTGAAAGGTCTTTCAGGAGCCTCTGCGTCCTTCTAATAAGTAGCCTCGTGAGATATCCTTCTCGAACATTCGAAGGGACAACGCCTTCGGCTAAGAGGAATGCCAAGCATTTTGTGTGGTCGGTCACCTCGAAGACGCCCAACATCGGACCTATGATCCGCACTAGGGCCTCCTGATCCATGCCTATTCTTTCCGCTATCCTTCGCAGGTTTTCGGACCGACTTACAGTCTTCGAGATGGTAGTCAGACCTGAAACCTTTGCCACTTCGAACAAGAGTTTCTGATCAAAGGCTTCTATTCCTGCCATGCCACGGATCTTGTCCAACATGTCGCCGTAGACAGCGTCGAAACAGCTCAAAGTGCCTTGTGAGATCCACGTGTACCTTTCGATCCCGTATCCCGTGTCAACGGTTCTGATAGGCAGTTCAACAAACTCGCCGTCCACGACTTTGTACTTCATGAAGACCAGCGTATCTATCTCGAGCCCGCGAACTATACTCTCCACGTCTGGTCCGGCGTTTCCTCCACCCGCCCAGATTCCCTCTTTATAAGTGATCTCTTCTGCCTTCATTCCGAGCTCTTTAGTGACAAACTCGTGATGATAACGCACGGTTCCATCTTTCCAGTACACCTCTTTATCTGGATAGTTGAACGCGTGGTGTCCACCCATCTCCAATATGGTGCTGTGGCGACCAAAGGTGGGTCCGACATTGTCCAAATCAGGGAACCTAACACAAGGCTGGCTTATGACCAAAGGATTTGCGGGCGGGGGAATGATGCCCTCGGTAACGTAGGGCTGGAAATCGATTATGCTGGCGGCCGTGAAGTAAAGGTCGTCTCTCCACCTTGCCACAATCGGGTAAGGGCTGATACGCTCGTGTCCCCTCTTTTCGAAAAAGGAAAGGAAGGCTTCCCTCATCTCTTCTAGGCTGTAAGCCTTTCTTGTCGCAGGGGCACCTATAAAAGTGTATTCGGCGCATCCCTCCGCGTTTGACTCGCCACAGAGTTCCTGTTCAGCATTCTGCGTCCAGAAGTAATCTCCGCATTTTGGGCAGAGCTTCCGCACGTACCCGTACTCTTTGAAGAAGGGAAGACGGTATTCCTCTTCAGGGAAACGCATCAGTCTTCAGCCTCACTTAGGGGAGCTTTGAGTGTTCTCAACTACCACAATTGGTTCAAATCTATTTAAGTCTAAACCTACTTCATGTTAAACCCAAAAAAAGAACTTTTCAGGGAAAGAAGCAAAAAGCTCAATCAGGCTCGCATGAAGGATAAAGTTGTTAACCGAATAGTGCGCCTAGCCCCTGTACGGCTTCTTCTTCCTTCTTTTCCTCTTTCTTCTCTTCCTTCGGCTTCTCCTTCGCCTGCGCTGCATCTGGCGCAGTTGGCGCAACCGGTGCTGCTACTGCTGCTGCCGGCATTAAGGCAGGGGCTGCTTTGATTGCCTCGTCTATGTCTACCTCTGCTAGGGCAGCTATTAGAGCTTTGACTCTGACCGGGTCAGCCTTGACTCCGGCAGCTTTGAGAACTTTTGTCACGTTATCTTCCTCAATGGGTTTTCCAGCCCTGTGCAGGAGCATTGCCGCATAGACGTATTCCATTCTATTCTTCACCTTTGCAGCTTCTTCTGGGTAATCTCGCTATTTAACCTTTCGAGATTATCGTTCTCCTACTTAAATATGTCGGAACGTCTTCTTTTTTGCATCGAAGTCAGTTGCCTGCAGGACCATACATGCCTTCAACAGATTAAGTCCAGATTGTTCGATCTCGCACAGGCGAACTTCAAGACATTTATGTTCAGGATTGACGTCGCATCCACTTTAAGATTGATCCGACAACTGTTAATATTGTCCTTTCAGGCATGCCTAGAAGCCGTATCGGTCTTCAGATGCACTATTCTTATATAGAAGGCGTTATCCTTTTTGTTTGAGAATACGACGGGTTGATAGGTTTGGGTCTAATATCGTTCTTCAAATCATGCACAAGGTTGCTTCGTCTTGCGAAGAAGCCAGGTAGAAGTGAACTTTGGCTTACGATAAAGGTATGTTTCTTGGGGATGTTGCTGATAGGCATGATAGGCTTCATCATATCGCTTCTGGCGAATTTCATAAGAACCTTGTTTCCATGAGCGACTTAGTCGAGGGTGGTTGACGAAATGAGCCAAGAAGAGCCGTCCACAATAATCTTTGCGGTCAGAACGACTGTGGGACAAGAGGTGAACGTTGCCAAACTCCTTGAGAGCAAGATTGAAACGAACGCGATACCTGTGAAGGCCATACTTGTGCCAGAAGCCTTGAAAGGCTACATATTTGTCGAGGCTGACGGCCCACACATCGTTGAACAGGCCATAACGGGCATAAAGCATGTCCGATCCCGTGTTCCCGGTATAGTCGCCTTCCCCGAGATCGAGAAATACATCAGCATCAAGCCGGCGATCGAGGAACTTGACATCGACGACACGGTTGAAGTCATCGGAGGACCATTCAAAGGTATGCGCGCGAAGATAACGGACGTAGATCGCCCGAAAGAGGAAGTGACTGTGGAACTCTTGGAAGCAACTTTCACCCTACCCGTCACAATCCATGCTGATTACGTTAAGCTGGTCGAGAAAGGAGTAAAAAGGGAGGTATAACCTTGCCGGAGAAAAAAGTTGTTGATGCCCTCGTAAACGGGGGACACGCAACAGCAGGTCCGCCACTTGGGCCTGCTTTAGGTCCATTAGGCGTCAACGTTGTCGCTATAGTGAACAAAATCAATGAGGTAACAAAGAGCTACACAGGAATGAGGGTCCCCGTAAAGATAGCGGTTGATGTAGAGACGAAGACTTTCGAGGTCACAGTTGGTGTGCCTACAACGGCCGCGCTTATTGTCAAGGAAGCCGGAATCGAAAAGGGATCAGGCACGCCTAACACGGAAAAAATAGGCAACTTGTCGATGGAACAAGTGACAAAGATAGCCGAGATCAAACGCTCTGCCCTTCTGGGAAAAGGCTTCAAGGAAGCTTCAAAAGAAATAGTCGGGACCTGCGTAAGCATGGGTGTAACAATAGACCAGAAGGACCCGAAACTGGTGCTTAAAGAAATCGACGAAGGAAAATACGACAACCTGCTGGCAAAAACGGGACAATAACGTTTTTATTAGTGGCTTACAGAGATTTCTGGGTTTGAGGCACAAAAATGTCGGCATCAGCGAAAGACTTCAAGAATTCGCTTAAAGAACTAAGAGAAAAAAACGAGAAGAGAAACTTCAACCAATCGATAGATCTGATCATAAACCTACGCGACATAGACATGAAGAAACCCGAAGGCAAGATACAAGAAACGGTGGAGCTGCCTCACCCTCTGGACAAGAAAGTCAGCGTCTGCGTATTCGCCACAGGCGACATGGCGCTCAGGGCTAGAAGAAGCGGCGCCGACCTTGTGCTGGAAAGAGAGGAGATCGAAAGCCTCGCGAACGACAAAAAGAAGCAGAGGCAGATAGCCAAAAGAACAGACGCCTTCATAGCAGCAGCACCCTTGATGCCGCTCATCGGCAGAGTCTTCGGCTCAATTCTGGGACCGAGAGGCAAGATGCCTACACCTGTTGCCCCTACCGCGAATATAAAGAACGAGATTGAAAGACACAGAAAGCTGATAACTGTCAGGGCGAGGAACCAGCCGGTTCTCCAGTGCCGTGTGGGCACAGAAAACATGCCTGACAATGAGATTGTCGAGAATATTCAGACAGTACTGAGAAGAATCGAGGGAAAACTCAAGAGAGGAAACAAAAACATAGCCTCAATCTGCATAAAGACAACTATGGGACCTCCGGTAAAAGTGGGCGCTAAATAGGGGGAAGAGACATTGCAGCGACAGGCATTAGTCCAAAAATCTGAAAAAGTCAAAGAGATAAGAGAACTTCTGCAAGAGTACAAATGCATAGGGATCGCGAACCTACGCAAGGTCAGAGCCTCTCAGCTGCAGGAAATCAGGAGAAAATTGGAGGGAACCGCCCGCCTCAGCGTCTTAAAGAACTCGTTGACAAGAAGGGCAATTGAGGGCCTTGAAGGAAAACCGAATATTGAAGAGCTAAAGGAATATGTTACTGGGCAGACCCTCTTCCTCTTCACGAACGTCAACCCCTTCGGACTCATCTCCACTCTGGAAAAAAGCAAGGTGAAAGCCTTCGCCAAAGTAGGCGATGTTGCTACGGAAGACATAGTTGTTCCAGCAGGCAACACTGGGATTCAACCCGGTCCAATCATAAGCCAGCTAGGCTCAGTCGGCATACCTACAAGGATAGAGGGCGGAAGCGTCTGGATAAACAAGGACACTGTCGTGGCGAAAAAGGGCGAATCAATTTCAGAGAACCTTGCACCTATCTTGTCAAAGCTGGGCATCAAGCCGATCGAGATGGGCTTGTCGTTCATAGTTGTTTACGACGAAGGCTTCATCATCCCAGAAGAACTGCTGAGGCTGGAACCCGAACAGTACAAGAAGGACATATGCGAAGCCTACACGCAGGCATTGAATCTATCCTTGAACACGGCTTATCCGATGGCAGAAAATATGTCGACATTGATCAAGATTGCGTCCGCAGAGGCACATAACCTTGCCGTAAACGCGGGCGTACCATCTGCAGAAACAATCGGCGACCTGATAAGGAAAGCCCATGCAGAAGCCGCGGCTCTAGAATCCCAGATACAGACAAAAACAAAAGCAGGATAAGATTATCTGGCATTCAATGCTTTTTCCGCAAGCTAGATTTTCTCCACTTCTAACCCCGTCTCGTCCAATAATGGAAGCAGACGGCTCTTGTCATTGCTGGATATGCCTTTCCAATCTAGGATGATTCTTTGGATGCGTTCCACGGTCTTGTCAATGCATTGGCGTAGTGCCTCAGCATCGATCTCGCGGACAGCATATTTGGGAACAATATGCCCGAAAGCGGTTTCGGTTTCCAATGCCTTCGCCGTGAACTTTCCGTTGTAATGAGGACCCCCTATGCCGAGGACAGCGGGGCATACTTCTGTGTTCGCTGCTGCGGCTAGAGCCCCTTCGGCGACCGCTTCTGCAGCTTCAAGGTCTTTCCACTGGTCAGGGGAGCTCCCGAGCTCAACAAACATTGTGGGAATGTCTAAGGACGGTCCGTGATGGGTGCATTCATACGAAACCTCATAGTTCAGGCTCATCTCTTCCTGAGCCCTTTTCATAGCCTTTAGGGCGCTCCGCATCGCATTTGCCGGAGAAACCGAAACTCTTCTTGGAAGACCGCCCAAAGCCGCTTCTCCAAGATTTCCTGGCGTGTGAACCGACAGCGTGGGCTTGCCGCTCTTGCTGCTGTGTCTTGACAAGAATATTAGCAGTCTGGAAAGGGCTGGAAGTTGAAGGCATTGGGTGTCAACAGCCGCGGTTTCTATGAACATGAGTTCTGCATATTCTTTGTTTCCGAGTTCCTTCTGGTAAACGGGATTACAGCAGAAGCTCTTTGAGCTTAGGTTAAAATCATGATTCGCTATGAGTTGGTTGGCAATGTTCATAGCCGCAACATCTTCTTTGGATGCGACTAAAAATATCATGACACATGTCGCCGCCGTTGATGCAAAACAATAATTTTCATTCTGCCCAGAGAGATTCCGTACCAAATAAGATCCCAAGAAGTTCCTCGTTAGGAAGCAGTCTCAGAATCAAGGTGGATTGCAGTTTACTTTTACGCCTTGGTTCTCTTCCTTTACTTCGAAAGAAAGGAGGCGGAGCTAAGCCTCTGCCAGTGTTTCTGTGCTTCTTACGCCGTTTGTTGCGTTTATCAGTCCTGTGATCTGTCTGAGTTCTTTGTAGTCTTCAACCTCGACGAAGGCGACTATGTCAAACCTGCCGTAGGAGAAGTAAGCTTTCCGCAAGCCTTTGATTGTCTTCAGAGTCTTCAATATTGCGTCAGCTTTGGTCGGCATCACTTTCAGCAAAACACACGCGTTAAGCAACTCCCTTTCCTCCTTTATGATGGTATCTCCACAAGGGTCTCTGTGAACACTATGCCTGAGAGCCGTCCTAAGCGAAGCACCGCGGCGCCAAGTTCTGACTGTGAAAGGTCTGCAATGTCAACAACCGCGTCGAATCGTCCCAAAACCGGGAATACTCTTTGGACACCCTTTATCTGTCGTATCATCTTGACGGCCTCGTCGAATTTGCCTCGTTCCGTCCTGATCAACACGCAGGCAGAAACCAACATTCATCCCTCTGCAGATACTAGACGAGAAATAGAGATATAATCGTTGCCTTTCTGCGAGGCTCCTGAGCGATATACTTATATAAAAATAGGAGACTTCCTATGTAATCCGAACGTTAAACGTGGAAGGTTAAACTGGATGTCTAACGAATTCAGGCACATCGTCCGTCTAATAGACAAAGACCTAGACGGCACAAAAGGAGTAACGGAAGCATTGACCCAAATTAGGGGTGTAGGTATCCGACTAGCAGACGCCATTGTGAAAAAAGCTGGCATTCAACCGGGAAAACGGATAGGCTTCCTCTCCGATGCGGAAATCAGGAAGATAGATGAAATTGTGAGAAACCTAGCTGACCATGGTTTGCCGGGCTGGTTCCTCAACTACCGCAAGGACCCTGAAACAGGAAGAGACGTTCACCTCATTACTTCTGAGCTGGAACTCAGGGTCAAAACAGATATTGATACAATGAAGAATGTTAGATCTTGGCGTGGCTATCGACACGCCTACGGGCTTAGAGTACGAGGACAACGAACACGGACCACAGGCAGAGCTGGGAAAGCCCTTGGCGTGAAGAAGAAAACACTAAGACCGGCAGTGTGATTCAAATGGGCGACCCAAAGAAACAGAAGAAGAAATATGAAACTCCCCGTTTTCCATGGAGAACAGACATCCTTCAAAACGAGCTTAGACTGATTGGCCAATACGGATTGAGAAACAAACGAGAACTGTGGCGTCATAGAACCATGCTCTCAGAATTCAGAGGCATGGCTCGATCACTCTTGAGCATGCCGACCACAGAAAGGGAAAGGCTGGAAAAACAGCTGCTTGGAAGGTTGAAACGACTTGGCATGATGCCAGAAGAAGCTGTTTTAGACAACGTTCTCGACATGACCGTGGACGATATTCTCGAACGCAGACTACAAACATTAGTGTTCAGAAAAGGTTTGGCACAAAGCATTCAACAAGCCCGCCAACTGATAACGCATAGGCACATAGCCTTAGGCGACAAAAAGGTTTTCTCTCCCAGTTACCTTGTCCTCAAAAACGAAGAAGAACAACTGGCTTACGCGCTGAGCAGCCCCGTGAATAATCCAGAACACCCCCTAAGAAAGACTATTGAAACTGAGCCCATTGGAGGAGGAGAAGCAAATGAGTAAGAAAGAAGAGAAGTGGGGCGTAGTGCATGTCTATAGCTCGTACAACAATACCATTGTGCACGTCACAGATATTTCTGGAGCCGAAACAGTCGCAAGAGCCTCTGGCGGCATGTTCGTGAAAGCCGACAGGCTTCAATCCTCACCTTACGCTGCAATGCGCGCAGCGGCTCAAGCCGCAACCATCGCTCAAGACAAGGGAATAACCGCTATACACATCAAGGTCAGCGCACCCGGAGGCGCCGGTGCGAGAACCCCTGGTTCAGGTGCCCAAGCAGCCATTAGGGCACTCGCGCGGGCTGGCTTCAGAACAATAGGTCGGATAGAAGAGGTAACGCCGTTACCCCATGATGGGACAAGACGGAAGGGCGGACGAAGAGGGCGAAGAGTCTAGGCTCAGGGTCAACCCAGTGATTTCGCCACCGTGCCACCGTGAGCCTAATTGAGGGAAAGGTTGAAATAAACCCCTTTGCTCTGTGATGAAAGACAGACGAAGAACGAGCGCCCTACGAAGAGGACTAAAGTCATGAATGTTCGTATAATTGAGAGAAACGAGAACTTCATACATTTCGTAGCCGAAGGCATAAGCTATCCTCTGGCGAACACGCTTCGTAGGATCATGCTTACGGAAGTCCCGTCAATGGCAATAGACGACATCGTGATAGTCGAGAATTCATCGGTTATTCACGACGAAATCTTAGCATTAAGACTGGGATTGGTGCCACTTAAAACAAACCTTGACGCCTACAATCTGCCAGAAGAATGCAGCTGCAAAAGCGAACTCGGATGCAACCTCTGCAGAACTGTCCTAACTCTGGACATTCAGGCTGAAGACAAGACAAGAACCTTGTACTCGGGAGATTTGGTTCCCGAAGACCCACAGATAGCGCCTGTCAGCGACAAGATCCCCCTTGTGAAGTTAGCACCACAGCAGAAGGTGCGGCTAGAAGCTTATGCCAAGCTTGGAAAAGGCCAGGTTCACGCGAAATGGCAGCCAGTCTCTGCATGCACCTACAGGTTCATGCCTATCCTTAAGATTGACAATTCTGTTTGTGACGCCTGCGGAAAATGCGTAGAGGTGTGCCCGAAAAAGGTCTTAGCGCAGAAAGACTCAAAGATAGAGATCGTAGCGCTGAACGAGTGTATCCTCTGCAAGGATTGTGTCAATGCATGCGACAAGAACCCAAAAGCCATCCAGGTCAACTGGGACGAAAACATCTTCATCTTCAAAGTGGAATCCACCGGTTGCCTACCAGCAGAACGCATCGTATCTGAGGCGTTAAAAGTCTGCGAAAAGAAATATTCAGAGTTCAAAAGCAGCCTCAAAGGGATTGAGAATGAGCCCAAAGAGAAGAACTGAGATCACAAACCCAGAACTCATCAGCCTAATACAAATGTTAAAGAAGAAGGCAAAAGAGAATGAGGCTGCCGTCTGGCTGGACGTAGCCGCATATCTATCTAAGCCTAAGAGAGAACGTATTGCGGTAAACGTGAGCCAGATAAGCCGTCACACAGAAAAGAACGACAACATTGTGGTGCCAGGTAAGGTTCTAGGCGCCGGGCTTATCGGGCATCCTGTAGAGGTCGCGGCATTCGATTTCTCAGCCCAAGCGCGGTCAAAGATAACTGGAGCCAAGGGAAAGTGTTTATCTATACCCGATCTGATACAACTGAAACCAAAAGGCACAAATGTTAGGATCATCAGGTGAGGATCAATGAGTAACACAGGAGGGGCAAAGACTACAATCATCGACGCGCAGGGCCTAATTCTGGGCAGAATGGCAAGTTTGGTGGCAAAGAAGCTGCTGAACGGTGAGACCGTCTTCATCGTAAATGCGCGAGACGCTGTCATATCAGGCAAGAGACGCACTCTAGTGCAGGAGGCCAAAGAATTCCTTCAAGTGGGTCACTTCAGGAAAGGCCCTCTGCATCCAAGACGACCAGACAACATCGTGAAAAAAGTTGTTCGCGGGATGCTTCCGCGAAAGAGCCCAAAGGGGAAAGAAGCCCTGAAAAGGCTGAAAGTCTTTATCGGCACGCCTCAAGACCTTGCAGACAAAGAAAAGGTGAAGCTTGTGGGCGTAGAGGCTTCCGATCTAAGATGCCCATACATCAAGGTCTCGGAATTAGCGCGTGCGGTAGGATGGAAAGAATAGGTGCATAAAATGTCCAGCTCAAAAAAAGTTTTAGTGGTCAGCGGAAAACGCAAAACTGCTATTGCGCGGGCAACCATAAAACAAGGAATGGGAAGGGTACGCATCAATAATGTTCCGCTTGAGATATATGAGCCTGTGGTAGCTCGCGAAAAGATACGGGAACCACTTATGGAAGCCGGAGAGAACTTGTGGAAAGACCTCGATGTGAAAATAAAAGTAAGCGGCGGTGGTTTCATGGGCCAAGCTGAAGCCGCGAGAATGGCGCTCGCTAAGGCACTGCTTCGTTGGTCCAAGGGCCAGAGCCTGAAATCTGCCTTCCTCAGGTTTGACCGGACGATGGTTGCAGGTGACCCTCGGCGGAAGGAGTCTAAGAAGTTTGGCGGTCCGGGTGCGAGGGCACGTGATCAGAAGAGTTACAGATAGGAAATGTCAACGGAAGTGTGAGGAGAGGTAGGGAAAGGACATGATAATACCCGTAAGATGTTTCACCTGCGGCAAGCTGATTGGCGACAAATGGGAAGAATTCGCTAGAAGGGTTAAAGAAGGCGAAGACTCGGGAAAAATCTTGGACGAACTGGACATCACACGTTACTGCTGCCGGCGTATGCTTCTTTCCCATGTCGAGATCATTGACGATGTAATAAAATTCTACGAACGGGAAAAAGTCGATGGTGAAGAAGGGGAATACTGAAATGTCAACAACGATCGAAGATGTGACCGCCCGACAGATCATGAACAGCCGCGGCGATCAGACAATAGAAGTTGATGTCGTCACAGTCGACGGCTACGGAAGAGCCTCAGCCCCAAGCGGAGCAAGCACAGGCAAAGCAGAAGCCATTCCATACCCAAAAGGCGGGGTGGAAGAAGCAATCAAGAAGGTTGATGAGACAATTGCCCCAGAGCTTATTGGCTTGGGCGCAGACGAACAACAGGAAATAGACGAGTTGCTCCGCGAACTGGACGGAACAGAAGACTTCCAAAACATCGGTGGAAACACCGCATATGCTGTCTCTCTTGCAGTCGCGGATGCCGCCGCAAGTTCATACGGAATGCATCTGTTCCAATATCTAGGCGGCAATCTGGCTTCTGATCTACCCTACCCGCTGGGGAACGTTCTGGGCGGCGGCAAACACGCTTACGGAAAAGTCCCGGATATTCAAGAGTTCTTGGTTCTGCCGGTGGGCGCTACCTCGTTCTGTGCTGCGTTGAAGGCTAACGTGGCTGTACACAAGAAACTGAAATTGTTCCTCAGGGATTCTGACCCCTATTTCACAGGAGGAAAAGGCGACGAGGGAGCTTGGGCGCCGAACATATCTAATGACAAAGCCCTTGAAATAGTGTCTAAGGCATGTGAAGAGGTTTCCAGCGAAGTCGGCTTCAAGTGCAGACCCGGCTTGGATGTGGCTTCATCATCACTTTGGGAGCCCGATAAGCAACGTTATGTCTACGCACGGGACGGCGTAAGCAGAGATACAGGCGAACAGCTGGAATACGTTCTGGGGCTCGTGGAGAAGTATGGGCTGATCTATATTGAGGACCCGTTCCACGAAGAAGATTTCGAAAGTTTCAAAGAGCTCACATCTAAAGTCCGCAGCTGCCTAGTTTGCGGCGACGACCTTTTCGTGACAAATGTGAAGCTCCTGACGAAAGGCATAAGGAAACATGCCGCGAATGCTATCATCATCAAGATGAACCAGATTGGAACCCTCACAGACACGTGGGAAACCACCCGTCTGGCTAAGGAGAACGGCTACGTCCCCGTTGTATCACACAGGTCCGGGGAAACCACCGCCTTCCACATAGCCCACCTGGCTGTGGCATTCAACTGTCCAGTCATAAAGACAGGTGTGATGGGCGGCGAGCGGATAGCCAAGCTGAATGAGCTCACCCGCATTGAAGAGGTCCTAGGGGATCGAGCGCGAATGTCCAAGCTGAATGTATAGGAGGAGATCGGTTGTCTGAGGAAGAAACGGATGAGATGGAGACAGAGGATACCGCTGAGGATACTGTTGAGGATGCTGCTGAAGAAGAAACGGTGACCCAGACAGAAATAGGAAACGAAACCGAGACAGAGACTGAACCCGAAACAACTTCGGAAGAGATCGGTATAAGTCCGACAGAAAGTTTACTGCTGCCGCAAGAGGTCCTGCTTTCCGCGGGTATTCACATAGGTACAAAGATAAGGACCAAGGATATGGAGCCCTTCATCTATCGCGTGAGGGGCGACGGCTTGTTCGTCTTAGACCTCAAGAAAACCGATGAACGCATAAGGATTGCAGCCAAGTTTTTGGCACGCATAGAACCATCGAAGATAGCCACAACGGCTGTTAGACTTTATGCCCGCGAACCAGTGGAGAAATTCTGCAAAATAACGAGGAGCAACCTGATTGTTGGACGATTCGTGCCAGGCATGCTTCTGAATCCTCTTTATCCGAACCGTATAGATCCAGAAGTCATAATGGTGTCTGACCCCAAGGCTGACTCCCAAGCCGTAAAAGAAGCGTCAAGCATGGGAATCCCCATCGTTGCGCTCTGCAGCACGGACAACGATTTCTCCAATGTGGACTTTGTGATTCCAACCAACAACAAGGGCAGAAGAGCCCTCGCGGTGGTATACTGGCTTCTTGCAAGGCAGGTTCTGCGGGAGAGAGGCGAGATAGCCCCAGACGCGGACATACCGCTTTCCGTAGAAGACTTTGAAGTGAAGCTAGCCAATAGAAACGAATAGCACATGAAATAGCCCAGTAACCGCCTTTTTCTTTCTCGAAACGAAGCATTTTATATCTCGGGTGCAACCAAACATTTTAATCGCCTACGAGTACCTATTGTCTGAAGGAGGAAGCCAATCTGTCAAATAAGATCAGATATGCGGCGCACGCAGGAAGCTTCTACGCCGGTTCAAAGGAAGCCTTAACACGACAGATCGAAAGATGCTTCACGCATAAGATCGGATCAGGCACCTTGCCGAAAGTCGCAGAAACTGGACCAAGGGTAATCGTCGGGCTTGTCTGTCCTCATGCGGGATACATGTATTCAGGTCCAGTGGCGGCCAACGCATATTATTGCCTTGCTTTGGACGGTGCGGTAGACCTTTTTGTGGTTTTGGGGCCGAATCATCACGGCGTAGGAAGCGGAGTAGCAATTATGAAGAGCGGGGTTTGGCGCACGCCGCTGGGCGATGTTGAGGTTGACACAGAGGTCGCGACCGAGATCGTAAGCAAGTCTGGCATGGTTGACGTTGACGATTCTGCCCACGTTTATGAGCATTCTTTGGAGGTTCAGTTGCCGTTTCTTCAGTATGTCTACGGTGCGTCCTTCAAGTTTGTTCCCATATGCTTTTTGATGCAAGACCTTGAAACGTGTAAAGAGGTAGGTCAGGCCTTAGCTGAAGCCTTGAAGGACAAAAACGCCGTGATAATCGCATCCACGGACATGACTCATTATGAGCCGCAGAAAAGAGCCGCAGAAAAAGATGGGAAAGCCATTGACGCCATGCTGAAGATGGACGAGGAGCTCCTATATTCTACCATAGAGTCACACAATATCTCTATGTGCGGATACGGTCCCGTAATAGCCCTGCTGACGGCGGCAAAAGCAATGGGCGCAAGCAAGGTTGAGCTGCTGCGCTATGCAACCAGCGGAGACGTAGCGGGCGATAAATCAGCCGTCGTTGGATACGCTGCGCTTGCACTAACCAGATAGATAGATGGTGGTCACGGACAGGTGATGGCCCAAGTTAAAGCTTCAGCGCCGGCTAGTCGGCTTGAAAATGTTGCGGAAGCCATAAGACTATCTGGCGGGACGCCTCACGTGGCAAAGAAGACTGTGGAAGGAGTGGGAATTGAAGAGTAAACCTACAGTGCTGAAGCTCGGCGGTTCAGTTATCACAAGAAAAGAGAGGGCATTCACACCCAATCGGCAGGTCATCAAGCGCCTAGCCGAGGAGATCGCCCACGCTCAGGTGTCGCCGGTCGTCATAGTTCACGGTGGGGGTAGCTATGGGCATCCAGTTGCGAAGACGTACGGGATTGCTGGAGGCTTCAAAGATGGCTCGCAGCTGATTGGTTTCTCGAAGACCCATGATGCCATGGTTACCTTGAACGGTCTTGTTGTGGCGGCATTGATGGATTCTGGGCTTCCCGCTCTCGGAATGGTGCCTTCATCCTTTGCCGTTACAAAGCGTGGACGTGTAAATGTTTTTGAGACAGAGCCTCTGGCGCATGCGCTTGCTGTTGGTTTGGTTCCCGTTCTTTACGGCGATGCCGTGTTGGACTATGAGCAAGGATTTGCCATACTTTCCGGAGACCAGATAGCAGCCGAGCTTGCGGTAAGGTTGAACGCTGAACGGCTTGTGATGGGCGTGGATGTGGACGGCTTATATGAGGCTGATCCCAAAGTTGTTCCTTCAGCTCATCTGATACCGCACCTAACATTAAAAGACCTTGAACAACTCAAGGACAAGATAAGCGGGGCACGATCCCCGGACGTGACTGGCGGAATGCTGGGAAAGATTTCAGAGTTAGTGGCGCCAGTTGAGCACGGCGTTCAGACGATAATCGTGAACGCTTTAAAGCCAAGTAAAGTTTACAAAGCTTTGAAAGGAGAAGAAGTCGTTGGAACCAAAATCACCAGAACATGAACGTAGGCTTAACCTGACTGAGAAGAGGAAGAACGAGCACATACGCGTGTGCCTAGAAGAAGACGTAAGGGCAAAGAACGTAACAACAGGCTTTGAAGATGTCTTCCTTATACACAGAACCCTTCCAGAAATCGACCTGAAACAGATTGACACTGCAACAACCTTTCTTAACCACAGATTCTCAGCCCCGATAATCGTGGAAGGCATCACGGGCGGAACCGAGGAAGCCTTGAAGATCAATGCGGCTGTGGCACAAGCAGTGGAAGAACTTGGACTTGGAATGGGTGTAGGAAGCCAACGAGCAGCCATAGAAAACCCGAAACTGGAACAAACTTACTCGATCGTCAGAAAGAAGGCACCAACAGCCTTCATAATAGCAAACATCGGCGCACCACAGCTGAAGAGGGGCTACGGTCCTAAAGAAGCTAAGAAAGCGATCGATATGGTTGAAGCCGACGCGTTAGCGATCCACCTGAACCCGCTCCAAGAAGCAATTCAACCAGAAGGCGAAACGGACTACGCCGGCGTCCTCGAAAAGATCAGGCAGATAACAAGCGCCGTGGACGTGCCCGTGGTCGCCAAGGAGACAGGCGCAGGCATAGCCGCAGAAGAAGCCCGCAATCTCAAAGATGCCGGCGTCTCAGCCATAGATGTAGCAGGTGTAGGCGGGACAAGCTGGGCAGCCGTCGAATATTATAGGGCAAAGCAGCGGGGAGACCTTCTAGGGCAGGAGCTAGGCAGAGTTCTTTGGGACTGGGGCATCCCAACAGCAGTCAGCCTCATAGAGGTAACGCGGTCCGCTGGCATACCTGTCATCGCGTCAGGCGGGATGCGTTCAGGGGAGGACGCCGCCAAAGCCGTAGCGTTAGGAGCTGACTTAGCCGGCTTCGCAGGTCCCGTTCTGGAGCCCGCCTTGAAAGGCAGCGAGGAAGTCAAGAGAAAGATTGGTCTTGCTACACATCTCCTTAAGACCGTGATGTTCCTTGTGGGCGCTGACTCGGTAAGAAAACTTAAGACGGTCCCCGTCGCAATAACTGGAAAGACTGCTGAGCGGCTCAGGTCGAGGGGATTCAGCCCCGAGATTTACGCAGAGCGTGGAGGCTAAAAACAGGAATGGAGAGCAACTCGCGTGTGGAGAAGATTCTCAGAGAAAACGCAGATCTAATTGACAACCACATCAAGAAGTACATCCCCCGACTTTTCAAAAAAGACTCGCTGTTGCTTAGAATTGCCCCGCCAAGATACGAAATAGATTTGGAAGCCCTAAATAAGGCAGCAGCAGACCCCGTTTGGTGGCTGATTGGCAGCGGCGGAAAACGTTGGAGACCCACTTTGTTCCTCTTGGTCTGCGAAGCTCTGGGCAGCGATCCGAAAGAGTTCTTGGACTTTGCGATCATCACGGAAATTATCCACAACGGGACTCTAATGGCCGACGACGTTGAGGATTCGTCAGAATTTCGCCGTGGAAAACCATGCGTGCACAGACAATTCGGCTTGGACATCGCTGTCAACGCGTCCCAGCTGATGTACTTCCTTCCCATGACCGTTCTAAGCGAAAAGCGGGAAGGCCTGTCGGACGCTAAGGCGAGAAGAGTCTACGAAATATACGTTCAAGAGATGGTCAACCTAAGCATCGGCCAAGCCATGGACATCGCGTGGCACAGAGGTCTAACCCCGATCCACGAGGTCACAGAGAAGAAGTACCTCCAGATGTGCGCCTACAAGACTGGAACCTTGGCAAGAATGGCGGCAAAGATAGCCGCGGTGCTGTCTGGCGCTGACGAGGGCACGGCGGAGAAGATGGGCCGATTTGCGGAATCAATCGGTGTTGCCTTCCAAATTCAAGACGACGTATTGGATCTGGTTGGCGAAGAGTTCGCCAAAGGCAAAGGCGGACCGGGTATGGACATAACCGAGGGCAAACTCACGCTGGTAGTGATTCACGCTCTCCAAAAGGCAGACCGAACCGATAGGGAGGAATTGGTGCGAATACTTGGTCTTCACACGGGAGAAGAGGCTTTGAGAGCAAGGGCCATCGCAATAGTCAAGAAGCACGGTTCGATAGAGTACGCAAAGACCTTCGCCTCAAAGATCGTGCAAGACAGCTGGAACGAAGTTGACAAGGTTCTCCCACCATCCAAGGCAAAAGAAAAACTGAAAATCTTCGCCGAATACCTCATAAAAAGGCAGATATAGCCAAGCAACAAAGAAGTGAGCCATTGTTGGAAATGCCACACGATAGCCCCGAAACAAGAGAAACCATCCGCAAGATAGCCCTGATAAACGCTGTCTCGCATCAAGGAAAAGCCCAACCGAAACCAGTTCTAGGCAAACTACTCGGCGAAAGACCTGACCTCAGGAAAAGAATAGCTGAAATTTCCTCTCTGATTGAGGAGATCGTGCAAGAAGTCAACGGCATCCCGCTTGAAAAACAGACCGAGATCGTCAAGAAATCTTGGCCCGAAGCACTCGGGCAAGAGAAAGAAAAGGTCGAAGAGAAGGTTCTTCCGCCCCTGCCAAACGTTGAAAAATACGGGCAAGTTGTCACGCGTTATGCGCCTAACCCAGATTGTGTTCTTCATCTTGGCGGGGCTAGGGCAATCATTCTAAGCCATGACTACGCAAGAATCTATCAGGGCCGTTTCATTCTAAGATTTGAGGATACTGACCCGAGATTGAAGAAGTCGGCTCTGCAGTTCTTCGATTTGATAAGAAAGGATCTTGAATGGCTTGGGTGCAAATGGGACGCCGAATACATCCAAAGCGACAGACTGGACATTTACTATGAGTACGCTGAGAAACTCTTGAAGGACGGAAACGCCTACGTCTGCACATGCATACCTGAGGAGTTCCGAGACAAGGTAATGCAAAAAAAGCCGTGTCCCTGCCGAGACCTTAAGCCGGAAGAGAATCTGGCTCGCTGGGAAGCCATGCAAAGCGGCAAGTACGCTGAACACAAGGCCGTTGTGAGAATCAAGACGGACCTGGAACATCCCAACCCAGCGATTCGGGACTGGCCCGCCTTCAGGGTCATAAACGTCAAGAAGTACCGCCATCCGAGGGTCGGCACCAAATATAGAGTCTGGCCTCTCTACAATTTTGCAGCCGCCATTGATGACCACTTGATGCGAATAACACATGTCATCAGAGGGAAGGAGCATCTGACCAACCAGAGGCGACAGGAATATCTCTACCGATACTTTGGCTGGAAGTATCCCGAAGCCATTCATTATGGTAGGCTCAAGATCGTCGGCGCACCGTTGAGCAAATCCAAGATTCTCAAGGGCGTGCAGGATGGAACATACAGCGGCTGGGACGATCCGAGGCTTGCTACCTTTCTTGCGTTGAGGCGAAGGGGCATAATGCCGGAAGCCATTAGGCGGCTCATGGTTGATATCGGACCGCGACCTGTAGACATAACGCTGAGTTGGGAGAACCTCTACGCATATAACCGAAAAATAGTGGACCCCATGGCTAATCGATACTTCTTCGTTCAAGACCCAGTGAAGCTTTCTGTCAAAGGAGTCAAAAAGGGCATCGTTGCACACGTACCTCTGCATCCGGATGATCCGACAAGAGGCTCCCGCACGTTCGAGATAAAAGCCCGAGAAGGCGTAGCTCACCTGCTGATTTCACGCAAGGACGCAGCCAATCTCAAGAAGGGGTCTGCTGTACGGCTTATGGAGCTTTTCAACGTTCAACTGGAGCATCTAGAGCAGGACAGGATCACGGCGGAATTTCACAGCACATCTTACGAGGAAGCCAGGCGGTTGCATATCCGGCTTATTCACTGGCTACCGGAGACAGAGGGGATTCAATGCGAAGTCGTTATGCCGGACGGGTCCACAATAGATGGGCTGGCAGAAAAAACCCTAGAAGGAGCTTCAAGAGATCAGATTGTCCAGTTTGAACGCTTCGGCTTCGTTCGACTTGATGATGTGAACACGCGAATAGTCGCCTTCTTTGCCCACAGATAAAGAATCAGGTTAAAACCCTGTTGATGAAGAAATCCCCGGTTGCGAAGAAGACGCCCTGCCCTGCGGGAACTCTTCGGACAGTTTGCTTCGCCACTCGTGTTCTTCGCTATCTTGCAGAGACGTATCTGCCTCTTTTTTCTATTTCACCTATCTTGTTTAACACTTCTTTCGCTGCGGTTTTGCCCATGACCTTTTCGTATCCATTCATGATTGCGCCGAAGCATTCGTCCACGTGCCTATAATGTGTGCTCATGAGTGCCCTCTTAATCAAATGAAGGTCTACGCCCCTTGCTTCCAGTTCTGTCGTCTGTTCGCTCAGCCCGAAGTCTACGAGGACAACGCTGCCCTGCGGCGTCAGTATCATGTTGGAAGTCGTAAGGTCGCCATGCACTATGCCGCCCCCGTGAAGCCTGCCGATCAATTCTCCGATGTGACGACACAGGCGCATCCTTTCTTCTTGCGGCAGACTGTTCAAGACCTGTTTGACCTGTTGCCCCTCGACAAACTCCATGATGATCGCTGCCTCATTCAGGTACAGCGCATATATGATGGGCGTGGGGACTCCTGCTTCCTTAGCCCGGTGGATTATTTGCGGTTCATGCTTGGTTCTGCGAATCTGAATCTCTCTGTCCAGTTCTGGCAGACGGTATCTCTTGGGCAGGCGCTTCTTGACGATTACCTTTCGTCCATGCCATTCTTCCAAGTACAGGCTGGCTTCAGCACCTTTTTTGATCAGCATATTCATTCCCAACCCACGGAACATTAACCTCGTCAAGCCGCCACTTCAACCTGACAAAACTCTCCTCAATAGGCACCGTCAGCCCATGCCTGTAACACAGTGCACCTGTCCAAGCGATCATGGCACCGTTGTCCATGGCATATTCCTTGGGCACGACGCAGAATCTTGCGTCATGATCCTCAGCCATATCCTCAAGCATGGACTGAAGCCGCTTGTTTGCGGCGACCCCGCCCGTGAGCAGAACTTCAGGTTTCTCAGTATGCGCGAGGGCTCTCTCGGTCACTTCGGTCAGCATGGAAAAAGCGGTCTCCTGAAAACTGAAACATACATCTTCAAGCCCGTACCTCCGTTCACGAAGCAAGTTGGTGGCAGCTGTTAAGAGACCGCTGAAAGAGAGGTCCATGCCCTTCACGACGTAAGGCAGAGGGGCAAGGGTTTTTCCTCGCAAGGCACACTCTTCGACCAGCCTGCCAAACGGCTTTTCGCCTTCCTGTTTCAGTCCAGCCTCTCTCGCAAACACGTCAAAGCAGTTTCCCACAGCTATGTCAAGGGTCTCACCGAAGACTCTGTACCTACCGTCTTCGAAGGCTGAGACCAAAGTGTTTCCGCCGGAAACATAGAGAGAAAGCGGGTCCGCCGCCTTGCACATCAACTTACCTATCTCGATGTGCGCCAGACAATGATTGACACCGACCAGCGGAACCCCTAAATAAGAGGCAACCGCTCGGGCTGCCGTCGCACCTGTCCGCAGGCATGGACCTAGCCCCGGCCCTTGCGAAAAAGCCACGGCTTCAAGCTCTTCGGGGTTTATTCCTGCTTTTCTAAAGCCTTCTGCTAGGACTTTTCCCGCAACCTTTGCATGGTACCTAGCTGCTTCCCTTGGGTGTATGCCGCCCGCTTTGCTCATGTAGGTATCGTGAACGTTTGCGAGGGCTTCACCCTCGAGAGACACGATGCCGACGCCGAAATCATCAGCTGTACTCTCAATGCCTAGACAATAGCAGCTCTGCATATGCGGAATTTGCCCCTGAGTTATTCTTAAGGGTATAGATGCTAGATAAGGCTGATCATATGTCTCGGTTTCTCTAACCTTGCGGCTTGGTTCAGCATCTATGTTTTTATTGGACTGCAGCATTATCTATATGTTTGTGATGGCAGATCTCAGAGGGAATCCTGATGCCGAAGCAGAATGACTTGGAACAGATGGCTCTGCAAATGATAATGAACGTAGGGGAAAAGGGCATTCTTCAGTCTGACTTGTGGCGGCAGATGTGCGCCAGCAGCAGGGAAGGCTCCCGCATATCGATTAGGCTGGAGAAGAAGGGGCTGATTGAACGTACGCGAGAGCTATCGAACGGAAGGTGGACCTATAGGCTCTATTGTAAGAGGCAGCCGGTCTACATCAACTCGATATTGACCTGCCCATGCTTAACCTGTTCAGAAAGCACGAGATGCGGAGTCGGCATCGCCGTGTCGCCGAATGAATGCGAAGCTCTAACAGAATGGATACTCAAAGCCGACGAAGAAGAACCATTGCCGAGTGGAGATAAATAGTCTTGCCCAAAGAATGGGTGAGAAAACGGAAGAGCGACTACTACTACAAAAAGGCAAAAGAAGAAGAATATCGTTCTCGCGCAACCTACAAACTCCAGCAGGTCGCAGAAAAACACCGCTTCATAGAATCAGGCGACATTGTTGTGGACTTAGGCGCGGCTCCCGGCGGCTGGCTGCAGGCGGCAAGAAAGATTGTAGGCGAGAAAGGCTTCGTACTAGGCGTGGACACCAAAGAGATCGCGCCACTGGATCGCCCCAATGTCCACACGATTTTGGGCGACATAACGGATTCCGACATGCCGAACAGGATCAGAGCCATCATACCACGCCCCGCAGACATCGTAATCTCAGATGTTTCCCCCAGCATTTCAGGAATTTGGGAACTTGACCATGCCCGCCAAATAGAGTTGGCAGAGTATTCCTTGAGGATTGCCATGCAGATCATGCGCGATGGCGGAAACTTCTTCGTTAAAGTGTTTCAAGGCGACATGTTTGACCATTTTCTCGGCAAGGTGCGTAAACACTTTGGAACAGTCAAAGTCGTAAAACCAAAGGCAAGCAGAGCCGAAAGCGCAGAGGTCTATGTCCTCGCAATCAACCTCAAAAAAAGGAACCCACATCCGGAAAAGCCAGTGTGACGCCTAAAGAACGATCTGGCTATTTTAAGAGTTATTCCTGAAATTCGCCCGTGGATGTTATTTGAGCGATCGTCGAAACCATTGTTGCCAATCCATCCAAGCCTGAGATCTCCTTCTGAACCTGTTCCGCCTTCTCCCTGCAAAGGTTGTCGGACAGAATCTTCTCGATAGTATTGATCAAGGTCTGCTTGTTCACACCATTCTGTTCCATAACCTCTGCTATGCCGAGTTCCCCAGCCCTGTTCGCGTTGTTCAGTTGTTCAGTGTGACCTGGCGTCGGAATAAGAATCATCGGCTTTCCGTAGGAAATTCCCTGCGTCAGGGTTCCGTGACCCGCGCGGGATATCACCAGATCGCATGCCTTCAGATATTCAAACCTGTTCGGGATCCAATCGCGGATTGAAACGTTTCCGTTGCATGCCATCTTATTCGAGCTGTCGGGACGCCCCAGAGACATAACGACCTGATAGTCTTTGGGAAAACCCGTGAATATCTCCCGAAGAACATTGGTAATATACGCCCGCTCTTCAGCAGGACCGCTGATGGGCACATAAACAAGGGGCAGATCTCTGTCTAGACCCAACCTCTTTTTCAGCTCATCCTTTTCAGGCAGCTTTGCAGGGTGAACGGGCAAGACAGGTCCAACCAGCTTCACTCGCTTCTGATATGCCTTAGGAATCATAAGATTTCCAGTTGACAGCGTGTACGGCGGGGGAAAATCTGGAATCATAAGATGCGCTGCCCCGCTTGTCCAGACCTTGCCTATCAGAGCCAACGCACCCGTGTCGACAAGTTTGGCCAGCCTCAACATCCGGGTCCTTCGAGGTATTATTATCTGGAACTGGTTGAGGATGCAGACGTCAGGTATGCCGAGCGATTTTGCAGCCAGTAACGGCGAGACACGGGAGTCTGAGACAACCACGTCGGGTTTGAACGCCCGCATGAACCTTATTTCAGTCTCGATCTGTTTCGTCAGCGTGTACGAAGCAAGGATCGGGCCTGGATTAGCAACCGTCTGCCTAAAATCAATTGTGCCGTCAGGTTTGACCACGAACCCCACGGGCGGCGCCTTCACAAGCGGAAACCCCTCCTGTTCTACGTATTTCACGGCGTCCCTATAGGTTGAGAATAGAACTTCGGCACCGCTCTCCTGCAGTTTTCTCGCTATCGGCACGCATCTACCCGCGTGTCCAAGCCCGATGCCGCAGACGCCGAAGTATATTTTCATTTATCTGTCCTCTCTGAGGGGCATCCGTCAGTTGCAAACGGCCTTAGCCGTGAACCGACAAGTATCGTTTTTCTGCCTTGGTTTTTAAGCTTTTACCAATTGCGCTGTTTTTTGTGTAAGGGTATGGCAAGGTTGTTGTTCTACCTCATGTCGCTGATTCTGAAACTGTTTCGAAGCCTTTTTCCTCTCTGAACTGCATTCGGTAGAATGCGCTGTAGATTCCGCCCTGTTGCATGAGCTCTTTATGGGTTCCTTTTTCAACCATGGCTCCGTTGTCTATGACTATTATTTCGTCGGCAAGCCTTATTGTTGAGAGCCTATGCGCTATTATTATGGCAAGCCTGTTCTTCAGGAGTTCTTTTAGCGCGTTCTGCAAGACAAGTTCGGTGTATGGGTCTATGCTTGAAGTCGCCTCGTCCAGAATTAGAAGACGCGGGTTCTTTAATAATGTTCTTGCGAAGCTTATCAGCTGCCTCTGACCAATCGAAATATTTGATGAGCCTTCCTGTATCAGATAGCTGTATCCGCCTGGAAGTTTCATTATGAATTCATGTGCGCCCACGATTTTGGCTGCCTCGATGACATCTTCGTCTGAGGCTTCGGGTCTTCCAAACCTTATGTTGTCCTTTACGCTCATCGGGAATAGGAAGGAATCCTGAAGGACTATGCTCATGTGTCTGCGCAGAGAGGCTGTTCTGATGTTTTTTATGTCGTGGCCATTGACGACTATTCTTCCGCTGACGGGATCGTAGAACCTTGCCAAGAGGTTTATTGTTGTGCTCTTACCTGCGCCTGTCGGTCCGACTATGGCAAGTATCTTGGATCCTTCTAATGTGAAGCCCACGTTTTTGACAACAGGAACTTTGGGATCATAACCAAAGGTGACGTTTTCGAACTTTACGCTTTTTATTGTTTCTATCTCCACCGCTTTATCTGCGGCTGGCTCTTCCACTTCAACCTGAGTATCGATTAGATCAAACATTCTCTCAATAGCCGCCATAGAAGACTGGTATTGGTCGTACACGGCTACAAGGTCCATCAAGGGCATAAAGTACATGAACTGGTACTCTATGAACGCCACAAGCGTCCCCAAGGTGATTTCTCCGCCCAGATACATCATTGAGCCGAACCAGAGTATCAGCGCTGTCCCAGCTATTCTCATGCACATGACGAGGGGCATGTAAGAAGATGATATACCAATCGTCTTGAGCGTTGCTCTGACATTTTTGTTTTGTGCTTCTTCAAACTCTTTGGCGCCCTTTTCCTCCTGTACAAAGGATTTTATCACCCTCATGCCGGAGAGATTTTCCTGAATTCTAGATGTCAAGCCGCTAAGGGTTGAGAGAACCTGCCGGTACGCTGTTCTGGACAGCCTGCCGAGGAGCCATGCTAGTCCCGCAGCTAAGGGAAGAACCGCGATGGCTAACAGAGCCAGTTTTGCGTTTAACACGAATATCATTGCGAAGGCCAGCAGGATCGAGGCAGTGTCAATGATTATGCTTGTCAGCCCCACCCTGATGAATATCCTGACCGTGTTTGCGTCATTTATTGGTCTTGACATTACCCTGCCGATTTCGCCTTCAGAGAAATACCGTAGGGAGATACTTTGCAGTCTCGACATCATTGCGTCCCTCATTTTGGCAACGACTTTTTCGCCGACGACCCTCATCTGATAGAGCTGAATGTACTGGAATACGTAGGTAGTCAAAGTCACGAATACGAAGATCGGAACCCACCAAATGAAACCGGAGAGAATTCCAGGCTCGATTATCAGGTCGATCGCAACCTTGTGGAGATAAGGCGAGAACACTCCTGTCAAGGCACTCAACAGAATGGCGCTCACGCCTATTGCGAGGTTTCGTCTGTAAGCCTTCGCATACTCATAGAGTCTTTTTAGGAGAACCCTGTCGGGGACTGTTCTTTTTCTCGATTCTTCACGTTTTGAGAAAACTCCGAAAGGACTAGACATCTATCTCGCTTTGACCCCCAAAACTGTCTCAACAGGTTTCTCGAGAAACTGCGTTTCGTATATTCTCCTGTAGATCTTCCCACTCTTCATGAGTTCGGCGTGCGTGCCGAATTCGACGATTTCGCCGTTTTCCAGAACCATTATTCTGTCAGCGTTCTTTATCGTTGAGAGCCTCTGAGCTATTATGAAGCATGTCCTTCCTTGGATGGCTTCGTCAATGGCTCCTTGGATCTCCTGCTCGGTCTTCGCGTCCACGAAGGAAAGCGAATCATCAAGAATCAGGATCTTCGGATTCATTAGAAGCGCCCGGGCGATGGTTATTCTCTGGCGCTGTCCGCCGGAGAGTGTTATGCCCCTCTCGCCCACAAGGGTGTTGTAGCCTTCTGGAAGTGTCTCTATGAAGTCATGGACCCTTGCGTTTTTAGCCGCGTTTATGATTTCGTCCATTGATGCGTCAGGTCTGCCCAGTGCAATGTTGTTCTTTATCGTGTCTGTGAAGATGAACACGTCTTGCAGAACAAGGCCTATCTGTTTCCTCAGCGATGAAAGCTTGAAACTTCTGATGTCCGCACCGTCGATTAGGATGCTCCCAGAATCGGCGTCGTAGAATCTGGGAACAAGGTATATCAGCGAAGTCTTGGCTGAACCCGTGGCTCCAAGAATGGCTATTCTCTCGCCCGGATTAGCCTTAAAAGTCACGTTCTTCAGCACGGGTCTATCTTTGGCGTACCCAAATGTCACGTCTTTGAATTCAACTTCGCCTCTTGCGATGCTGATCTCTGCGGCATCAGGTCCGTCATCCACATCTACGGGCACATTCATGATCTCGTAGACGCGTTCGAGGCCTGCGGAGGCATTTATCCATGTGCCTGAAAGCATGCTCAGGTCGCGCAGGGGAAAGCTGAGCCTCATCATGTATCTCGAGAAGAGCGTCAACCCTCCTATCGTCAACATAGAAGAGGGGGAGACTATCAGGTTGCCTCCGTAGAGGTATACAGCCGTGATTCCAAGCGTCAGTATGGCCTGTGCGGATGGCATGTATTTTGACTGGATTTTTCCAGCGTTGATAGCCGTGTCAACGAATATTTGTTCAACTTCTTTGAACCCTTCTTCCATCTCTTCTTCTCTTTGGAAGATGCGGCTAACCTTCATTCCCAAGATGTTCTGTTGCACGTATGCCCCGAGTCTGCCGCGGATGAGCATCATTTTTCTGAACAGGGGCATGGTTTTGACCCAAAGTTGGGTTGTAAAGTAGAAGATCAGCACCATTGGCACGATGGACATCAGGCTCATGGCTGGGCTTATGGAAAACATCACGGCGAGAACAATGACGACTGTGAAGATGGCGTTGGCCACGGTTCCGATCCATGTTTTGAGGAAATTTTCTACAACCTGCAGATCCATCGTGGCCCTCGAAACTAGGTCTCCTACCGCGGTTGAGTCATAGAAACTGAAGGACTTGCTTTGCAGAGAAGCGTAGTAGTCAGACCGTATGTTCTTTGTCATCATCTGCGCCGTGTATCCTGAAACAAACGTTAATATGAAGTTGACCGCGCCGAAGGCTAGAGCCGCAATGACTATCTTCACTATCAGGTCCATCAGCATATCGGACTCTTTGTTCACGAGAACATCGTCAATTATCTGTGCGGTGTAAAGGGGTTCTAGGGCAAAGAGGTAAGACCGCAAGGCTGAGAGAGCAACAATCAGGAGAAGCAGGTGAACGTAGGGCTTGTGGTACTTGAGAAGCCTTTTGAACGTCCCGACAGAACGGGAAAACGCTGCCTGCGTCTTGATCGTCTTGACGTACTCGAGGATCGGCTTAGCAACACTCATGGCTTACACCATACGGGCTGATGGTGCGTCTTCCCGCGCCGTATTGAACACTCACATTTTACTGGGGGCGATATAATCTTTTCGTGCCCTTTCAGAGATGTCAACCGCATCCATGTTTTAGCAGAAGCGCAGAAGAAGCCTAGATGACTGTCAGGCAATTTTCTTCTTCTAGCCTGCCGCATGTGATGTTGGCTAATGCTTTTTGGCGGAAATCTTTTATGTAAAAAGGGAGCTCTGTTTCAGAATTTGTCCAGTGCTGTCTGCACGATTGTTGTTTCAGTTTTTTCTGTTTCTATCTTTCTTCCCACTAGGTGGTTCAGGTTGAGAAAATATGGTATGTTGCTCACATCAAGAAGAAGCAGGTGTCCTTTGGCTCCAAGGATTTTTCCCGTTATCTGCAGGTTTTCCTTGACCTTTATTTCGATGGGTCTTCTGTTCAGTTGGGGCAGGTTGTAGATTTCGGCGAGGTCATGCGGTGACTCGTGATAGAAAGGAAATTCTGGGAAACGTTTCCTGACTTCCTCTTCCGTTCTTGCCAGCGCTTTGGCTTCCGCTTCTGCGTCCTGTGGCTTCCACAGCGTGTCGACTTTTTTGCTTGTCCTCAGCCCCGGCAACACGTTTAAGCCGTTGTGGATGGCTTTTTCGAATCTTCTGACTTCCAAGCCGTTTCCGATTATGATTCTTTTTGCCATGTTCGCTCCTTGTTCTATCCATCTCAGCGGAATCCGCTTGTCATGCGCGGCGCCGACTTTCACTTCTTTCAGCCCGAAGGAAGCCACATACACGTAGGCAGTGGATTTCTGGCAGGGAATTTGAATATCGGGCGAAGGAGCCAGACATTTTGTGCCATCACAAATCATGCAAGGCTGCACGGTGTCCAGTCGGAAGCATGAGCGACATTTGCGGCCTTTCTTGATCTCGGCTTCGTACGGGCATGGTTCCATGGCTCGCCACGGTTCGAGGGATACTTGTTTCTTCGATGCGAGCGAGGGCAATGTTGTGTAACCGATGCAGTGCAGTCCAGGCAGAACTTTGAAGGAAAGGTGGACGCCGTGCTCCAGCCATGTCTGGCTGAAGTCTCCATCGTAACATATGAGGCTGCATGTCCACTTGCCGTCTTTTTTCCACCACTCAACCGATGAGACGAGCCTACCAGTCATTTGCGATGCGCCAGCCATAGTTCCCGAATACTATGCCGAAGGTAAAGAAATAATCTTTCGTTAAGACTTCCAGCAGGGAGGCTCCTCATTTGACAGTCAAATCTCCGCCGTCAGAAGATCGCCTCATCTGATAACCAAAATTCCAGCAGAATTGATTATCATTATCAAAACGACACATGTGAAGGGCTTCTTTATGGCACAGCACGGGCTAAGACTGCTCAGGTTCTGAGCTTGAAACTGGTTCCATTATTTTGCCTCCGCTTTGTGCGTGCAACGGAGACAGACATCCCTCGTTGTTGTTGACTCAGTAACTTTAAGATCCAAATACCCTCACGACACTCATCTGAACCCTGAAGATGATCCGCTCCATCGAAGAGATGCCATCTAGGGTTCCCGAATCCAGCCTGATATTCCAGTACCCCGCCATAGTGGAGCAGGGTCTTCCCTTTGAGCCTATGACGGTGCCCCAAAAAAGATTTGATGAATGTTCCGTTTCCGCTCAAGCGACTAAAATTGAGGAATCATTCGACATCAAATGCGATCGACCTGAAACGATGGCTGCTTAATCGCAGGTAGAAAATAGGGTTCATCACAACAAACTTGGCAGATTCTAAAAAAATAATCTTTAAATCTGCATTTGGCACACATTAATGTGAGGAGTAACATTGTCTGAGAAGAACAACATGTACGAAAAAGCCAAAGGAGAGATGAGGCTCTCCGAGAAGATACTGGCAGAGATCCCGGGCTTCAGAGGCTACAAGCAGAAGGAGCTTCGCAGGGAGACAGATAGGCTGGTTAGAGACCACACCTACGAGCGTCTGCGAGGGGTCCGAGATGACTTAAAAGAAATCTTTCAGAAGCTTTCAGATCAGCGTCTTCACGAAGCCTTAACCGACATGGACAGGCTTGTCATGAAGTTTGACCGGGTTGCAGAAAAGATAAATCACGCGTCGTATGGCTACGCCGGATTCTTCAACATTGTCAAGATCAACGAAGAGAAACTTGACAGGATGAACGCCTTCGACAAAGGACTCGTCAACTACGTCAGCAAAATAAGCGAAGAAGCTAATGCCTTCAAGAAAGAAGTGTCTGAAGGCCAATTCGAAAAAGTAATGGATCACATCAAGAATCTTCGGGCGTCGCTGGATTCGCTCGAAGACACGTTTGACAATAGAAAAGAAGTAATATTGGGGGTCTAACAGGAAATGGCTCAAATCATAGAATGGACAAACTACGGACCAGAGGACGTAGTCTGGAAATACCCAGACGAAAAAATAGTATGGAGCGCCCAGCTGATCGTCCACGAATACGAAGCAGCTGTCTTCTTCAGAGACGGAAAGGCATATGACGTCCTCGGACCCGGAAGGCACACGTTGACAACTCTGAACCTGCCGTTGTTAACAGCCATCCTATCCAGAATCGCAGGGTACGCGGAGACACCGTTCAAGGCTGCCGTGATCTTTATCTCAACCAGGGTCTTCGCCGGCAAGTATGGGATGAGAGCCCAGACAACCGAGCTTGCACCGCTTCAGATCTTCGGGACCTTCTGGTTTAAGGTTGACAACCCGCAGCTCTTTGTCATGGAGGTTGTTGGCGGACAACATGCCTACTCAACCAGCGACGTCAACAATTATCTCAGAGGCTACCTGAACGAAAGGATGATCGACGAGATCTCAAAGTACGACCTTGCAACAGTCTTCACGAAATTGGACGAAACATCAGTATCTGTGAAGAACGCTATTCTCGACGCCTTCAAACGGATAGGACTCGATGTCGTAGACCTTAGATTTGAAGGAATAGACACAACCCCTGAATATCGCGAAAGGCTGTTCTGGCTGAAATCAACAAGAACCGCGCCCGAAACAGTTCTAAGAATGGAAACAGTCAAAGAGGCAGCAAAAGAACTAGGCAAATCCCCAGGCGCCGGCGTAGGAACAGGGCTAGTCTTAATCCCACAGATCATGCAACCCACAGGCGCAGAATCCGTCCCAGCAGTAGCGGTTATGCTCTGCCCCAACTGCAACGCACGAATCCCAGCGGCTTCAAAATTCTGCCTAGAATGCGGAACCAAAATTGAAAGACAGACCATCGCAACAAAGAACTGCCCCAAGTGCGGACATTCCATACCTGTGGCTTCAAAGTTCTGCCCCGAATGCGGAGAAAAATTCAGCTAGTCCAAGAGGAAACAAAAAGTGGCAAAGAAGCCTTTTGATATCCTTTCATTCGGCGTTTTTGTCCTCCTATTGGCTCTAAGCCTAACAATGTGGGCAAGCGGACTAATCGAATTGGCTGAAGCCCCACCTCTGGTAATCGCTCTGTTCGGCATATGGGTCATGGCGCTCGCTGGGATGAAGGGCGATAAAACCGAGGAACATGGACGCAGCGCCTTCAGCATATTCTCATGGGGAGTTCTAATCTCAGCATTCGGAACAGTGTGGTTCCTGTCGTACCGCCAAATACTCTCGGGCTACTTGCCAGCAATCTTCCTGTTCATCATCGGCATACTGATCGTTGCAGCCGCCATCCGCTACTGGAAAAAATGACAGATTCGACATGCAGGGGCAGTTGGAAACCGATGGAAGAGGCGCATGCGGTGCTATTCTCTTATTAGTGTCAATGCGCAACTTTGAGGTTAAGGAAGGAAAAATTAAATCATGGTATGGGAGGACTGCTGAAATGGTGAAGGGACCTCTGAAGATAGTTGTGTACGTGGTCGCGGCGATTCTGCTCTTTTTGGGAGTTGTCTTCATAATCTCAACGAATCTTGGAATCATCTACTTCTTTGAGGGACTCACGTTCTTAGCTGTCGGCATTCTATTGCTGATTTTCACCCGAGAGAAGAAACCCTTAGAAATCAAGCAGACCGTAGCAGTTACGGGTCCCATAAAGGTCAAGGAGGTCCGCTGCCCAGTCTGCAATGCCGTTATTGATCCAACCAAGGTCGAAGTTGTCGACGGGAAGCCCTATGTCACCTGCAACTACTGCAACAACAAATTTGAGTTAACAGAGGAGCCGACATGGTAACACCGAGACGGACTTTTGTTCTAATCCTTGTATTGTCGCTTTTGTTCGCCACATCCATCTCGATATCCATCACTCCTGTTCGGGCTGCCGTCACCTACACCGTAAACCGTGAATGGGTGCACATCTGGATAAACAAAGACGGCTCAATCGACATCCAGTACAACATCACTTTGACCTACACTTCGGGCGATCCTGAAGGAATCGTCACGGTAGGAATGCCTAAAAGCGGCTTTGAAATCGAATATGTCAAAGACCATGACCCTTCAGGCGACGACCTTAGCTACCGGGACGTGTCTGGCAGCGGCTTCTACGGCATTGATGTAACTCTCAAACAGCCAATAGTCCTCGGGAGTCCGAACACTTTTTTCGTCTATGCAGTTGTTCCCAACATGGTTTCAAATGATGCGACGAACCCGGGAAACGTGGGAATGGAGTTCTATCCAACTGCCTTTGACGGCGCCAGCGGTCCTATTGGCAACGTCAGGGTCGCAATAACGCTTCCGGATGGCGTTACAGATAGCGAGGTGAAGTATCCAACAGGCATGCCGTTCGATAATGTCTTCATGGACGGTAACAATCTTGCCGTCTACTGGGAACGGAGCAGCTGGCCCGCTTACCAAGAGCTGACGGTGGGAGTCTCTTTCCCAGAGAAATATGTAAGCCTTGGCCCAGACATATGGTTCTACGTCGCCATCGCCTCAGCTGGCATAGCAATAATCGCGATCATCATATTCGTCGTGATTAAACTCAGAAAACTAGAATACGTGAAACCACGAATATCGGTTGAAGCCCTCGGCGCGGCACGCGGTCTTACAGCAGTCGAAGCTGCAATGGTCCTTGAACTGAAACCCGTCCGCATTCTCACCATGATTCTCTTCGGTCTTCTTCTCAAGAAAATGGTTATCATGACAGCCACAGATCCACTCATCAAGCTTCAGAAGCTGGAAAGAACTGAAGACGCTTCAGCATCTCCCCTGCGTTACTATGAATATGACTACCTCGGAGCCATAGACGCGGATGGCAATTTAGACGAAACACGGCTTGCTCGAACCTTTCTTGGATTAAGAGGCACCGTAGACCAGAAGCTGCGTGGCTACTCCAGAGCGGACACTGTTAACTACTACAAGTCCATAGTCAACAAAGCCTGGAACCAAGTTTCGCAGGCGGGAACGCCAGAACTCAAAGGTGACACAATCAACCAGAACATAGAGTGGCTCCTCGCGGATGAAAGATTCGACGAAAAATTACGAGGCACCTTCCCACCAGACATAATAATCATTCCGAGGCCCGGATGGTGGTGGTACTGGTGGGGCCCACACTTGCCGTCAGGTCCGACATCTACCCCTACCGAAGCAAAACCGATACCGGGACAAGATTTTGCCAACAGCATTGTCTTGGGTCTGGAAAAGGCAACCAATAACATAGTGAAGAACGTTCAAGACTTCGCGAACAGCCTTGTTCCAGTCCAAACGGCTGATGCAAGAGCACGTCCAGTGAGAAAACAATCAAGCTGCGTCTGCGCCTGCGCCCACTGCGCTTGCGCGTGTGCCTGCGTAAGCTGTGCGTGTGCCTGTGCTCATGGAGGTGCGAGATAATTGGGAGTGTTTGGCAGATTCTCTCATGGAAAGCCGAAGTTGTCTCTTCTTCATCTTAGAGTGGAGAGTGGAGAATACGAAGGTTTACGTCTCCATCTGCGTTTTGAGGATGACGGAACCGGCGTGCTGATCATCAACGCATCGCGGGTCCTATTTCTTAACCGCACCGCTGCTCAGTATGTCCGTTCCTTCATTAGGGACGAATCTGAAGAAGAAGCGGTTAAGAGGATTCGGAGATGGTACAAGGTTGATGCTGAGACAGCTCGAAAGGACTACCGCGAAACGCTGTTGATTGTTAACACCTTCGCAAAGACCCCTGACGTCTGCCCCGTCTCCTACCTCGGCGTAGAAAAGATAGATCCCTTCGAGAAAGAGCTGGGTGCACCATACCGGATGGACCTAGCCATAACTTATCGTTGTAACAACAATTGTCTCCATTGCTACACAGGAGGCCCAAGGGAAACCGAAGAGCTGGCCACCCAAGACTGGTTCAGGGTAATGGACAAACTCTTCGAAGTAGGCATCCCCCATGTGGTCTTCACGGGCGGCGAACCAACCCTTAGAGAAGACCTGCCTGAACTTGTTGCTTACACCCAAAAGCTGGGTTTGGTCAGTGGCCTCGTGACTAACGGTCGGAAGCTTAAGGACGAGGCTTATTTCAAGTCTCTCGTTGACGCTGGCTTGGACCATGTTCAGATAACCCTTGAATCGCATGATCCGAAAGTGCATGACAAGATCACGGGCGCCAAGGGCAGCTGGAACGAAACGGTTCAAGGTCTCAAGAACGCCATAGCCTCGCCTATCTACACAATCACCAACACAACCCTCAACAAATACAATGTTAGAGACATCGTGAAGACCATGAACTTTACCCATCGCCTAGGGCTCACACAGTTCGCCTGCAACAGCCTCATCTATTCAGGCAAGGCACCTGAAGTGGCGAAGGACTTCGCTTTAGACGAGGCATCACTCGAACCTGTCTTGACCCAGATTCGAAACCACGCGCACGAACTGGGGATGGAGTTCATCTGGTACACGCCGACAGAGTACTGCGTTCTGAACCCGCTTAAACTCGAATTAGGAACCAAGAGCTGCAGCGCCTGCCGAATAAGCATGTGTATCGAACCAAACGGCACGGTTATTCCCTGTCAAAGCTACTTCACGTCCATTGGAAACATCCTTGAAGACGACTGGAAGAAGATTTGGTCTCACCCGCTCTGCCTCAGCCTTAGAGCCAGAAAGTATGTTCCAGAAAAATGTCACGAATGCCCGAGTCTGAACATTTGCGGAGGCGGATGCCCCCTCAAGAACGCACAAGGAACCCACGTTTGTGGTAGCTCTTCAGCCTAATCCTAAGGCTGTAATAGCCAATGCGTCTATGACGCCGAAATCGTTCCACATGTGAAGAAAGAGAACTTTTTTTGACCATGACTTGCCTCTTAACAAATTATTCGCACCTAATTAGAAGTGGGTCGGGCGGGCCTATACTCAAAAAGATTGAGTCTTTTTTTTGTTTTGTTTGAATCCTATCATCACTGTGCGATGGGCAGTTTCCCGCTCATGTGTCTTCGGAATTTGCTCAGAGCGCACAAGTGACTCAACTACTCCCTAAAAAATGTTTCAACGCGAATTAAATACAAGCCTAGTAAACCTTTTATCTGATTTAGTCGTACATTGAAACAAGTGGCAGAGCATAACAGTTGGGAGGTGGCTATCATGGTCGTGTTTGAAAATAATAGAATTCAGGAGTGTTCTTGTCTAGCGATGATGATAGTGCTCCCCGATAGAGAGTCATGAATAATCGGGACCTAATTCTGAGCTTTTCCTCACCAAACAGAGTCAAAAAACCTATAGGAGGTGATGCTGAATGGTTACTGCCAACATAAGATCGTATAGAGACGAAGATTTCCGTCAAGTAGTGGATATAGCTGTAGATCTTCTTTGGCAGGTTCAGTCGGAAGCCGAAGGAGTCATCCGTTGGGCTTCTAAAGACAAAAGTGCTCAAATCTTTGTCGCAGAATCCGACAGTAAAGTTGTAGGCTTTCTAGTGCTGCAATGGCCAGAGACTGGATGGAACAGAGTAGCCGAGATAGGCGGGATAGCTGTTCTCCCAGAGTATCAGAGAAAAGGTTTTGGTAGCGGTCTCATAGAAAAGATGGAGCATTATGCAAAGGAGAAAGGCATCAGAAAGGTGTACGTGGAGCCGAGTGTAAGGAACAAGGTTGCAGCCCGGTTCTATGTCAAAAACGGGTATAACTACGAAGCCACGAGAAGAGACTGGTACAAAGATGGAGAAGACAGCACGATACTAAGCAAACATCTTCAAAGAGACAAGCCGATCACGCGCCTAAAGGATTTACCGAAATTGTCCTTCAGAAGATTTGAAGATAGAGACGAATCTAGCATCAAAAGGATTTACCAACAGTTCTTTGAGGATTGCCCTCTACTGCGGTCAGAGGAGGGGTTTATCGTAGCCGAGATGGATGGAGAAATCGTTGGATTCTTTGTAGTCACATCGCATAATACTTACCCATGGTGGGACAGAGAGGTCCAATCTTGGTGCGAGATAGTTGAGCTGCACGTCTATCATAAGCTCTGGAGAAGAGGCATAGGCACACAACTTGTCCTAGAGGCTTTGGAATATGCCAAGACAAAAGGAGTGGATGCCATCTACGTTGTGACAGGAGAACACAACATTAGAGCAAGAGGGCTATATGAGAAATGTGGATTCACAGAATATGAACGCAAAATTCGGTACAAACAGAAAATAAGATAGCCATGTCAACAGTTCGAGTCGCAATTTACTGACTGCCATCTCTAACTACTGCATAAGACGTTTAGAAGGCTCTAATTGTCAAAACGGCAATTGCGAGGGAGGAGTCGGAACCGTAGGCTCTGAATAGTGGACCGGGTGGGATTTGAACCCACGGCCTCCTGAGTGCAAGTGTTTGCCTACTACTTCTGCTTCTATAAATTCTATGTATAGTGCAGATTCTATGCATAGCAAGGCATTTGCTAATGTTGACTGGGAAGGGTTTAAGCTTTGGCTTTTGCATACACATGCTGAGAGAAATGCTGGTGACATTTATCGGACTGCTAAGAAATATTGCATGGTTCTTTGGTTGCCAAGCGAAGCCTCTAAGCTCAGCGCTCTTTCTAGCAGTAGCTGTAGGCTTGTTATGGCGTCTTTAGCTAATCTCTCGAAGTTTCTAGGCATGTACAAGGTTTGGAAGGACATAGTAGCTAATGCTGGTTTGAAATGGTCCAATGGTAATAGCGAAGATGTGATAATCAAGAGGTTTACGAAGCAGCAGAACTCTGATGACATTTTATGCTGGGTTAAGTCTGTCAAGGAAAACAGCCCAAACCTATCGTGTTTCATGGACCTTGCAGCTGCCACGGGCATACGATTCATTGAAGCTGTCAACAGCTACAACCTCATAGTTAACCTGAGCAGCAAAGACAATTTAGCTGAATATTACGCCTTTGGCCGCGAACTCTTGCAGCACTACAGGTTCAAAGCCCTATTCATGAGAAAAAGTAAAAAAGTATTTATCAGCTTCGTCTCATCAAAACTAATAAGGAAAATAGAAGGCTCCAGCGCAGTCTCCAAGGAAGCCATAGAGAATAGGATAAAGAGATCTCCTTACCCTTCTAGGTTTGGGGATCTGCGTGAATACTGGGCTACAGTTATGACGCGGCATCTGTCACAGCCTGAAATAGACTTTTTGCAGGGCCGCGTGTCTTCAAGCGTGTTTATGCGGAACTACTTCAACCCAGCATGGATAACAGACCTGCAAGAAAGAACGCTGAAAGCGTCTGAAGAAATCCTACATAGACTAAAAGGCTTGACTTGAAATGAAAAGTGAATTAGGCAAAAGAATAGCAAAGGCCTATTACCCGCCCGAAGAATTCGTCCTCTGCATAGTCTATGCGCCTCTAGGCTATGGCAAATCTGCCTACCAGTTCAAAGCTACTGTCGATGTCCTCATCAGTATTTACCGTTTAAGTGAGGCTGAAGCTTGGGAAGCCCTTAAATCGCTTATAGTGTTTCATCCTGAACAGTTTTTTGATAGGCTTGATCAAATAAGGAGCTTTGGCTTCAACAAGACGGTTACGCTGAATTGGGATGATGCTGGTTTGTGGCTTTACGCTATGGATTGGGATGACCCTTTTGTAGAAGCATTTACCAAGTGGCTGAATGTGGCAAGAACAGACCTAAACAGCCTCATCTGTTCTACGCCTGATCCTACTTTTGTGTTTAAGAAGATGCGCAACTTCCCCGCCGCCATAACAGTTAACATAATCAAAACCTCCGGCAACCCTTATAATCGTTGGGACCGTGTTGCAAGAGGTTACCATCATTATAAGCTTCCCGACTTACAGAGAACACGTGTAAGAAAGATTTTTGAAGACCGCTTTAGCTGCAAAATGCCAAGAGACTTCTACGATTGGTATAAACCACGAAGAGACGCTTACGCTGACGTGGCACGTAAGATGATGGAAGAACAGTGGAGAAAGAAGAAAGTAGAGAGTAAAGTTGAGGGGTTGCCTTCTCTTCCCAACCTTAATCCTCGATGGCTAGGCTAGTCTACTATATTATATTTATAGGTTGAAAGAAGAAAGAAACGGGGTTCTTTGCCTCAGGAACATACGTTTTTACTTAATATTCACCTAAAACGTAACAGCAAATTATAGAGTTTATGAAGACATCAATCTATAGAGAATGCTTTGGTTCTCATACGATTCTCTCTAGATGAAGCTACTGTCCTAGTGGAAGCTGGTTTCGAGTATGTTACTGAGATGGATGGAGCTAAGATATTCAAAGAGGAAATAGGAGAATCTAGTCAGTCTAGATTTTGCGTCCACAGTTACCACAGAAGATTGACTCATGAGGATTTTCATGTCCACAACTGGGGCATAATGCAGTATTGACTCCTTTTCTGTTTAGACTTTCCATAAGCGATTTTCCTATGGTCTCTAGTTTTTCATGAGATATGGGGGTGTTTGTTTTCTTGTTTCTAATATAATCAGAAAGGTCACAAATTTTCAAAGCTGTGATAGTCGGGTTGTTCATGACCAGCTCTATGTTACTATTAGTGAAGACTAAAATCGCATCAACCCAAAGATCAAGGTTACTCTCTGTTTCAATTATTTGTTTTAATGATAATGCGTTACGTTTTGCTTGTTTGCTTGGGCTTCTTATAGCATACTCTTGCGGAATTACCCACTGATATTTATACTGATACCAGTCATCACCACGACATCTTATCCTTCCTTCAAAATCTTTGGTTTCTATGGCAAATATCCCAGTAGATCCTAATAGCACGTGGTCAATATTCCCATAACTATCTGGCAGCTTGAGATCGTTAATTAGTATGTAATTATCATCCAAATCTTGAAGATGCTTCGTGACTAGTTTTTCAGCTTCTAAGCCTCTTTTAAAAGAGCTAGACTTCCCATAACTATCACCGGCTATTATTAGACCAAAGAGACAAAAGAGTAAACCCAAATAGAAAATGGGAAATCTTGAAAATACAGTATAAAAAATGGATAAGCCTAAACCTATTATCGAAGCTATTAAGATAAAATAAGCTTTGCGTCTATAGAATCTGATTTGTCTTTCAAGATACTCATCGGTTTCTTTCAGAACCTTCATGTTCCATACATCACAGAAATTCGAGTTTATTCTCTGCAAAATATAAGATTATGGGACATTCCAACAGTCAGGAAATTTCTGAAGCCAAGTACGTTACAGAAATGAAAGGCATTAAGATATTCAGAAAAAGAAAATAAACCTTAAATAACCCTTTTTTCCAAAGATTATTGAGAAGTATTTAGGAGTGAGGTATTTTGAAAACAGATTTTGAAACTGAAAGATACAAATTCTATTTTGAACAATCGGAAGATAAAGTTCTCTTGTTTGTTAGCACCATCGAAAGACGTGACTTTATGGATAGTGACGTAAAGTATGTCGAGGAATTCTTTGAAGATATGGGAAAATGGGAGACTCTATTGAGAAGTAGTATAGATTTGCTTGGAGCCTTAAACATAATATCGTTAGATGACAAGATTAAGGAAAGTCTTAAACAAGAATTTGGTCAAGAAAAATACGTAATCAAACAGTTAGAACAAGATTATTCCGAGCCTGAAATTCGCAGATTCAGAATTAGCCTATCTGCAAGCGAACGGCACTTAAGAGAAGCAAGACAAGAAGGTATCAAATTGGAAATCCGAGAAATAAGACAACAAGCCGAAAACGTAAGGAAGTGGAGAAACCTAATGACAACTATTAGGTTGCTATCACACATCTAAGAGTATAGACGAATTACCTCGTTTTTTCCAGTTTTGCCTTCACTTCGCTTATGTTGGACGCTTCTAAATCAATCTTATTTCCTGTAGCTGTGATGAGAATTTTCCCTTTCTTGTTTTTGATTTCCTTATATAAATCGTAGAGTCTTGATGATTGTCAAAGTTGGTGCGGTAATTACCACTATATCTTTTATCAATTCAGGAGGGGGAGCAGTTTCTTCAATCAAAGTTCTATATTTTAAATTTCCCGTTTGTGCTTCTTTGTCTAGAACTATCCATATAAAAGTAAGGTTGGTCTTTTCACAATTAGGAGAGTGATTTGGACATCTTTGTAATATCCACTAGGCCCACGTAGGCATTGAGTGCCTTCAGGGTTAAGCCTGTCCATGAGTGTAGCTTGGCTAGGTCGTGGCCTTCCAGTAAGAAGTTGGTTATTCTGTTCAGCCTTAAGAAATGAGGGTAGAATGGGAAGGCCCGTGTCACTATGTTGTAGGCTGTTTTCTTGCAGTATGGGAACACTCTTTCGCCTTCTTCCGTATCCATTATGGTTTCTTCCAGCTCGTCAATGTAGGGTAAGCTTCGAGGCAGCACTAGAGCTCTTGTTTCAATGCCATGCTTGAGCCTTGGACCCACGTTGAAGGTTACGGCGTCTTCATATGTTTTGAACTGTTCTTTCTTAGCTCTCAGTGCTTCTCCTGTTCTTATGCCTGTGTAGTAGAGAAGGACAACGAAGGCCCTGTGCTTCTGCTTGACAAACTTGCCTGTGGCCATGCCTTTCTCGAAGTCTGCGTATGTTATGGGGTATTCGAGTTTGCCGAAGCGGCTGTATCTTCCAGTTGTCACGTGTTTTTTCGCCTCTGTTGTTTTGCGTGGCCTGTGGAGAAGACGTATGCTTCTCCACAAGCGTGGTTGTGCTACTTCACTGTTTGACGCCTTCCAGCAGTGCCTTGCGTTGTTCCGGCGACATGTTCATTATGGCTTTGACTAGGCGTCTATTCTCTTCACTCATGTCCAAAGGTTTATCTGTGTCTAGCGTCTGCTGTGGCTCTGTGTAGGCGTCTCCGAAAAGCACGGCTTTGACTTCTTTGCCTACTGTGCGCTGTTCTTTGTGTATCTTTGCTTTTTTGCCGATCCATTGTTTGCCGTCTTCGCTATAAGCCCTTAACAGGTTGTTGCTTGTGGTTGTGTTTAGGGTCCACCGTCTTGTTTCGCCGTTGTCTAGCATTATGGCGATTTTGTAGCGTTCCCGGCCCCACTTAGACTGCTCTGCTTCAACCAAGACGGGTTCGGAGCGTATGGTGACTACTTCGCCTTCTGCTACTTCGTCCGGCGTCAAGTATGTTCCGCCTAGATACTTCACTGGCAACTTTCTTTCTCCTCCTCCCTTTCGGGTTTTTGTTCCGGTGTCATGCGGCCGCGTGACCTTGACTTATGGCCTACTTCAAAACCGTGGTTGCCGTATGCTATGGGGTAACGTTCTTTCGGCAGAAGCTGGTCCTCGACTTCTACAAGTTTTTTAGAAAGGTTCTCTCGTTGCTGCAAAATCCGTAGCACGATGTCTAGTTCTTTGGTGTCTGCGTTGGCGTAGATGCCTTGTCTTTTCTTGATCATGGCTATTTGTTCTGGGCCTCCTAGGATGAGCTTCTGTGCGTAGTTCTGTAGGAAGGGGCCGCTGCGGAGAATTGCGTTTAAGTTTCTTCGCAGTTGCCTTTCTTCAGCGAGAAGCTTGTCACGTTCAAATTCCAGCTGTATCCGCTCGTCTACAGGTCCAGCTTGGCCTGTGGTGATTGCTGCTTCCAGCAGCTTGTTAACATAGAGGTTGAAGTTGACTTTCAATGTGTCTGAGGCTTGTTTTATGAAGGTGTAGATGTGGGGTTTGAAGGCAATTGTACGTATGCGTTGACGCCATTCTTCCGTCATTGTGGCTGTCTCCTTTAGCTGAGGAGTTTGTCTATTAGTTCGCGTTTCTTGTCTGCTATATGCTTCAGTTTTTCAGGTACGATTAAGAGCAGAGAATCGTAGAGGACTTCTACGTTGTCGCCGGGTTTCAGGTTGTGGTATTGCCGGTAGTCTGAGGGTACTGCTATTACGCCTGAGGAGCCGTGTTTCATTATTTTGCGGTTGGTTTTTGCAGGCATTCTGATCATATTGAAAGTCTTATGGAAAGTCTTATATACTTTGCTGGGACAACAATATAGTTGTTGGGAATAATATTTGGAGAAATAATATTTTGGAAAATAAGAGTGTGCAAAGCATATTCGAACGACACTTTGTTAGATTCCTCAAATTAGATGAGAAAGAAAAGAAGTTGCTTTTGACGCTCTGTTTAGAAGGGCCTAAGACAGGTTATGATTTGCATTCTGGTAGAAACAAAATATTTTCAAGTGCTACGTGGCATTACGCTCATAATAGTTTAGAAGAGAAGTCTTTGATTGAGGTGAAGAAAGAGGAGCCTTTTAGAATTCGAGGGAAAAAGAGAAAGTTCTATGGCCCTACGGTCACAGGCGTGTTGAGGTGTATATATTATTTGTTTGAGGATGCTTTAACCGAAGTTAGGGGTGAACAATTCTTTGAGGAGAAGATGGGGAAGATGTCGTTGAAATGGGGTTATCTTGTTCCTTTGGTTTTAGGCAGATGGCATATTTTCAACAAGAGAAATCTACAAGACGTGCGCCCGGCGCTGATAGCTTCTGCCTCGGAAATTTGCAGGTTCTATGACATCGGAAAAGCAAGGGGAAATGTAGCATACTTGTTAAGTTATTATTTCTATCGAGAAGTTTTGTCATATGTTTTTTTGAATGATACCGTTCAGAAAGAACGCGAGAAATGGTTAGATCTTTTCGTCAGCGACTCCGAGATTCTTGAATTCGCTAAGGATGTAGTAAGAAAAGAGTTGGAGAGCCTCCGAGTTGCATTAAACGAAAAAGAAGAGATTTCTACAATGCTGAACTCCTTAAAGGGAAGAGATTCTACTAAAACAAGCTAAGCACATGTATGTACGTACACATATGGAAGTTGAAATGGAATGAGAAGAAAGAAACAAGTAACAATAAACCTTAAGCCTGAAACCGTGGAAAAAGCAAGACATATAGGGCTGAACATAAGCAAGATATCCGAAAATGCCCTGCAACAAGTCATAAAACGCCTAGAAACGCCCAAAACAAACCCAAACACAGAAATTACCCATAATGATGGCTTAGCCAACACTATGTATAGAAAACACAGTAGCAGAAGCAGCAGAATACAGTGGACCGGGCGGGATTTGAACCCACGGCCTCCTGAGTGCAAGTCAGGCGTTCATGCCAACTGAACTACCGGCCCTTCAGTTTATAGGAACTGGGGAGTGAATTAAAGGTTTTTATGTCTAAGGTCTATTTGGTTTGATTTATGAGAGGCATCAGCTCGAAAGAACTGGTCTTGGAGGCGTTGTCGCACAGGGAGCCTTATCGGGTTCCCGTTGACTACTGGGGGACAAATGAGACAACCAACGTGCTCTGCCGACATTTTGGGGTTGCCTCCAAAGACGAGCTGCTCGAAACGCTTGGGGTCGATCTGCATTACGTCTTCCCGAGCTACATTGGTCCACAGTTGAAGACGTACGAGGACGGAAGATACGAGGACATCTGGCGGGTCCAACGGAAACTCGTGCAAGGAGCAAGCGGCAGCTACGAGCACACCGTTCACAGCCCATTAAGCTCCATAAGGACGATTGAAGAGCTGGAAGACTGGTCGCCTCCATCGCCAGACTGGTACGATTATTCATATCTTCGTTCCCAATGCGAAGCATACAGCGAATATGCAACGGTCTTCGTCGGCGACCGGACAAACCGAACCTGTGTCCTTCACGAGGCCATGTACCTCCGTGGGGTTCAACAAGCCCTGACTGATCTTCTGAGATATCCCCAGTTCACTCGTCGCTTGTACGAGAGGATAACGGAATTTTACTTGGAATTCAACAAACGCTGCTTCGAGGAGGCGGGGGACCTGATCGATGTGTTCATGATGGGCGAGGACCTAGGCACGCAGGCAGGGCTGCTAGTTTCGCCCAAGACGTTCAGGGATCGAATCAAGCCCTACTTGGCTATGCACGTCGGATTGGCCAAACATTACGGCGTCAAGGTGATGATTCATTCTTGCGGGGCCATCCGCGAGTTAATTCCCGACCTCATCGAGATGGGGATCGATATTCTCAATCCCATCCAAGTTCGAGCGAAAGGAATGAACCCTGCAGAGTTGAAGAAAGAGTTCGGAGACAAACTTAGTTTTCATGGCGCCATCGACATTCAACACACCCTTCCGCATGGGATGCCTGAAGATGTGCGGGCAGAAGTGAGAAACCGCATTCAAACCTTGGGAAGAGGCGGCGGCTACATCCTGTGCACCACCCATAACATACAGTCAGACGTGCCGATAGAAAACATATTAGCCCTGTACGACGAGACAAAGAAGCAACAGCTGTAATCCCGCGGGAAGATCCGATCTGCCTAAGAATTAAATACATCTAAAGAGATCATGTGCCGAAGGTGTTGCAATGGACAAAATCTCGAGGGTTATCTGCGTTCTCTTTGATGCGACAAACAAGGACACCGCCTTCTCGTCTGAGGTCCAGATGCCCACTTTGAGGGCTCTTCGCGAAGAAGGTTTGTTCATTCATTCCAAAACCGTCTTGCCTTCCAACAGCGTTTGCGCGCGGAGCGCCGCGTTCAGCGGATCTTACCCTCTTGTCTCTGGAATCTTGTCGCATGATCCGGCGGAGACAGTGTTCGACGTAGCATCCAAGTGCGGGTACATAACCATCATATCTGGGGGATGGGAAGGCGACGCTTCTCTGAACAGCAGAGGTTCCGTTTCTGTTTTCAATGCGCCTACATCTGAGACAATAAGCGACATGCGTTTCGTGAAGGATAAGAACGGGGAGTTCACATCGAGTTATGTCGTCGATTTGGCATGCCGCTTCATCAAGGAAAACCCTGAATTCAAAATCTTGTTCACAGATTTCTTAGACTCAGACTGCGTGGGCCACCGGTTTAAAGAGACATCCTCAGAATACAGGTGCACCCTTGAATACGAAGATCAGCAGCTTGAACGTTTGCTTAAAGAAGCGGAAAAACAAAAATTGCTGGAAGAAACCTTGTGGATCATATTTACGGATCACGCCATGGTCAACGGAACCCACGGCGGAGTTGACGCCATCGACACATGGATCATTCTGTATGCACATTCACTTCCAGAGTATGCGCGGGGAAAGGAAACCGTTGGAACTATCCTCGATATCTGCCCAACTATCTGCGAAGCCCTGAAATTGCGGCGACCGCACAAGTGTAAGGCAACATCTCTGCTAGAAAGAGTTACCCCATAACCTCGAAACTAAACACACCTACACAACGCCAACAGTATACCCTAGCACTTTTCAATACTGAGACATGAGAAGAAGCCTAGATTAAGTTGGTGGAGGCCGCCGCCGGGATTTGAACCCGACCTCCAGGCTCCACAGGCCTGCACTGTCATTTCTGAGTGACATCTGTACGCTACCAGGTTCCGCGGTAGGTTACTTTCATCCTCTACGTTACGGCGGCCACTTTCTTTCTTCCATCCTGATTCTAAGCAGACCTTATGGTTAAAGGCTTTTCGCCTTATTGCCGAAGTTATTCGGTCTTGCTGTGTTGTGAGGATTCTATGTTAGCCTTTAATATGGCTATCTACGATATAGATATGGCGGTTCGTTCATGAGTGATGACTCCCTCATCGAAATCGAGTCCTTATTGAAGGGAAAAACGTTTATCGTCTACTGGTACATGCTTAAGGCCCATGGTTCAACCGTGGGGGTCCGCGAGATTCAACGCTCACTTGGTTTTTCCAGCCCAAGCGTAGCCTCGCATCACTTGGAGAAGCTCCTGTCGCTCGGTTTGGTTGACAAGAACGAGATGGGGGAATACATGGTAACCCGCGAAGTGAAGATCGGTGTGTTAAGGTTCTTCACTAGGCTGGGCCGGTTCATGGTTCCCCGCTATCTCTTCTATTCCGTCTGGTTCACAACCATGCTTGTGGTCTACTTGGTTCTCTATGGGCAGAGCGGCGGCGTCCACAACATCATGGCAATAATCTTCGGTGCCTGCGCCTGCGGAATACTGTGGTTTGAAACGGTAAGGCTGTGGATGGAGAAGCCAATCTGAAACTATGCAAAATGTTAAATATCTTGTGGAGCCTATTCTCCGCTGCTATTAGCAAAGCAGGATGATGAGACCATGAAGTTGGCTGTGCAAGAACCCCTTGTACCTGGCAACACCTCTTCTGAAAGACTGTGCAACATGGAGCGATACGGCTTCGAAGGAGTAGAAATCATGGGCAGAGACCTCCCTCAGAAGATGGAAGAAAAAAAATCGGCTCTAAGCACCTCAAAAGTGAAGCTTTCCACCATCTGCTCCGGCTACGGCGGCGATCTACTGGGACCAAGCCGAAAGGAACGAGAAACTGCAATCGACGGCTTGAAAGAAAGGCTCAAGATATGTGCTGACCTAGGCGGAATCGGCGTCATCACCGTCCCGACTTTCAGGGACCCAAAAATCCCGGACCTTTATCCATGGTACGCAGACGTGAGAGAGGTGGAGAAGCAGGTTCTGATAGAAGAATGCAAGATTGTGGGCGAATATGCCGAAGATGTTGGCGCCTACGTGCTTTTGGAACCCCTGAACCGTTACGAGACACATTTTATCAACAGGCTTCAGCAAGCAGTAGAAATATGCGAGGCTGTCGGACGAGAATACGTGAAGATAATGGCTGACCTGTTCCACATGAGCATTGAAGAGGACTACATTGCCTCCAGCCTAGAGAAGGCAGCAGACTATGTGTTCCACGTTCACCTTGCTGATAGTAACCGCCTGCTCCCGGGATACGGGCATACTGATTTCAAATCTGCCTTTGATGCCCTGAGAAAGATTGGATTCAAGAACTTCGCGGCTTTGGAATGCAGAGTTTCAGGCAACCCAGATGAAGAGCTACCGAAATGCGTAAATTATCTTAAACGCTTTATTTGAAAGGCATGGAGGAACGTCTTATGAGTGAGAAAGTCCGTGTTGGATTTGTCGGTTGCGGCGGAATCGCCATTCACCACCTAAAAGACCTGGTCAACAACCCGAATGCTGCGCTTGTCGCCTTCTGCGACCTCAATTTGGAAAGAGCAGAATCCGTCGCCAAAGAGTACGGGGCTAAAGACGCGGCGGCTTTCGACAAGGCGGACAAAATGTTCAAGAAGGCACAGATCGATGCCGTTTACTTCTGTTTGCCGCCTTTCGCCCATGGAACAGAGTATGATGCAATTGAGCGGGGGATACCTTTCTTCGTTGAGAAGCCGCTTAACCTCTATCTGGATCAAGCTGGCGAAATAGCCGCTGCCGTCGAAAAGAAGGGACTTATGACAAGTGTTGGCTATCTGAACCGTTACAGAGAAGGCGTCCAGAAACTCAGAGGACTGCTCAAAGAAGATCCGCCGATCCTTGTGCTGGGAGGATGGATTGGGGGTACTCCTTCTCCAACTCTTGGATCACCGATCTTGAAATGGTGGGTCGTAAAAGAGAAGAGCGGCGGGCAGTTCCACGAGCAAGTAACACACACCGTCGACCTTGCGCGTTTCCTCTGCGGCGAAATAGTTGAAGTTTATGCCTCGCCCGCAAAGGGATTCAACAAGGACATGGCGCCTACCTACAACATCGAAGACGCCAGCGCAGTTAACGTAAAATTCGCAAACGGCGCAGTTGGAAACCTGTGGGCAGCCTGTTCAGTCAACGGCGGCGGTGGAGGCGTAAGCCTAAACATATATGCCAACAAGACATCAGCCTTCTTTACTGGATGGGAACACTCTCTGAAGCTACTTCGAGCGGACAATGAGCCGGAACAGATTCCCGGAGAACCCAACATATTCGAGATAGAGGACAACGCCTTCATAGACGCAGTGCGACTGAAAGATGCCTCAAAAATACTCTGCACATACTCTGACGGCGTGAAAACGATCGAGGTCACGCTGGCCGCAAATGAATCTATAAAGACAGGTGAACCCGTGAAGATTCCTCAATAGCAATGATCTTCCCACTCTTCCTTTTTTTTCTTTGCCGCACTCGCTGAGCTCACGAAACGATGTGTTTTCTTCTTCCTTAAGATTTAATTAACAGAACGCTTACCCTTCTCCCTATGGAATACATTGCCAGAGTTGAAGTTAGCCTGAAGCCCGGGCATTCTGACCCAGAAGGAGAAACAACGAAGCAGTCTCTAGGGGAACTGAATTATCCAGTTGACTCCGCCAGAGTTAGCAAGGTTTACGAGATCCGTCTCAGAGCCTCCTCAATTGAAGAAGCGAAAAGACTGGTCAAAGAAATGTGCAGGCGGCTCCTTTCAAATCCAGTCAAGGACAATTATGTCTTCCACATAGAGGAAGCACAATGAAAAGCCCCTTGTATCTCAGGAAGAATCTGCCTTTTGAACTTTACGAGATAAGTCTCTCAAAAACGGATGACGAACAGCTCCTTCGCACAAGTGAAGAGATGGGGTTAGCCCTAAACCTCGAAGAGATGAAAGCCGTAAGGCAATACTTCGCAAGGGCGCATAGAAATCCAACCGATGTTGAACTCCAAACGCTCGGTCAAACGTGGTCGGAACATTGCTTTCACAAAACCTTTAAGGGAACAGTGAGAATGCGCGGAGGAAAAGAGATCAATTCGCTCTTCAAAACCTACATCTCTAAGGCTACGCGAGACTTGAACGTGCCTTGGTGCCTTTCAGTCTTCGAAGACAACGCTGGCATAGTCCAATTTGAAGGAGACCAAGCCATCGCGGCCAAGGTCGAAACCCACAACCACCCATCAGCAATAGAACCCTTCGGAGGAGCCGCCACCGGAACAGGAGGCGTGATCCGCGACGTGCTCGGCGTCTGGGCTGACCCAATAGCCTGCACAGACATCCTGTGCTTCGGACCTTTGAACTACGATTTCAGCAGGCTGCCGCAGGGCGTGAAGCACCCCAAATATGTTTTCAGAGGCGTTGTCGCAGGCATCGGAGCCTACGGAAACAACATGGGCATCCCAACCGTCAACGGAGCCATATACTTCGATGAGAGTTACACGGGAAACGTCGTTGTCTACTGCGGATGCGTGGGCATACTTCCGATCGGAAAATACGTCAAAGACGGCAAGCCAGGCAACCACATCGTGCTGGCTGGGGGCCGAACCGGCAGAGACGGAATCCACGGGGTCACATTCGCCTCCTTGGAGCTCACTGAAAAATCTGAAGAGATTTCGAGACCAGCCGTCCAAATAGCAAACCCGATCGAGGAGGAAAAACTCAAACGAGCCCTCATGACGGTAAGAGACAGGGGGCTGGCTTCTTCTACGACTGATCTTGGCGGAGGAGGACTCTCAAGCGCCTTAGGCGAGACTGCGCACAGGTTCAACTGCGGAGCCGATGTTGACCTCGGCGAGATTCCTTTAAAATACCAGAACATCGCGCCTTGGGAGATCTACATCTCAGAATCACAGGAAAGGATGCTGCTTACAGTTCCAGAAAAGAACTTGGATGCGGTTCTAAGGACCTTCGAAGACGAGGATGTCGAAGCCACATCTATAGGAAAGCTCACAAAAGACGAGATACTCAGGCTGAGATACGGAGATCATGTTGTCGCAGAACTGGACACATCGTTTCTCTTCAGCCCACCAAAATTCAACGGCTACGCAGAATGGAAAAAGACCCGCCGTGCCGAACCACGCTTCGCTGAGCCCAAAGACCTAACGGAAGATCTGCTGAGGATTCTTGCCTCGCCAAACGTTGCAAGCAAAGAAACCGTGATAAGGACATACGATCACGAAGTCAAAGGAAACACGGTTCTCAAACCCCTGTGCGGAAGACATGACGGACCAGGCGACGCCGCGGTTCTCAAACCCTTAAGCGATTCGTGGAAGGGGCTTGTGGTCTCATGCGGGATGAACCCTGAGTACGGCAAGATTGATGCCTACTGGATGGCGGCATCAGCCATAGACGAGGCCATTCGGAACAACGTGGCCGTTGGCGGACGAAGAATAGCATTGCTCGACAACTTCGTGTGGGGCAGCCCAGAAAAGCCTGACAGACTCGGTTCGCTGGTTCGGGCCTGCGAAGCCTGCTACCGCTTCGCCAAAGGTTTCGGGACGCCCTTCATCTCCGGGAAAGACAGCCTCTACAACGAGTCGCCCATGGGCCCTATCACACCGACGCTTCTGATCACAGCGATCGGCATCTCGCCAGATGTGAGGAGCACAGTCTCTATGGACCTGAAGACACCGGGAAACCTGATCTATCTCATGGGGCAAAGTTATGCCGAACTAGGCGGCTCCGAATACTACAAGCTCCGAGGATGCATCGGATCATCTGTGCCGAAAGTTAAGCTTCCCGCAGCCAAAAGGACAATGAAATTGGTGACGCGTTCTATAGACGCTGGACTCGTAAGAGCATGCCATGACCTTTCCGAGGGAGGCTTGGCCGTAGCAGCATCTGAGATGGCGTTCACTGGAGGCTATGGCTTAGACCTTTGGCTGAACGAAATTTCGTGGTCTGGAAGCGTCAAAAGGAACGATTACGTCTTGTTCTCTGAATCTAATAGCCGTTTCTTGGTTGAGGTTCCAGAGAAGAAGAAGGGTGATTTCGAGGCGCATGCACAGGGCACGGTCTATTCACTGATAGGCCGAGTCAAGAAAGAGAGAGCTCTATCGGTTTACGACTTAGACGGCAATAAGACCATTGATGCAAGCCTGAGCGATCTGCAAAGTGCTTGGAAGAAAACTTTCGGAGGCTAGATGTGTGAACACAGCAGAAGTGAATGTGTGCATTGTCCGGGTCGGCGGGACGAACTGCGACGCGGAGACAAAGAGGTCCTTCGAAGACATTGGGGCTAAGGCGCATATCGTCCACTTGAACGAGCTGGTAAAGAGGAAGAATCTGCTCGAATACGATGCCCTTGTTATCCCAGGCGGCTTCTCCTACGGTGACTACGTTAGGGCCGGCTCGATATTGGCTAAGGGATTTCTGGCTAAACTTGGCGGAGACCTGAAAAAGTTTGTCGAGGACGAGAGACCGGTGCTGGGAATATGCAACGGTTTTCAGGTGCTGGTTGAGGCGGGTCTATTACCCGGTTTTGATGGCATAAGCGAATGGCCCGAAGCTGCCCTTGCGACGAATGTTCCAATAGGCTATAATTGCCGATGGGTCCATCTTAGGCATGAAGGCAAAAGTAGATGTGTATTCACGAGTAAGATCCCGAAGGGCAAAGTGGTCCGAATGCCTGTTGCTCACGGCGAGGGAAGGTTCATCTTCCAAAGAGACAAGGAAACCGAGTGTCTAGAAAGGCTTGTGGAACGCGATCAGCTCGTCTTCCGATACTGTGACGAGAACGGGAAGCATGCGGAAGGCAAGTATCCCGTCAATCCAAACGGTTCCTTCTACGACATAGCGGGCGTATGCAATGCGAGCGGCACTGTCTTCGGGTTGATGCCTCACCCCGAACGAGCCTACTATGGTTGGCAGCTGCCAGACTGGACAAGTATGGAAAAGCCGCAGCTGTATGGCGATGGGAGACTTATCTTTGAGTCGATCGTTGAGTACGTTGCAAAAAAGTTCTGACTTATCTTAAAAAATCGCGTGAGAACAATCTTTATAGGAAGGCGTCACCATATCAGTCTCGGTGAGTGGAATTGACTTTCTGTCAAAAATGTGGAGCCGAAATACCGGCGGATGTGAAATTTTGCCCTAAATGCGGCGCTTCCACTGAGGCTGTCGCAGTTGCACCTGGCTTCATGATATTGACTACGCCGACTGTTCCCGGCTTCAAAGTGAAGAAGATTCTAGGGGTAGTCACGGGCTTGACTGCGAGGACACGGGGAGTGGGCGGAAAGTTTGTGGCTGGAATTCAATCTATGTTTGGTGGAGAAGTCTCTGCCTTCACTACGGAGATCGAGAAGGCAAGAATCGAAGCCATGGACCGCATGAAGAGCCAAGCCGTGGCGAAGGGCGCCAACGCAGTGATAGGACTCGACATAGAGACATCCGAATTACTTACCACAGCCATACTCATCTCTGCCACAGGAACAGCCGTCGTGATAGAACCAGAATAAACCACCAATCTCTTACAGCTTGTTCCCGGGCGTTTCTGCTCCGCAAAGACCCATCTTTCTGCAGGAAGCTACATTGGTGCATCTGTATTTGACAATTTGTGGCACTAAAAGAACTGATGATCATGCCAATCATCGCAAGTTTTAAGTAGAAAAATCGGCTATTTAGCCCAGCAACACATAAGTTTCCTCGGATTCAAGTGGCAAAATAGAGGCGGCTGTGAAGATGGTGAAACAAAACATGAAAAAAGTTTCCGAGATGCCCGAAGTAACGGTGGTCCTCTACGGCGTTGGAGTGATGGGCGGCAACATGGCTAAGCTGCTGCTAAAGAAGCGCGGCTTGAAGATTGTTGGTGCCATTGACAATGCCCCAGACAAGGTTGGAAGAGACCTAGGCAAAGTATTGGGGCTGGAGAAGCCCTTAGGGATCACCGTTTCCAAGAGTCCCGAAGAGTTATTTTCCAAGGTTAAGGCTGACGTAGCCGTTCACGCGACGTCCTCTTTTCTCAAAGATGTGTATCCGCAGATCGCTGAACTCGTCAAGCACGGAGTAAACGTGATCTCAACTTGCGAGGAGCTCTCGTACCCATATATCTCAGAACCCGACTTGGCTGATCGGCTTGATAAGCTGGCAAAGGAACACGGCGCCACTGTTTTAGGCACGGGCATAAACCCCGGTTTTCTCATGGACGCCCTGCCGATAACATTAACAGGCGTCTGCCAAGAGGTCAAAAGCATACGTGTGGAAAGAGTCATGAACGCGGCTAACCGCAGGGTGCCCTTTCAGAAGAAGATAGGCGCAGGGCTGACTGCTGAAGAATTCAAGGAGAAGATGGCTCGAAAAGCAATAACGGGACACGTCGGCCTCAGCCAATCGATAGGCATGATTGCCAGTGCCTTAGGCTGGGCGCTTGAGAAGATAGAAGTCGGCAATGTTGAGCCCGTAGTCGCGGACAAGCATGTGGAAAGCGAGGCCATAAAAGTAGAACCCGGAAGAGCGGCGGGACTGCGGCAAACAGCCAAAGGCATGATGAACGGGCAACCAGTTATCACCCTGTTTTTTGAGGCTTACATCGGCGCCAAGGAAGAATATGACGCGGTGACGATTGAGGGAACCCCACGCATATGTGAGAAGACGACGCCCTGCGTGCACGGAGACTTTGCGACAACAGCCATCATCGTGAATTCGATCCCCAAAGTAATCAACGCGGAATCAGGCTTAAAAACAATGAAAGACCTGCCCATCCCATCAGCCACGCCAGAAGACATGAGACTTTACATAAGATAATAACATTTCAGAAACACCTAAAAACACAAACCCTTCGGTTCTCGTGAATATGTACTCGCGAACTCTATTCCTTATAAGCTATGGCTTGAAGATGAATCGCCAATCCTAATGCATCCTCTCTTTCGCAGAGGCTCATCTCTATTCCGAGGAGCTTTTGGAGTAAATCTTGAGACATTGTATCCCGAAACTTTTCAGGCACCCCCAAGAAAGTAATTACTTTGCCAACAATTTTCTCTACTTTCAATCCATTGTTCTCCAGTATTTTCCGAAACTCTATAGGAGTTAAGAACCAACCTCTTTTTACTCCAAATCTTCCCTCATCTTTTTCGGTAAATGCGAGGATGCTGTTCAACGAACTTACCACATTGTCTAAATTGGGAAAATCATTTTTCAAGAGGTGTAGAGATTGAATGTAGACATTTGGACAAGAAATGACAAGAGGATCCCCTTTCTTTAATATTCTAGTCAATTCTCGGATGGCTTTAACTTGTTCTTCGATAAGAAAAAGGGCATGCTCGCAAAATACAAGGTCGAATGTTTCATCAGGATATTCGAGTTTGGTTATGTCTCCTTGCTTTACAGTTATTTTGTCTTCTAAGTCTGCTTCCCTTATCTTTCTTCTGGCTACGTTCAGCATACCCTCGGAGATGTCAACTAACACAACGTTTAAGCCCGTTTTCGCCATAGGTATGCTCCATCTGCCGGTTCCGCCACCAGCATCAAGAACTACTGCATCTTTATTCTTTGGGAGATAAGGCTCCAGATATTTCCATGTAATCGCATCACAAATCCTAAAGAGATTGTTTTCAAACTCTTTGTCATAAGTTTCTGCTCTTTCATCATAGGCTTTCTTAACCAGTTCAGACATGCTTGAGCTATTCCTCTTATCCTTTTTATTTCTTGAATGCTGTTGTCCATGCTTCTTTCATTTCTTCAGGTGTTATTTTTCTGAAGGCTCCGGTCTCTGTTTCAATCACGGCTGCGGTGACTTCCTCGGGTTTCTTGGTTTCCTCTTTCAAAACAGTCTTGACAACCAATGTTAGGGCATCCTGTAATGGCATATTAGGTTCATAGCTATCTTTCAGAGTTTTCTCTATTTCAGGAAATTGATAGCCACTAACTTTGTAAAGAACCTCCATATAGGAACCGCTTGGATCTAAGTAGAAAAGGTGGCATCCTGTTTGATCGACTCCCCCAACGAAGATAATGCAGCCTAGAGGTCTCATGTCCTTCTTCATTGTGTAAGATTGCATGAAGAGAGCAAGTCTCTTGACAAGATCTTCAACGCCGATTGCTTCCCCTGTATCCTTTCTATACGCTTGTGCTTCTTTGATTGCCCTCTCTTGGATTAGGATGAAGTCTGAAGATATTCCAACTGGTACCGCTCCGATATGGTGATCAATCTTGAAGTACTCCCAAGGACCAGATATTATATTCTCGGGCACCGATCTCTGCTTTGCCAATATGACTCCATCACGATAACGCAGACCAACTATTACCGCCCCTCTTGCAGCGCATTCCAAGGCGTATTCTACTTGAAAGATTCTTCCATCCGGCGAATAAACAGTTGTGTCATCATAACCGCTTGGCACTCTTATCGGGAGCGTCTCAAAGTATCGGATCAAGGACGCTCGGATCAGTTCCGCTTTGTTCCCGAACATTCCCCTATGAACCACGGTATTCATGTATCTGTCCAATTCTTCCGAGACTACCACTCTGATTTCTGGCATACACCTATCCTCCACCAAAACGGATAAATGACGGATGCTAATAAGTATTATGCGTCAAATAGAGCATATGGAGCCGTCTTCAATGAAGAAGATAAGCATTCCAGAAGAAAGCTACTGGAAGCTTGCCGAATTGAAAGCAAAGTTCCAATGCAGAACGTGGAAGGAACTAGTCGACCTCATATACGAAGACAAAATTTCTCAGCAAAGCATAAACCTGAGAAGAACAAAGAGTGCAGCGAAGTAGCAGAGACATGTTTAGATCGGCGGCTGCACGAGCCTTCTCTTCTGAACGGACATCCTTGCCCACTTCATGAATTCTTGGCTGGGCGGTTCGTTCTCATACAGAGCCTTTCTTCGAGATTCAAGCATGTTGTTGCTTTCGCCTAGGAATTCTGCAGCCGTGACCAGTCGATGACCCGCTCTTGATGCCGCATCGAAGACAGGCTGTGCTGATTCTTTCCAGTTTTCGTCTCGCAGAAGGTGATGATCAACGACGGTAGCTGGGACCTGCTTAACTATAGCTCCCAAGTTTCTCAAGGCAATATCGATCTCTTCACGGCTAACTGCGAAATCGGCAAGGTAGAGGGGCGGTCCACCAACTACGATCAGCTGGGGCTGTTCAGCCAAAATTGCCTTAACGGTTCCTTCGCAGATTGGGCCTTGCACATCTGGCGCAAAGAGCATTTTCTCTTCGCCACATCTGACTGCTGCCATTATGACCCAGCCGAGCCTAGAGCCTTCAGGTCCATGAAAGAAAGGCGCTGAGAAGCTGATGTTTGTGTCCCCAAAATTGAAGGACCTCCCATCCGCTACTTCAAGCTTTTCGGCATAGGAGCTGATTGTCTCAGTGAACATCCAACCCCGACGCCTCTGGCTGAAGTTCACCAGAGAACGGTAGCTCTTCGCAAGGACAAGTTTTCCCCCATAGATTCTCTGAGCGGTCTCAGCGGAAGACCAGAGGTGAGCCCAGTCCGTGTACGCCGGAGTATGGTGATCAAAATGGTAATGGCTCACCGTGACCGCATCAGCCTTATCAGCAATCTCAAGTATGAGATTTCGCCGCGTCCTAAGGGCTTCATATTCCCGGGGATGAGGCGGAAACCCATAGCGGCTCGGGCCCAGAGAGACGCCGGCGTCCAGCAAAACTTTGATGTCAGGCGTTTCAACGTACGTGCACATTGACCTAACGCCGAAGCTCTCGAACGCCACTGGACGAACCCTGATCTTTTTAAGCCCCTCCATAAAAGGCACCGCGCAACAAATGCTCTGTAGACCTTCAGTATGAATTGTCCTGCTTCTTATTTTCGGTTTTCGGCGGCAGAAGCCATCTGCAGAAAATGCGGAAATGTGTGGGTTCCATACTCAAGATCCACATCATGGCCTTGACTCAGAAGGGTCAGAGCTGTCATCACCCACAAAAAGAATACGCATCGAACCTTATTTAAGCAAATCTCCTAAAATGAAGTCGCCAAATTTCGGATGGATCGACATGGCACTCCGAGGGAAACATCATGAGAGAAAACACTCTTGCGTCTTCTCAAAGCGAATCTCCAAGCAATCATTCTACGTAGCAGTCTCACTTTTTATGCACGCACGTGCGGGACAATAGAGAAAGCTTACTTCACACACGTATTTTCCCTATGTATTTCACTTCAGAAAAAAGCGTTCCTAGAGGATTTATAGAGACACATTCTATGAAGATTATTGCAGACGCCGAGAGGCGATATGAAGACTCAAGGGCGAGAAGATCAGATAACAAAAAACCCGTCATTGAAGGGGAGACCCAGACAGAGAAAGGAGGGGATAACCTGTCGCACAATTTGTTCGGGATAACCCAGTGCAGGAAGAACATCTCTAACAAGATACGTGGCTCGCTGAGCAATGCAGAGACCTGCAGAATCGCGGATAAAGAATTTGCCGAATCGAAACGGCATACCTTGGCCAGAATGCTGTTGACAAAGAACAAAAGACATTTGGGAGTCTAAAATGAGCATTTTTGCTTTGCTCTCGTTTTTTGTTTCTATTCTCTGCGTCTTTCTGGGAATCTTTATCTATAATCTAGACAAGAAGAGGACACTAAACAGAATTTTTACGCTTCTCTGTGCATCTGTATCTTTATGGGCGTTTGCCGAATTCATGTACCGTCATACTGAAAATCCTGACACTGCCTATCTGTGGATCAAAGTAGGTTCTGTGTATGTTTTCTCTGCCGCGTTCCTATTTCATTTCGTGCTTGTCTTTACCGAGACAAAGATGCTGAGAAGCAAATTGACATATTTCTTGATCTACATTCCGGCTTTGATTTTTTCTTCTATCGATCTAGCTACGGATTCAGTAAGCACTGAGCCGATAAGAGAATTCTGGGGCTATACCTATGAAGTTCCAAAAGACTCGGTGCTTTACTGGATCAGCATCATTTGGGCTTTCGGACTAGTATTTTCGGCGCTTGTTTTATGCGCCAGACACTATTTAAGAACAACTGACGAAAATAAAAGACAACAGACCAAATACGTAATCATAGGTTTTTCGATTCCTGTTTTCACGGCTTTTTTTGACGGAAGGCATATTTCCCGTGTTAGAGGTCAAGTTTCCAGAATCAACTACGATCTCTTTCACGGCGCTAGCTATTTTCGTTGGATACGCGATTTGGAAACACGGATTGTTCACTTTAAGCCCAGCAATCGCAGCAGAAAATATCATTTCTATGATGCCCGATTCCCTGATTCTGGCAGACCCTGACGGGAAAATACTGAGGGCAAATCGGTCTCTATGCAATCTTCTAGGATACAAAGAGGACGAATTTATCGGAAAGTCTATGCGCATGTTTTTTGCGGAAGAACAAACTTGGAGCAAAACATTAGATGAACTGTCGAACAACAAAAGGTGTGAAAACCATGAGACAATACTTAAAACAAAGACTGATGAGGAAAAATATGTTGCTTTTTCCTGTTGTTCTCCAGTGAGAAGTAACGGCGGACAGATCGTTGGAATCATCTTCATTGCCCACGACATCACTGAACGCAAACGGATAGAGGAGCAATTGCACGAATCTGAAGAGAGGTATAGAACACAGTTTGAGGAAGCCCTTGACGCCATCTTCGTAGCCGACACAGAAACAGGCATACTGATTGATTGCAACCGTGCCGCATCAGAATTGGTAGGCAGGGAGAAATCAGAACTGGTCGGTGGACACCAGCGGATTCTTCATCCTACGGAAGAAATCGATGGAGAATTCAGCAAGACCTACAAACAGCACCTCAAAGAAAAAGAGGGGCAGGTTCTCGAAACACAAGTCATCACCAAAAAAGGGGAAATCAAAGATGTTGCAGTAAAAGCCAATGTCCTTGAATTTCGAGGCAGAAAACTGATTCAAGGGATATTTCGAGACATCACAGAACACAGAGCGATGGAGGAGGCGCTGCGGAAGAGCGAAGAAAACCTTAGAATGTTGCTTAAAAACCTTCCTCAAAAAATTTTTTTTAAGGATAAGAACTCGGTTTATATTTCCTGCAATGAGAACTATGCTCGTGATTTAGGAATCAAACCTGATCAGATTACTGGCAAAACAGACTATGACTTTTTCCCCAAGCAATTAGCTGAAAAATACAGGGCAGACGATAAAAGGATTGCAGAGTCAAAGATGGAGGAAATAGAAGAACAGTATGTCCAAGATGGGCGAGAAGTATTTGTTCATACCGTCAAGACACCTGTCAAAGATGAAAAAGGCGATGTTGTTGGAATACTAGGCATCTTCTGGGACATCACCGAACGCAAGAAAATGGAAGAGGAGCTTAGACGCTATACCGAGCGCTTGGAGGAATTGGTTGAAGAACGGACTGAGAATCTTAGGAAATCAGAGGTCCGACTCAATAGCATACTATCATCTATGGCTGACTTGGTATTTTCATTCGATAAGGAAGGCAGATTCACCTTCTACCATGCCCCAAGCGAGCTACTATTTATGCCTCCAGAAAAGTTCATGGGACGGCAATACAAGGAGATATTGCCGCCGCACGTCAGTAAGCTAACTTCAGAAGCTCTTAACAAGAACAAGAAAGGACATGTAGCTGAATTTGAATATCAGCTCGAAATTGGTAACAAGATCATGTGGCACCATGCAAAATGCTCCCCCATATTCTCACAAGGCGAATTAGCGGGTTCAGTGGCAGTCATAAGAGATATTACCGAACGCAAACAGATGGAGGAAATGATCGCCAGCGCCAAGGCTTATTTGCAGAGCAGCCTGGCAAGTGTCCCTGATGGCGTAATACTGCTGGATAAACAAGCAAAATTCAGCTACGTGAACCCCACTTTTCTGAGCTGGATAGACCGTGAAGAAAAAGATTTTCTTGGAAAAACCGTTCTGGAAATATCGCCGCCTTTCCTTAGCCCTGAGGCAACGAAGATCATTGCAGAAAGAATAGAAAGGCGCATAAAAAGCGGGGAATCCATAATTGGAGCAGAAGTGGGAATTATTGGAAAAGATGGCAAAGCGATCCCAATATCCTACTCGGCGGGATGTATCAAAGATGAAAAGGAAAAAATCATCGGGGAAGTAGTTTTATTAAAGGACCTAAGAGAACGGAAACGGCTAGAGGAACGTCTTCTCCAGCTTGAGCGGTTGGCTGCTATCGGTGAGACAGCAGCCATGGTTGGTCATGATCTGCGTAACCCATTGCAGGTCATATCTAATCTGGTCTACTTAGGAAAGAAGAAGATGAGCAAGTTGCCTCTAGAGCTCAGAGTAATTGATGAGAAAAGGGGTGTCAATGATATATTTGGAAGTGTAGCTGAACAGATTGAATACATGAACAAGATCGTTGCTGATCTTCAGGATTATGCCGGACCAGTGAAGCCTAAACTTATGGAAACTAGCGTACACAAGTTAATCAACGAGGCATTTTCGATGATTAAGGTTCCCGAAACCGTCAAAGTCTCCATAATAATTTCAGAGGACTCGCAGAAGCTGATAGTTGACCCCGCGTTGATGAAGCGAGTGTTCACCAACCTAATCACAAACGCGCTGCAATCTATGCCGAATGGAGGTCAGCTGACAATGAGAGCGTCTAGAACCGAAGAAGCCACACTCATAAGCGTAGAAGACACCGGCGTAGGCATACCTGAGGAGGACATGCATAATCTTTTCCAACCGTTATTCACAACCAAGCCTAAGGGTCAGGGATTCGGGTTGCCCGTCTGTAAGCGCTTGGTGGATGCTCACAACGGAAGGATCACGGCGAAAAGTCAAGTGGATAAAGGCAGCATCTTCACAGTTGAAATCCCAAACCATCCTGCACGGTAATCACAAAAGACGGAACGGAAAAGCATTTCGAAATACATTAGACCATTCGCATGCTTAAAGGGGTCCAGATGTTCCCTCTCAGCGCTACTAATCTCTCGGCACCTAGAACTATGATGCGTCTGACATCTGTGCTGCGGTGTTGCGGATGGGTTCTGCTGTTCTTCCTATTCTTTTTATCTCGCCCCATTTTGTCTCTTTCTTGAAAAGAATGTCTATGAAACTCTTGATCTTGATGAAACTCAGCACCTCCTTGTAGCCCACTACAAAAAGGGGAGAAAAGACCAAGAGCCTCAGGTCTTCATTGTCCATCTGTAAGGCCAAGAAACTGTACGTAGCATGGAGCAGTATAAAGCCGATCATGACATAGAAGACTGATAATCCAAGCCCCGCAGACAATGCGGCAATCGTTGAAATGATAGACACGACTGAAGCGAAGGGAATAAACAGCATAGACAGCAACAGATACGGGAAAGCAAGGTTGTGTACAAAGCCGAATCTTGGGTTCCCAAATACATTTTTGTGTTTAATGAGCGTCTGGAAGGTACCTCTGTTCCATCTTATCCTCTGCTTGTAGAGATCCTTCCAAGTCGTAGGGGCTTCGGTATAGACGTAGGCGTTAGATAAGGCCTGAACAACTTTACCTGTTTTCAGGACTTTGACTGTGACATCGAAATCCTCGGTTATGGTGTCCCGGTCGTAGACACCTATTTCTTTTAGGGCGCTCTTCCTAAAAGCGGCTAATGGTCCTGGAACTACAGGTACTACACCGAAGAGGTCAAAGACCCTTCTGAAGATGTTCTCGTTGATTATGTATTCTAGTGCCTGACATTTTGTCACCACATTCGTTCTGTTCAGAACTTCTACGTTTCCCGCCACAGCATTAATCATAGGGTCTTCAAATCTCCTCATTATCATTCGAAGGGCACTTCGGCTGATGAGACTGTCGGCATCGCAGGTCACAATTATCTCACCTTTGGCGAAGAGAATACCTGTGTTTAAGGCTACGGATTTGCCGCCAGCTCTGGTTCTACTGAAGACTTTCACGCCCCTCTTTTCGAATTTTGTTGCCAACTCGCAGGTTTGATCTGTTGAGCCATCGTCGATCACTATGATTTCCTTCTTCGGGTAATCCACTTCTAGCAACGATTCGATGCATCTCTCAATCATTTTTTCCTCGTTGTGAGCCGGAACTATCACCGTTACTGATGGCCAAGAGGCAATCTCTTTTCCGCTTATCTTGTCTTCAAGATACTTGTGGTAGAGGCAAAGCGGAAGAGCAAGGAAATTCGAGAAGAAATCAATCGTGAGTGCGGTCAACAGAACCGCCAGCAGAGGCGCAAAATATCCTAGGTGAAAGCTAAGCCAACCAAAAAATAACGGAAGTACGACGGAAAGAATCGGCAGCATGTTTATCATTCTCGAGCCTTCTCCAGATCTGCTTCGCTTGGACCTCGTTGCCATCAACAAAAAATACGAAGCTGTTGCAGCTCCTATGCCGAGACAGACCCACACGACATTGCTTGGAATAAGATAAACTATGAAGAGAATCTCAACAAGCAACACGATCCCTGTCGCGATCAACTTTCTGTTGTTCATCCACGAGCATCCATCTATGCCTTCAAGATCAGCTTATTCTGTTCTGCATCGATCTCGCAATCTGGTTGATTACCTTTCTCGGCAAATGCGGTTTCCAGTAGACCGAGTCGTAGTCGTTGGCGACCTTCCTCTGTCAATCCATAATGGTAGAGCGTCTTGAGCATCGCCTCTTCCAGAGTGAACTTTTCGCCGCATTCCGAACATTTAAAACTGAGAATGGGACGACCGAAAAAGTGGTCATTTGAGCACTTGTACCATGATTCCACCTTTCTATAGTCAACGCCCAGAATTTTCAGTCTCTTCTTGCATTTGGGGCAGGTTGAACCGCCTTTGTCAAACGCGGCTCTGAAGTCAACGTGCCCGCAGCTTAAGTGTTCCAACGCGTCTCCCTTGCCCAACAGAACGCTTCCACAATCTGGACATTGAAGATGTAGGGTCGCGGTTAGGGATCCGCAAGACGGACAGACTATCACTGAACGTGAAGGCTTAGCTTCAATGAAATCTGTTTCGGCAAGTTCTCTTAGTGTTGAGACTAGTTTCAGATGCGGGATTTCACTTTTCGGATAAGTTTCCAAGGTACTATGGACTTCTACTCTTAAGGTATCTGATGCAGAAAAAAGCTCAACGATCTGTTTTGCGGCTTCTGGATCGACGTTTTTAGGCAGGGCGGACTCCACTATTATGTTTCTGATAGTTTCAATCAGATGGTCCGAGTCGATCTCATCTTTAACTAAGTAGTCTCTAACTCCGAGTTTCATTGCTTCCACAGCAATTTTTTCGCTTCCCTTGCTGGTGACAAATATGACTGGTATCTGCAGATGTCTTCTTTGTAGTGTCTCAAGGAATTCGAGACCTGTCGTGTCTGGAAGCCTGTAATCTACAAGTAAAAGATCGAACTTGTCTCCCTCAATTTTCTCTAAACCTTCTTTTGCCTGTTTTCACCGATATTAAGTCAAAGTCAATGGACATCCTCTTTTTTAGGCAACGCATCATGATTAGTTGGTCGTTCAACGTGTCTTCCACGTACAGAATCCTGAACTTCAAATGTTTGTCACTCCTTTGTTGGCAGGTGAGACGCCGATCTTTGCCTATCCAACCGGTACCTTTGAAACGATAAACCAGTAGCGTTCTATTTCTATCACAATCTTTATGAAATCTTCAAAGTTCACTGGTTTCACAATGTAACTGTTGCAGCCTAGTCCGTAAGCCCGCTCTATGTCTTTGTCCCTTTCTGAGGAAGTCAGTATGATCACCGGTATGCTCTTCAGGTTGTCAGTGTTCTTTATCTTGCATAGGACCTCGAAACCATCGACCTTCGGCATCTTCAAATCTAAGATAATGAGTGCAGGTGTAGGAAAATGCTTGTACTTGCCTTCTTTCCTTATGAATTTTATAGCTTCTTCTCCATCGTTGGTTATATACAGTTTTTTCTGGATTGATCCCTTGGTCAACGCTCTCTTAGTTATCATGACATCGTCTTGGTTGTCCTCAACTAGAAGAATCGAATATTCGGCTAATGTTCTATTCTGCGCCATGTTCTATGCCTTCTTCCTCTTGGTTTTGCCCTTTTTGGGTACGGTGAATAGAAAAGTGCTGCCCTTTCCAAGCATGCTTTCAACCCAGATCTTTCCACCCCAATGCTCAACGATCCTTTTACAGATGGCTAGACCTGCTCCCGTCCCTTCATATTCGTCTTCTGTATGCAATCTTTCAAAAAGACGGAAGATGCATTCAAAATACTTCTTTTTGATGCCGATTCCGTTATCTTGAACCTTGAACAGGTGGTCTTTTTCCCTCTCTTCGTATGACACTTCGACTCTAGGGGTTTTTGACTTGTTGAATTTCAACGCATTGTCAATGAGGTTCATAAGTATCTGTTTCATCCATGTTCTTTGCACACTTATCGTGGGAAGCGCGTTGAAGACGACCTCGGCGTTGCGTGTTTCGATCAACGGTTTGAGATCGGATTCGATCTCGCTTAAGAGCTGGTTCAAGTCAACCTTCTCAATTTTTGTGAACTTTCTGCCGACGCGGGAAAGAAGAAGCAGATCTTCAATCAAATGACCCATGTGGGAAGATGCGTCAGATATTCTCTTCAGATAGTCTTGTCCCGTCTCGTCAAATTTATCGCCATAATCCTCCATGAGAAAAGTGCTGAAAGAACGGATTGCACGCAAGGGGGCTTTCAAGTCATGAGATACCGCATAGGTGTAGTTCTCCAGATCCTTGTTTGACTGTTCTAGACGTTCATTAGCAGAGTTCAGATTCTGCAGCAACCATTCAAGCATAGAGTTTGCCTCTTTCAGCGCTTCGATCATCTTCTTGCTTTCTGTAATGTCGACAAACGAAGCCATAAAACAAACTGGCTTTCCATGGTCATCCGTAATCACACTGGCAGATAGTTGCGCATCGAATGTTGAGCCATCTTTCCCTAAAGCTAAGAGTTCCCCTATCCAGCCGCCACTGTTCACTAGTGCCTGCACAACTTCCATGGCATCCTTTGGTGTCTTCCAGAAGGAAAAAATAGGTTTTCCCAGAATCTCTTTACTATCTTGATAGCCCCACATGTCGAGAAATGAACGGTTCACGTAGGTTACGTTACCTTCAAGATCAGCAAATCCAACAGCGTTGATAGAAGATTCTATGGCGTTGTCTTTTACCCACATCTCTTCTTCCATTTTCTTGCGTTCAGTGATGTCAATCAAGAGAATCTCGTCAGCTGGTCTTCCGTGGAAAAGTATCCTTTGAGCGAGGATTATTACAGGAATCTCTGAACCGTCTCGTTTTTTCACTTGAATCTCGTAGGGAGGCATATGTTCCCCACATAACCTCTTCGCTAGATTTTCCTTGATTAAAGTTTGAAATTTCGCTGGAACTATCTTTTCCATAAAATTGAATGAGGGAGATGTCATCTCTTCAAATGTCCAACCTGACTTTTCACACATAGCGTTATTGACATATTTCAAGATGCCATCTTGAATGATCCCTATGAAGTTAGGTGAACTCTCAACTATCGCCCGATATTTCTCCTCATTCTCCCGCAGTGCCTCCTCCATCTTTCTGTGTTCTGTTATGTCCCTGCTTATACCCACGAGCCCTATGATTTTTCCATGACCATCTCGCGAGGGTACTTTGGTGGCTGAAACCCAGCGAAATTGTCCATTGTCTTTCTCGATCTTTTCGATCTTACCAATCAATGCTTTGCCTGTTTTCATAATGTTCTGTTCATCAGCGTAGGTTTCCAGAGCAAATTTCTCTGGATAAAAATCGAAGTCCGTCTTACCTATAGCCTCCGCGGGTTTGTTTAGCCCCATTCTTTTGGCATCGCCCGGTTGATTCGTACAAAGCGAGAGGTTGTATCCTTGAAGTATATTGCGTCCGGAATACTGTCCATAAGGGTCTGCAGAAGTTCGAGCTCAGATGTTTGTTCCTTCGGCACCTTTTTTGTGTAAATGCTCTCGTCGCTATGCGTTGCCAATCGCATTTCTTGACTCTCCCGTATGACTTGTCTGCGCCTCAAAATCTTCCCTGCGCAACGACCTTTTTTCTCTTAACAGCGAATTTTTGTTTTGAAATTGCCAATACAATTTCTCTTTTTCATGAAATGCTAAAAAACATTATAGAAAGATGAATCCATATTATTAGTAGATGAACAGTACCCGAGATACATGTTTCTAATACTACAGTCCAGTTTCACTCGGAATCCTAAGGTCAACTCTGATGTTTATCTCAGGCGAGTTCTTCAGAAAACGAAAATGATTTCGAGGATCTTTACATTCCAAAAGTCAGTCTGTCAAGTTGAAGGGTTTTCCTTCTGTAAGTATGTTCTGTGGGATTTTTGTTTTCCATTTCTTGAGGAATGCTACTTCATCCTTTTCCTCTCGGAGCTCGTCCGGCAGCATCTCAGGGATTTCGTCTCGTATTGGGTACCAGCGTAAGCATTTTGGGCAGATGATCACGCCTTCGGCGATCTCTTCTTTCTCTTCAAACACGTGAAGCTCCAAAGGGTAATACTTATCAATTGGACAAGCAAGAATGTCCATAAGCCGTTTCTTCATAGGATATTGCCCCTTTTCTCAGCATCCGTTTGAGATGAGAGTCACTTCTATTCTTATTAAGCCTTTCCGTGAACCAGTATGTCAAGCACAACTTGGAACCATCTCGGTCCCACAGGTCGAACGATTCGGGCAGTAGGAATTTCGAATTCCAAGTTTAGGCGACGCATCTTTTGAGAAACTTTGTCCTTGACCTTTTCGATCGGGTCTTCATTTCTCGCCGCATGTTCGAAGCCATAATAGTGGACCCAGCCGCCCTCGGGCTTCAACGCCGAAACGGCATACTCCAAATATTCATGAGCCTTTTCGGGCAAGGGCATGAGAACCCTATCCGCGATGCTCAACATGTTTTTCTCAATCACTTTTTTCGCGTCGCCCTCAATCGGCACGACGACATTGTCAACACGGTTCAGCTTAATGTTCTCCTTCATGTACTGGACCGCATCGGAGTTGATATCTATAGAGTAGACTTTTCTAGGGTTTGCTCGCTCGACCATGATTATGGAGAAGCAACCGACACCGGCAAACATGTTGACAACGACTTCACATGGTCTAACTAGATCTGCAACCCTTGCCCTTTCGTAGGAGAGCCTCGGGGAGAAATAACACTTCGCCAAATCAACCTTGAACACACAGCCCCACTCTCTGTGCAGGGTTTCAGTCTTCTCCTCGCCGCGCACCCATCTCAGTCTCCTCAGACGCAGTGGCCCGACAACTGGACCCGCCCGACACAGCACGGTCTTGACATGTCTGTTCTTCTGCATAATGGTTTCAGCTATGAGTGTGCTTCTGTGATGAAGGGCTTCATGAATACGTAGAACCACTATGTCGCCTACAACATCATAAGCGCTGGACAAGAGCTTCAGTTCGGAAGGCGTCAGAACCCTTGAAAGACTGGTTTTTAGGCCCATGATTCTTCAGATACCTCTACGAGCTGCAGAGCTCGAAGATGGAGCGCCAGATGGGATGGCGCTAACCCTCATACCTCGTGGCTTTTTTCTTTTTCTGCCAGTGCGAATAGTAGATGTCGCTGTTTTGGCTTGCCAACTATTTCCCCCTCAAGCAGATTCGCCATCTTAGACACAATACCCTCGAATTTTTTCTTCGCATTCCTTGTTATGGCGGCTATTTGTTGTGGTTTGTGTTATCGTCTCTCCACGGGAGCCCGATATGTCACTTTCAATTGCCACTTAGAGCAACTAACCTAACGACAAATATTTCTTGAGGAACTTTCTTCCTTTCCTCTTTATCTTAAACGCGAGCGGCTGAAAAGTGATTTGGTAATTTACCTTTTTTGCCGTTAGGAACTGTTTTTCGCTGACCCCGAGCTTCATCAATCTCGGATGCATGCCGTTCCAGATTGCTAACCATTTCTGATAATCCTTTGCCACTTTGAAGGTTCCCATGCCTTTGTAGACCCTGTAGCGTACCAAGGGGTAGGGAATCCTGTTCCATTCGAGACCCTCAATAACTGTGTCCAGGAGGAAAAGAAGGTCCTCTCCGTAGCGAAGGTTCTCAAAGTGGACCCGCTTGAAAATCCATTTGGGAATGATGACGCTGGAGAAGTTCACAAACATATTCTTCTCTAAAGCATATTCAACAATCAGATTTTTGAACTCCTCTTGAGTCTCATATTGGGGGGTGGAGTAAGTTTCAAAAGGCTTGGTTTGCTCGTCAACTCTGAAGTAGTCGGTGAATGTTGCGGCTTTTTCGTTCAGATATTTTGTTGAGGATTCGAGAAAATTGGGTTCGTAGACATCATCAGAACTCAAGAAGGCAACGAAATCTCCTTTTGCCTCTTCAGCCCCGTGTTGTCGAGTGTAGCCTACTCCCATGTTCTTCTCGTTACGAATTACTCTGCTTGCAAAGTTTTCCGCTATCTCAACAGTTCCATCTGTGGAAAAATCGTCTATAACCAAAATTTCATATGGGGCGCGAGTTTGCCTCTTGACGGACCGCAAAGTTTCCTCTATGTATCCGGCTGCGTTGAAAGCGGGGATTACCACGCTGATTTTGGGACTTGGCATTGCTATTTTCACCTTATCCTTTCATCTGACACTTTTTCATTATTCATGGATCTGCATAGATTCCTTTTAAGGCATGATATATGGCTTCTGATTTCAATCTGTGTCCACAAACAGTTTCCTCCTGTAGATCCGTTCTGTCTCTTTGACCACGTTTTCCGGAAGATGACGGCTTGGGAGACCTTGAATTATTCGCCCATCCCAGACCACTATTTTCAAACCAACTGAGAGAGCCTCAAGGGCAGTCTTGCTTAAGGAGGGAATCGCCTCTCGGTCTATGTAATGACTGAATTTTCTGAGGAACTGGGGCATATCTGGATATTGAATCAAGTCTGTGGTCTCTCTCCTCTTTAGGATATACAAAGTCAAGTCGAGATCCTGCGCTATTTTTTTCGCGTGTTCAGAAGATTCATACCACATGGAGCTGTAAAGGGCTAAATTGCTTGCGGGGATAGTCACAGGCTTGAAGAGTTCTGTATCCACTGGGTTTGGAAGCCAAATAGCGTTAGGGACTTCGCGGTGCAGGTCTGGGGTGGACACAAGTAAATGCGTGCCCAGTTTGCTTGCTAGCTTCAAGAATATTCTGGTTTGGAGCCTAGATATCATCGACCTTTTGCTTGGGTAGAGTCTTACATCGTCCCCGTGAAACTCGAGTATTTTCTTCTTGAACGGAATGAAGAAGACAACGGCATAGACGCTGTGAATGTGCAGGATATCGTAGTTTTTTGCGTACCGCATAGCGGTTATGTAGAAGCGGAGAGCCTTATTGACCTTAGCAATTCTCTTCGCAAGCATCTTTAGCGGCGCTGGAAGAGACAAATATTTCCTGTAAACGAGATCTGTTTCAACTTGCCTTGACGCGCAGTCAGTAAGGACAGAGCCATAGTATTTGTTGATGCCGAGTCCGTCGAAGCCATCTCGGATAATGACGTGGGCTATGTGCCCTCTCTTTCTTTGATATTTAGCCAAGCATCCGGCTACGCCCGCTTGATCCCACACATGTAGAATTCGGAGCCTAGACTTCTCAGCCATACTTGTCTTCTCCGAATCTTTCACGAAATTCCCCGATCCCCCTGCAAATTGCTTATGAAAACATTAGAAGTTAGAGCTACGATTTTTCCCCTCAAATCCTTTCGGCTTCCTTCACTAGACATTCCGCATTATTCCAGCTAGCAACTATCTTTCGATCAATTCTATTAACTTTGCCCTTCTAAAGCGACCATTGATATACATTATCCTATATTGAATTTGGCTACGAGAGAATTTTCGCAAACAACAAGACCAAAAAAAATAATAGTTGATTGCGAACACCCTCATTAGGAACATCCTAATGGCTAGAAAAGTGCAGATGAAATTTAAGAAATTTCGAATCGCAGCAAGAAGCATCGTATCTCAACCTAGACCCATTCACGCAGAAGAACATGTAGACGCGAATTGGCATGAGAGCTTTATTACTCATTTGGCAAGTGTTGTTCGTCCAAAAGTCTATGTGGAACTCGGATTGTACCATTGCACACTTTTTAATCAGATAATTCCTTATGCACAACAATTGATTGGTGTTGATGTTTCTGAAGAGCCAGGTAAATATATGCAAAAAACGTCAAAAACCGTTTTTGTCAACATGAGCACGCAGGAGTTTGCTGAAGAACTTCGCATTCATCCGATTCAAATTGATATGTTATTTATCGATGCTGATCATTCTCGAGAAGCAGTTTTGAACGACTTCAGGAATTTCTTCCCTTTTGTTGCGCCGCATGGTCTAATCCTGCTACATGATAGTCACCCAAAAGATGAGGAACAGACGCAAGTTGGCTACTGTGGAACCTGCTATCAAGCCATTGCAGAATTATCTCGACATACCGAAGAATATGAGATGGTAACAATCCCAGTTCCTCCTGGATTGACGATTTGTAGGAAACGCAAAGAACAACTGCGATGGAAGGAGAACCACACCTCTTCAACTGTCAGCTGTTAAACAGAAAATGAGAGAAAGAAAAATGCTGGGGAGTTCTAAAAAAAGAAGATCAACTATTACTGAACGGTTTAGAAGTTTTCCTATAAAAAAGCTGATATTGGAAGATGGAACATATGCAACGGAAGCCAATGCTGTAAAGACCAAAACTCAGAAAGAGAAGGAAAAATATTCTATTATCTGTATTTGTCAAATCTATAACGAGCTTGATAAGGGCAATCTAGATAGATTCGTGAAATGCATTATGCCTCATGTAGATGGGCTGGCAGTTTTTGATGATGGTAGTACTGATGGCAGTTACGAGTACATGTTGAAACATACGCCTCATGTTATCCGCGGCGAAAAGACCGATCTTGCAGACGAGATGAGGAAAAAGCAAGTTCTTCTTGACTATGCACTGCAGTTGAAACCAGACTTCATACTATGGCTGGATGCAGACGAAGTATTTACTGCGAATGCAAACTCTAAGCTCCAAGAACTATGTGCATATTGTGTTGAGAACCAAATTGACGGCATTAGCTTCCATGAACTAAATTTGTGGCGCAGCAAATCGTGGAGGAGAACCGACAATATGTACGATGACGGCTGGTTTGTACGGCTGTGGCGCGTAACACCTGATATATCTTATGGAGAAACAAAACGGGGGTTGCATCAGAAACCTTATCCGACAACAATCCAACGCATCGAATGTGCTGAGGATGTGCAAGTCATCCATTACGGTTTCTCATCCGAGAGGTTGCTGGCATACAAATACTTAGTTTACAAGGCGTATGGACAAACGGGGTCCTTACTAGATCGACTTATTGACGAGAAATCTCTTACTTTGAAAAAAGTTCCCAAAGAACTGTTCCCAGAAGGCTTGCGGGAAGATGATGCCAAACCTCAATCTTATACCCTTGAGACGGCACTAGCCTATGTTGATAAATATCGAGATGAAGTTTTCAGACCGAAGTTTTCAATTGTATGCCTAATCTATAAAAACGTTGAATGGGCAAAATTCGTCTATGAACAGGTGCTCAAGTATACAGATATGGTTGACAAAGAGTTCTTTTTTGTGGCAAATGACGCTAGCAACCAAGTGCTAGAATATTTACGGAGCAACTACATCCCGCACTACATCTGGAACAACATCCCTGAACATAAAAATGAATGGTATATCAACAATGTTTATCGAGCCTGGAACTTTGCAGCGAAGCAAGCGAAAGGAGATTTTATTGTTTTTATCAATTCAGATATGGCATTCGCGCCTCATTGGTTCGAGAACCTCTGGAAGGCATATAACGGTTCGAATTGTGTTGCGTCACGGTTAGTGGAATCAGGAAAATTGCGTAGCGGTAAGCATGGAATTGAGAAAGATTTTGGAAGGGATTACCAGTCTTATCATGAGCCGGAGTTTTTGCAATACGCCGCCGCAATAATGGTCGATAAGGTTGAAGATGGCGGTCTATATATGCCGCTTTTGGTCCGTAAAGAACATTTTGAGTCTGTCAACGGCTATCCTGAAGGCAACGTCGTTCCTAATAGCGATTTTTTTATGCCGACCATTGCGCAAAAAGGTGAGACTTGCATTTCAGGTGATTATGTTCTCATGGAGAAACTGCGAAGGAGAGGAATAGTTCATCAAACCTCCTTCAGCAGTATAGTTTATCATTTTCAATGCGGAGAAATGGATAGCGCCGAGACAAAAGTTTACGCTATGCAGCCTAAAATAGCTGTGTGCAATGATCTTGTTACTGGCACTATGGGAGAAAAAGTATTATGGGATTTTCTTCTCGAGTCCTTGCCTGCTTCAGTTGGAATCGACACTCGACTTGTAAAAGACGGCAAATTGTTTTCTGAAAAAGCCCGAGAATACATAAATGACCATTATCCTGAGATTCAAGTCATAATTCAAAATGCTACCTTCATGGGAACCGTAGACGATAGCCGCTACACTGTGGCTTTTTTACAAGACAATCTCCGCGCGATGGGTAGGGTTTCAGAAGAACAGGAACAGAATTTGCTATCCGCTAGGAAACGAGTGACAAACTCGATAGCAACAGCACTATCTTACCCAGAGCACGACTTTGAAGTTATTCCAGTCGGCGTGGACTCTGAACTGTTCAAACCCATGAACAAGAATGAAGTACGCAAAGAACTCGGTTTTAAAAACGGAACCATCGGAATATTTGTCGGCAATTTTTCAGAAGTGAAAGGATGGTCGGAAGTTCGCGAATGTATAAGGCAGTTCCCCGAGATAACATGGATCCTCGTTACCAAATATGACGAAACATTCAACGCTCCCAATGTCCGAGTCTTCAGTCGAATTCCCCAGAAACTTCTGGCAAAGATGCTGAATTGCGCTGATTTCTTTATTATTGGTTCGCCGCAAGAAACGCAGTGCTTGGCAGCCGTAGAAGCATGCTTATGCAATGTTCCAGTCATTATGCGTAAAGTAGGAATTTTCAGAGAATTCGGAGAAGAACTCTCCAAAATCGGCATTTTCGGCGAAGACTTCGTCGCTGCAATCCAAGAACTGCCACATCGCACCTTTTCACCGCGCCAGACAATTTTAGATAAGAAATTGACTGCACATGATTCGATGCAAAAATGGAAACGTTTACTCACTTCAATTTTTCAAGAACTTGCGATAGAAAAAGTCAAGCGCCAGACATCTAAGAAAGTAGGCGTAGTCAATAAAGGCTTGGTATCCATTGTAATCCCAACAAGAAACAGACCCGAATACCTAAAGGATGCCATAGAATCAGCCCTTGCTCAAACTTATCCGTACAAAGAAGTCATCGTGATAGATGATGGAAGCGAGGACGACAGAACCGAAAATCTATGCAAAAAATATCCTGTGAGGTACTTCAAAAAGGAAAGAGGCAGCACTGCATCATCTCTAAATCTCGGCATAAAAAACATGAAAGGTGAATGGTTCAAATGGTTAAGTGACGACGACTTCTTGGAACCAACTGCCCTAAAAGATCTACTAAACGTAGACAAGCCCATAGTATATGGCGAATATTACAAGGTAACTCCTGAAAAAGCCATCATAGCGAGATTTAGGGAGACAGATTTCCCTGACTGGCTAAGTTTCGCCTGCGCCCTCTATGACCACCTTATAGGCAACAGATCCACAATCCTCATCCGCAAAGATTGTTTTGACACGGTAGGCTTATTCAACGAATCTCTTTCCATGCATGAAGACTATGATTGGTGGCTGAGAGCCTGCATAGGAAAGAAAATCATGTTTACTGTCATTCACGATGTTGTTGTAAACTGTCGGGCAGTTCCCGCCCAGTCAACATTTGGCAGAATGGGTCTCATACGGCGAAACCTTCTTGATTCATTGGAGCCCAGTTATAGAAAATGGTTTGACAAGGAACAGAAACGCTACAACAAGAAACCATTCAAAAAGAAGGTAAAACTGGTCTTAAAAAACGGTATTTCTCATCTTCCGTTAACTTGGCAGGCAAAAATATCAAGTCTTTGGAGACGTCTCCATTGAAGACGCCCCCATCTTAAATGAACAAACACAGATACGAAACCTTTTTGGAGAGATCTAAACAGCCGTGCATCTATGCAGGACAATCGGAAATGGCACAAGCCCGTTGATGAGATCTCCTCGTGGAAAGACTGTAATCTTGTCAGCAGCAGCGCAGATGTCAAAGGTTTTCTCTGTTTTTGGTCTTCTTTTGCATTTAACTAATCACACGTGCTTTGGGTCTACCTACCACTCCGCCCTCCATTAACGTGTTGAGGTTAGAGCGGATTTTTTCTAGCTCTTTTTTTTCTTCGTCCGACAGTAGATTTTGTCTCTCTAGAGTTTTCAATAGTAAAGAGCAAACAACAGCATAGTATGGAATGAAGACTTCTGTTTCTTTTCCTGGCGACATCTTATAATTGTATGGATTTGATTCTACGCCTATCGCAGTATCCGTTGAGTAAGCCTGTGTTCGCTTCATATGCATCCAACCTATCCCTACCGATAATGGCACGATGACTAAAATTGCAGCTATAGCGAATTCCGTGAAGTGAGCGAAAATTTCTTGAAGGAAAGGCAATTTTGTAACAGCCAAATAGTACGTCGTAGAGACGAAAGTAGTGAATCCAACGAAGAAGCTTAAGTATGTGCCATACCCAAGCCTAAAATAATACCACGATCGGAAGATTAAATCTGTCATTTTCAAAGGAGTCATCACCTTTTTTTGGTATTGTAATAATATCGACTACGCTATAAATGTTGAGCCCCTACCACAATTAGAGGAACGCACAAAGGCCTGCCGCCAATATGCGGTGGATATTGTTCCGCTTAACTTGAATCAATGAGACGTTCTTATTGTCTCGAACGAGATTGGCGCGTGCTATTCGGCAACCATTTTGCTTATCTTGAAGGGTTTTATTCTTGCAGAACGCAGGCTCATGTCTACTGTTAACGGTGGACCGTTGTATTCGGCTAGGGTCATAGGCTTAATATCAGGTGTGGTTATCTTCGCTAAATCAAACATCGACAACTTCTCTTCACCGCATACATGGACGATCCCTGTTAGCTTATCCTTTGCTACCGTTGCGATGGCTGAAGCTAGATCGTCCGCAAATAAGTAGGTTCCAAATCTGTCAATGAAAGCTTGTTTGTATGGCCATCTTTCTCTAGGTACGAAGTTTGTTCTTATTATGAGCCGTTTCTTCAGATTGGAATATTTAATCACGAATTCACCAAGTAATTTTGTCAAAGCATAAAAGTTCTTAGGATACGGCGTATCTGTCTCAACGTAATTACCCACATCGCCGCGGAACACGCATGCTGTGGAGACATAAACAAAGTAGCAGCTGTCTTGAAATTTCTCACACGCTTTAACCAAGTTTTCTGTGCCTTCCACGTTTGTCCGCCAAGCAGCTTGTTTGTCTTCCTCGCATTGTCTTATTCCAGTAATTGCGGCGCAATCAATTATGATGTCCGGCTTGTTGTTTCTTACAAAGCTAAATACTGCCTCTTTGTCTGCTATGTCGAGCTCCTTATGTGTAGGGTGAAGCGAATCAGGGAATATCTTGACCAATTCTTTTCCAAGGTTCCCTGATCCCCCCGTTATGAAAGTTTTCATTCAAGTTACCTCCTTTGTAATCTGGGCTATCACAAAACTTTCTTTCATGATCGTCATATCCTCTCACCTATCGGGCCAAATGAGTAAATCTTTCTTTGGAGTTCTTTTGAGTTGAACAGCGACTTATAGTTACTGTATTCATCATCGGAATATTTTCTGATCAAGCCTCTGTCAAAAGCTTCTTTGATCTCAACGATCGCATCATCAATAGTTTTGTTAGGTGCCACTCCATTTTTTTTCAACTTGTCAGTAGTGACGATATAGTTCCTCTTGTCAACAATCTCTTCTGACAATTCGAATTCGGCTCCTAGGCGTTCTGAGACAATTTGTGCCACATCTAATATCGTTAGATTTCTCCAGGCAACATTGAATATCCCGTTTAAGTGGTTATTTAGAGCGAAAATCATGGCATCAGCTGCGTCTTGAACGTGCAAGAAGGGTCTGTGTTGTTGTCCGCCAAAAACCTTTATTTTCTCTTTACTTAGGGCTTTTGCTATGAACAAGTTAATTACAAGATCGAACCTCATCCTGGGAGACAAGCCGAATAGTGTACCCAACCTGAAAATCGTGGGTTCTAAATCTGATATGCCTCTTAGGGCCATTTCTGACCTTAATTTAGTTTCTCCATACAGGCTTATTGGTTTAGGAACTTCACCCCAGCTTGACGCTTCAGGTGATCTTTCTTGGTCAAGGTCAGTCTCTCGCATGGCATGATTTGGCGCATCGCCATAAACGGAACATGTGCTGGCGAATATGAATTTTTGAATCCCAAAGATCGCGCACATTTCTGCTAAAGCCTTTGTAGCGATGTAGTTAATTACGAGGGTAGTTTTCGAGTCTAGATTTCCAGCTTGGTCTCCAACAATAGAAGCAAGGTGAATAACCGCATCAACATTGATCAACGCTTTGCTGACAACGTTTAGATCTCTGACATCGCCTTCGAGGATATCAAGGTTATGATCATTGATGACATCCAAAAGCGACTTGTGACCATACAGGAAGTTATCTAATACCAGAACTTTGTAGTTGTTTTGCAGCAATTTTCTGATTAGTACTGACCCAAGGTATCCTGCTCCACCGGTCACTAGGACTCTCATCTGCTTTTAACCGCCCATACGTCACCGTAAGTGTACGGATCTATTCTAAAGTCGTCTTTGAGAGATTCATCAAGGGTCTTGTTTGACATGCCTATCAAGAGGGTGTTTTCCTCTAGAGAAACCCAACCATGATAGATCTTCGGCGAAACTACAAGAACAGCGGGATTTTTTGAACTCAAAACTATTGTATTGATTTCAGGTTTTGGCTGCGTATCGTCTACTAGAACAAACTTTACAGTTCCATTAGCCACAAAGAAACATTTAGACTCTTTTAGGTGCTTGTGGAAGCCTCTAACAATTCCTTGGCCGAAGTTACCAACGACATATATTCTCTTTAGATCGGGAAAGACGTTATCCGTTATCTGATAGATTTGGTATAGAAATCCCCTGTCATCTACGTGGCACTTTATTGGAACAACGCTCACTCCTTGAACCATTTGCCTACCACCAGCGTTTTATTGATCCCACCATATTTTAGGTTTAACAATTTCTTCCTCTTTCTCCTTTAAGATTCCCACAATCTTTTCAGCAGACCCTTCATGGTATGGTACCTTCCAAGTTCTCTTGGTTTCCACCATCTTTTCGGTACAACTCAATATTTGATCGGGCTGCAGGGTATCAGCAAGCATATTTGATCCTACTTCTAGAGTCTCAGGCCTTTCAGTGCTGATTCTCGCAGTGACGCAGGGTACGCCAAAATAGCATGCGTCCTCTTGGACTGTACCACTATCGGTCACTATGCAAAGCGCTTCTTTCTCTAGCTTGCTAAAATCGAAGAACCCCACTGGGCTCATAATTTCCAAGTTTTCGGGGTATTTGAATCCGAATTCATGAATGTTCGTTGTGGTTCTCGGGTGCAAAGGGGCTATGATTTTCGTCCCGAATTTTTTTTGGATCATTTCTAGACCTTTTAAGAGATTGCCAAGTATGTTTCTGTCGTCAATATTTTCTGGTCTATGAAGTGTAACAAGGAAGTACTCGTTAGGGCGAAGGTCTAATTTTTCTAAGATTGAAGATTTATTGATTTGAGTTCTGAATCTAGCTAAAACATCAATAATTATCTTACTCACTTCAAAAATCTTATGAGGATTAATGCCCTCTCTCACTAAGTTGTCCCTAGATATTGTGGTTGGAGGAAAAAGGTAATCAGAAATATGATCTATTATTCTTCTGTTCTTTTCTTCTGGCATTCTCCAATCATTGCTTCTCATTCCAGCTTCTAAGTGGGCAACTTTTATGTGTAGTTTGGTAGCTGCCAGAGCAGATAAAGCAGGGTTGCCATCTGAGAATGCAATCAGTAAATCGGGTTTTTCCTTAATCATAACTCCTTCTGAGCGCTCTATGGTCCTTGCAAATTGTTCACCTTGCGTTCCTGAACCCACTTCAAGGAAAGCGTCAGGCTTTCTTATCCCGAGCTCTTCAAAAAATATTTTATCCAGATTATAGCTATAATGTTGCCCCGTGTGAACTACTATATTTTCAATTTTGTTTCTTTGCAGCTGATCAAATACCACAGATAGATTAATCCAGTCGGGTCTAATTCCACCAACGCATATGACCTTCATTCTCTTTTTCCACACGGACCTTTATTAGGAGTATACTAAAAAACTTTTCTGATGTGTGATTCCCAGACTCCAATAAACATAAGAGTGTTTATATGTATTTATGTGCCTCATGAAACAGCGGAGACATGGCAATTGAATCTGGCAAAAGTAACGCTTGTTTTAGGCGCTCGACCCCAGATAATCAAGTCCGCACCCCTCATCCATTTAGCTAGTAAAGAACCAAAAATTAGACTGGATGTGATACACACTGGTCAGCACTATGATTACGAAATGACAAGAATCTTCTTTGAAGAACTCAATCTACCTGATCCTCTAATGAACCTGAATGTCAGAAGCGGAACCCACGCACAGCAAACATCTCGAATAATGATTAGCCTAGAGGAAATTCTGCAGAAAAGAAGACCCAACATGGTAATCGTACCTGGCGACACAAATTCGACTTTGGCCGGAGCGCTGACTGCCGCTAAACTTCATATACCTGTGGCTCACATGGAAGCGGGAGCAAGAAGCTACGACATGAAGATGCCTGAAGAAATAAACAGGCGCCTCACAGACCACTGTTCCGATCTGCTTCTCACAACAACAGAAAACTGCACACAGAATCTCCAGAGAGAGGGAATCACCAAGGAGAAGATATGCCAAGTGGGCGATACCATGTATGACGTGCTGTTGTGGCAACTGCCCAAAGCGGAAAGAACAGAGGTTCTGCAGCAACTTCAATTGGAACCCAAAAAATATGCGTTGCTAACGGTCCACCGGCAAGAAAACGTAGATATGCCTAAGAACCTTGAAGGCATAATGAACGCCATTGTCAAGTTGAGCCCGTTTCAGATAGTCTTCCCAGTTCACCCGAGAACCCAGAGGCGGCTCGAAGAAACATCTCTCTTCAAGAGCATCCAGAAACAGAAACACGTCAAGATAGTCAAACCCTTAGGCTACAATGAAACGCTGAAGCTCATAAAAAACGCCAGATTGGTTCTCACGGATTCAGGCGGAATGCAGAAGGAAGCCTTCTGGCTGAAAACACCATGCATAACGCTGCGTGAAACCACCGAGTGGCCAGAGACCGTCAACCTCGGAGCCAATTACCTGACCGGGGCGAGAACGAAGGAGATTGTAGAAAGAGCAGAAGGGATCATTCAAGATCCTATGGGAGCAAGCAAGAAACTTGAGGATGCACCTAATCCATTCGGCGACGGAAAAGCCTCACAGAAAATATTAGCAGCCATCAAGTCTTTTCTGGGGCGAAGAGATTAAGCATTTCGTAGACTTTTTCCTCACAGTGGTCTTCCCATACCTTGCGGCTAGACGGTCGAACATGACCTTTTATGGCTTTTAGAACGCCCTCCGCCAATTTGTTTTCAGCGACTAGAAGGTACTCCTGCGATTCAGCCATGCCACAGGCAACTATTGGTTTTTGAAAAAACATGTATTCCGAAACTTTTTGCAGGCCTTCCTCGTTGTAGAATCCAGAGAAGGGCGACTTGTGTCGGGGTGCAATGCAGACATCGGAGGCGGCGATGAAACTGGGGATTTTTTCGTGAGGTTGCCAGCCATACAACTTTACCTTTTCAGGATACTTCTCTGCGGTCTCCTTCAGCGATGGATAGAACGGTCCGTCTCCAACAATCCAGAAGACGACCCCCGACTCTTCAAGCATGGTTTCTATAAGATCTATCAGCAGGTCCGCTCCTTCCACGCGTGATAGTTTGCCAACGAACAGCACAATTTTTTCGTCTTTTCGACAACCGACTTTGCTGCAGAGTTCTTCTTTTGAAGATGTGACCTTTCCGAAATCCTTCAGAGGATAGTTGGGAATGACGAAGATGCGTTTGCCGAAGCGTCTCACTCTTTCCATGAGCCTACTCGTTGTAAGTGTGATAATGCGCGCGTGCCCTAGAACCAGTCTTTCGATTTTGGCGACCAAGTGAAACAACGGGCGAAAGCCGAATTCCTTCTCAACTTCAAGGGACCAAGGGGAGCGGTACTCCAAGATGTAGGGTTTCCTCCTGAGAATAAGAGGCACAGCCAAAATGTCTGGGCAGTTGGCAACCCAGAAAACATCCGATTTGACGAAGAAAATTTGAAACATAACCGTCACATAATTGACGAACGCATACAACATGCGTTTCATTCTGCCCCCGACAGCGACAAGCCGAATTCTAGGAAGCATTATGCAAAACTCGATGCCTCTGAGTTTCTTTGCGCTGTGGGCTATCTTTTTGATGCGGGGGTACCGAAATGGGTCGAGTGCGATATAGACAACCTTCGTGGAACTTCACCCATCAAGATTTCAACATGATACCAGCAAGGTTTTTTGCGCCGTCAGGAAAGACAGGGGTCTCCCTGAACCGCGCCTCATCTATGGCATTCAGCAGATTCGGCAAATCCAACACCGAGACAAGCACAGCATTGACCTTGTTCGCCAGAAGTTTTGCGTCTTCGATCCCCGCCGTTCTTGTCCATTCGGGGTTGGGAACGACCACGGTTGGTTTTCTGTAGACTAGTGCCTCCAGAATTGTTGACCCGAAATGTGTCACAACGATATCGGCGCCTGCGACAATCTCGTGGAATTTGTCTGAAAGTTCTATGACTCGCCACTCTGGATGCCTCTTCGCATATAGTGCTGGGTCAACCCTGCCGGTCTGCAACACAACGTTTTTCAGTTCACTCTCAGCCATCATATCGAAAAGAGCCTTATGCCCATACGTGCCGCCTGTAACGAGAATATAACCTCCGCTCCGCGGCTGAGTATCCGGCTGAGGAAGCAACGGTCCCACCACCACACCGTCCTTCAGCAGTTTCTTCTGCTCCTCCCAGTGTAGCGCGGTGATTGTAGAAAAAGGCTGCAACATCCTAGTGGTCTTGGAGGCTTTTGTGAAGCGCACAGAACTTTCGATGTTAACGAGCGGGATACCCTTGAGCCACCCAAACAGCGCAGGTGACAGGCAGAAGTTGCTGCCTGTGCTGACCACAAAATTCAGCTTTCTGGAGACTTTTCTGAAGGATTTCAGTCCGGACTTGGCAAGGCGGACAGCGAACTCGTGGGCTGGGGTTTTTGGACCCCTGGGTTTGATGAGGAAGTCGACTGTGCCAAATTTTTTCAGTCTTTCTTCGCTGAGACGGTCGCCTTCAGGCACTAGAAAGGAAAGGGATGCCTCGTCAACGAGTGTTTGAGCCAACGCGTAGGCATATCCGGTGTGTCCTCCGCCGCCTGCTAGGATCAGTATTTCCCGAGACAATGCCGCTTTCCTCTTTTTGTTGGAGATTGGGTACCGCCCAATTTAAATATCACATCAGCGTTTTAACAAAAGACAATAAAGGATAAATTTGCAGATAAACCTTTCAATAGGGAAGTGGGAAATTTGGCAAATGAGACAGAAAAATCAGGTATATTGTATCAGTGTATGAAGTGTGGTGCCTCAGTCAAGTCTACTGAGCTCGAACTTGGAATCAGATGCCCCTACTGTCGATACCGTGTCCTAAAGAAGGTCAGGCCGCCTGTTGTGAAGAGGGTCTCGTCCAGATAAACTCTTCAAAGCCAGCATCGACTTGAGGGCTAAGCGTCCGCGGCTTTCTTAACCACTTGGTTCTTTTCATCTCCTTGGCGGAGAAAGACCAGTTTGAACAAAGCTGTTATTCTTTCTTTTTTCACTCCCAATTACTTTATAGGCGAGTCAATGTTAAAAGATTTATTTCCGTATGGTAGATAGTAACAGTGGAGACGAAAAGGAGAATCTGAAAAATGGCGGACTGTAAGGTCAAAGATGTAAACCTTGCCGAAAAGGGCGGACTTCTCGTCGAGTGGGCATCCAAGCACATGCCCGTCTTGAACCAGATAAAGGAACGGTTCAGCAGGGAGAAACCTCTCAAAGGCTTCAGAGTTGGAGCATGCCTGCATGTGACTAAAGAGACAGCCGTTCTTGTGGACGCCTTGAAGACAGGTGGCGCTGAAGTTGCGCTGTGTGGTTCGAACCCTCTTTCAACCCAAGATGAAGTGGCTGCCCAGATAGCGAAGTGGGGTGTAAATGTTTATGCTTGGCGCGGTCAGACAACGGATGAATATTACTGGTGCATAAACAAGGTTCTTGACCGTGCGCCCATGGTCACTTTGGATGACGGTGCGGACCTTGTGGGTACTCTTCATTCCTCTAGGAAAGAATCTCTTGAAACGGTTAAGGGCGGAACTGAGGAGACAACCACGGGAGTCATCCGCCTCAGAGCAATGGAGAAGGACCATGCCCTCAAGTATCCCATAATCGCTGTGAACGATGCCTATACCAAATATCTCTTCGACAACCGCTATGGAACCGGACAGAGCACAATAGACGGCATCCTCCGCGCCACCAATGTCCTTCTCGCTGGAAAGCGATTCGTGGTCTGCGGTTACGGCTGGTGTGGAAGAGGCTTGGCTTTAAGGGCTAGGGGAATGGGCGCGAACGTTATAGTCGCGGAGGTCAACTCGCTTAGGGCGCTTGAGGCGGTTATGGATGGCTTTCAGGTCATGCCTCTTCAGGATGCAACCGCGGTGGGCGACATATTTGTAACGCTTACGGGCAACATCCACGTCATCCGCAAGGAGCACATGCTTAAGATGAAAGATGGCGCGTTAATCGCCAACAGCGGACACTTCAACGTCGAAATAAACCTGCCAGACCTCGAAGAAGCCTCGGTTTCAAAGAGAACCATGAGACCAAACTTGGAAGAATACAGCTTGAAGGACGGAAGGAAGATCTACGTTCTTGCGGATGGAAGGCTCGTGAATCTGGCTTCCGCGGAGGGTCACCCATCTGAAGTGATGGATATGTCCTTCTCCAATCAAGCCCTATGCGTTGAGTACTTGGCGCAGAAGCCCAGAATGAAGCCACAGGTCTACAGCGTGCCCAGAGAGATCGACGAGCTCGTTGCGCATCTGAAGCTGCAAGGGATCGGCATAAAGATCGACGAGATGACGGAAGAACAGAAGAAATACGTCTCCAGCTGGGAAGCGGGAACCATATAAGACTACAGAATACGCAAGATGCTTGTTTAGCATGAACCTGCGGCATCCCTTGTTGAGGAAGTAAACAAGAATGAAGCAGTATGAGCTGCCAAGAGGGATGCGTTACTCGACCTTGGAAGAAAGAGAAGAGTTCTACCGCGAAGAGTTTGACCTGAACAAGGTTGCAGAATGGTTTAACGGCGAGATAAAGAACGTTGTTTTCGCCGTCATCATGGGAAGACACACCGGAATCTACCCGCAGGAGTACAGACAGGACGCTTCAACGACAATACTCATCGACGAATACACTGATCTAAATGATGTGAAGGCGCAGATTCTCGAGTTTCGGCCTGAATCGGTCTACTACGACAGAAATGTCTACGACGACAAAGGCTCTGTTCTGGGTCAAGAGATGGCTTTAGACATAGACCCCGAAAACATAACATGCCCCATCCACGGCACGCTGGAAGAAAAGATGAAGCGCCGCCAAGGATTAAGCTTCTGCGAAACTGAACTGAAGATGGCAACAGACATGACTGTGAGGCTCTACGAGGAGCTAACGGGTTCTTTCGCGAATATGCAGATTGTCTATTCGGGACGCGGCTACCACATTCACGTCTTCGACAAACCCGTTTATCAATGGAGCCCCGAAAAAAGGAAAAAATTCGCTGAAGAGATAAAGAAGAAGGGATTTCCCATCGACGAATGGGTCACCTCCGGCAACATGCGGCTGATCAGGCTTCCCCACAGTCTGCACGGAATGGTCTCAAGAATCGTCACACCGCTCGGCATCAGAGACCTCGAAAGTTTTGACCCCATAATGGACGAGAGATGCATGCCGAGGTTTCTTAAACCCGAGTTTAAAGGCGTCTTGTCTTGACACTCGCGCCTTTCTTTTCGGCGCATGGCAAGGTGAACAGGCCAGGTGGTTTCTCTCTCGCACTCAGATTTTGATTATGGGCGGGTGGTTAAAGGTTAAATATCGGGGATTGCCAATGAATGCTTGAAGAGAGAGGGACAGATACTATGAGCGAAGCCAAAAAGAAAAAGTACTACGCAAAGAAAGAGAAGAAAGCTAAAGAAGTAAAAAAAGAACCGAAGAAGAAGTGCGGCTGCTGCAAATAGATCCCAAAACCACGGAAGACCGCTAGACCAGATTCTTTTGGCATCTTTAGGTGCAGCTTGAGGGCTCTACGTACCGCTTCCGATCCAGTATTCCATGTGAAGTAGGGCGGGATCGGAATCAGCTATCCGTGCGGGGGAAATCTCTATAATCACATTTGCCCTAGGTTCTTACATCGAACTGGTGAAAACAATTGTCAACTGATAGGCTCACTGTCTTAAGAGAGATAGCGAAAGAGATTTACTCAGCGGTCCATCCGCTGATTGGAACTCCCGAGTCAGGCAGAATCGTTGGCTTAGGTTTCGGCGGCGACAGGACCAAGTTTATTGACGCCGTAGCCGAAGATAAGATTGTCCAGTATCTTGAGAATAACGGTTTCTCCTGCACATTCATCGGGGAAGAGGCGGGAGTTCGGAAGATAGGGGGAGACCCTGATTTTTTCCTCATCGCTGATAGTGTGGATGGAACCACTAATGCGGTGAAGGGCATAGGCTTCGCCTCGACATCGCTGGCAATCTCTTCGACAGACGGGTTGGCTGATCTAGAGGCTGCCGTGGTCATGAACTTGTACGGTGAAGGAGTCTATTCTGCTGAGAAGGGAAAAGGGGCACGATACAATGGGAAAAGGATTCGACCGTCTGAAAAAAGAAGACTCAAAGACTCTGTCATGAGCATCGATGTCTCACGTGCGCCCGAGACCGTAGAAAGGGTTGTGCCCCTAATGAAGACCGTTAAAAGCGTGAGGTCCCTAGGTTCCGCGGCTCTAGAAATATGCCATGTCGCGTCGGGACGTTTCGAAGCCTATGTGGATGTCCGTGGAAAACTTCGGACAGTAGATATCGCGGCTGGGATGCTTATCTTGAAGGAGGCGGGCGGGGTGTTCCTTCAACCTGACGGCACAGAGCTGCAGAATGTGCCTTTAACGGAGATGAACCGCTTCTCCGTGATAGCTGCCGCAAACGATGAACTTTACTGCAAGATAATTCCTCTAATCGGCAAGTGAACTTGATTTTATGTATTGTCTATTCAATATTGTCTAACCAAATTCAGGCTAGTTAATGGGCAACCGCAAGGTGTATAAGGTCCTGAGTTCTAAATTAGAGTAGATGCACATCAGGTGATTTTGTATCATGCCTATTGAAGATTTAGACAGAAAAGTCCGGTTTTTTGTTAGGCTGAAAGTAGATCTTGGAAAAGAGCAGAAAGTGACGGAAGAACTCTTCAATTTCCCTGAGGTTAAAGAGGTTCATGAAACAATTGGTGAAAAGGATCTGCTTGTTGTGGTAGAGTGGGAGCACGACGTAATAGCTACCTTGAAGCCTGCGCAAACAATAGTCAGAGATTTTATTACTAAGAAACTAGCGAAGGTCCATCACATCAAAGACACAGAAACCATAGTTCCAACAAGATCAAGAATAAGAACGTGAAGCCAAAAAGCATAAGATAACACCCATTCTGTTTTATGGTGGTCTTGGCTCTCTGGTTCCAATAGTGTTTCAGGCGAACGAATTTGCAGGAGGAGAGTTGGTTCCCGTAAATTAGTTATGCAGTTGCCGTCTTTTCAGCTATTAAACAGTTTGGACCGACATAGTTTAGTTCGTTAACCATGCTTTTGGGTTTTAAGAAGCAGTCATGTCAGATAGTTCTTTTGTGTATTCCGGCTTGCATACAAACCCTAGGAAATCGTTAAGTCTAGCCCTGAGGGTCCACAACTGAATGGGGACAACACGAATATTAGAGTTATCAGCAAGATAGTTCCTCTTATATCAGGGTCCTAGACATGGAGAATTCGATGGAACAGGAAGGCACGCGACTGGTTCCGTTGAGTCCTCATGCCGCGTTGCTTCTGCAAAGCGGGTCCGAGAAGATTCTCATTATTTCAGACCTTCACATTGGTTGGGAGGTAGCCCTCGCCCAAGAAGGCGTTCATGTGCCGTCTCAGACACCGAAGTTCCTCAGAAGGCTTGAACAGCTTGCTAACCAGGAAAGGCCTGACAGGCTCCTCGTTCTGGGCGATGTCAAACACACGGTTGCGAAGATTGAGATGAGAGAGTGGCATGATGTGCCGAGTTTTCTGGAAGAAGCACAGAAGATGATACCTGAGGTGCAGGTCATGCCTGGGAACCACGATGGAAACTTGGAAGCTTTGCTGCCTGAAGGTGTCGAGATATTGCCTTCGAGCGGAACAGTTTTCGGGGACGTAGGATTCTTTCACGGTCATACGTGGCCAGATCTCAAGCTGCTCAGCTGCACCACGCTGGTTATCGGTCATGTGCATCCGGTCGTTGCCATAAGGGACCCTATGGGTTTCCGCATGACGAGGCAGGTCTGGGTTAAAGCCTCATGCGACGGAGAGACTCTGGCGAGATTCATGCTTAGACGGTGCCGTGTTAAGTTGAAAACTAAAGAGAACCCCAGAGATCTGTTGAAGAACAAATTCGGCATCAGTCTTAAGGCGGGCAACTTTCTGGTGATGCCTTCGTTCAACGATTTCTTGGGAGGCCGAACCATAAACAGATCTGTGTCGTTTCGTGAGAAGAGGTTTCGGCAGTTCATAAGCCCTGTTCTTCGCTCTGGAAGCATCGATCTGGCGGAGTCGGAGATATGTCTTCTTGACGGAACCTTTCTGGGAACGCTTGAACAACTGCGGGCTCTGAGCTAGAGTGTTGCAAAGGGAAAAGCACGGTGTTATCAGATTAAGATGAGTCAATTCAAACATAGCTAAACTGTAACGCTGGTTCTATATTACATAAAGGCCAAGTTACAATCTGCGAGACTATGCGAAGACTATGAGGCTAAACGTAAGATTCGGATGGACACTTATGATCATTCAAATATTCTCTTTTTTCCCCTTTTGTTTCTAGATAGTTTTTCAATCTTAACCGTGAAATCTTTAGCTTTAAGGTTCCTGCGGTATTCAATCAGAAAATCGTCTATCAAATGTTCAGAAAGAGAAAAAAGTCTGTTCAATCTCATTACTACGTCTAATCTGTGCAATCTAGGGATCAGAAGAGTATGATGGCCCTGAGTGTGCCAAGAGGAAGATAAAAATGATTTGCCCAAGTTGTGGAAAAGAGGTACCGGAAAGTTCGATTTTTTGCGCGTATTGCGGCAATAGATTGATTGACACGATTTCGAAGCCGGAAGATTTCGTTAAGAATACCGTGATTCGAAGAATCGAAGCAGTAAAAAATCACGATACAAAGGCAATTAAAGAAATCGTATGTAACAAGAGGTATTCAAGATTCGATGATTGGGGACCACCATTCAAACTTTGGGGTCCCGAATACCTGAAGAACGAAGCTAATGCTTTGAAAATTATTCAAGGATTCAGCTACGAGACGACAGCGTGGAAGGTTGACATTTTCGGAGACTCGGCCATGGCAGCCTTCGTAATCACGTATCGAGGCCAAATAAGGGGTCTAAGCTTCAATGTCAAATCGCGGATAACTGCCGTTCTCATAAAGCAAAATGGAGAGTGGAAAATCGTTCACGAACATTGGTCACGTTTTCCCGAAAGCCAAATGCCGAATTCAAAGCAGCAGCCTATTCTCCTATAGAAAATGGTTAATGCGACTATGTATCTACATACTTATCTTAATGAAGCGTCCATGTCTTCAGGAGAGCCACATGGAGAAGGGCAAAGAGGAGAACACGGAGCTTACAGCCATATGCGATGAAGCAAGAGAGAAAGGTGAGATTACAGAGGCAAGCCTAGCCCGTCTGAAGGCAGTTTTCGGCTCCCGTTTCCTGAATGCCTGGGAACTTCTGAAGGGCAAGAGAGTTAAGAAGTACACCTTCAAGCCCAGCGGCAGAGTTGTGTGGGTCGTTGTCGGCCGAGAAAGAGACTATCTCATCATGCCTGCTGCGGACTTCTGTCCATGCGACGACTTCTACTTTAACATCGCTGATAAGAAGGTCCACCTGTGCTATCATCTTGTGGCCCAGAAGTTGGCCGAGGCCTTGAAGCAGTATGACCCTATCGAGGAACGCGACGAATGGTACGAGATCCTGATGAAGGAGTGGAGGAAGGTTACACCTTAAATATGTGCATCGATAAAATAGATGCGGGACGTGCACGGTCATGGACATAGGCACATACTACGGCATGATCACAATGATATTAGTGGCGCTCACGTTCATCGTGCTCTGCTTGGCATTCCTCTACATGGTCTACGGCGAAAAAGAAGAGACCACTTCGTCTCCGAAAGCCAAGTTCTTCAAGGCCATCTCTGAAAGCGTCCCTGTTATCACGGCCAAGTTCCATCTGACGTTTTGAGTTTGTGCCTCTCAGTATTCGATTCCTTTTCTGGCGGGAGCCCCTGCCTTCATGGGATGTTTTATCTCGTGCATCTCTGTGACGAGGTCTGCTTGTTCCATGAGCTCTTTGGGCGCATGCCTTCCGGTTAGGACAACTGTTGTTGAAGCAGGGATTTCTTTCAGAAGATCTAGAACATCTCTCAGTTTTAGGAGGCCGATGGCCACGGCTAAATTCAGCTCATCCAAGATGAGGAGGCAGGGTTTTCTTTGCAAGGCTTTTTTGGCGAAGGCAAGACCGTCCTGAGCAAGTGCGAAGTCAGCAGGGTCTGGTTTTTCTAGGTTTATGAATTCTTTGCGGCCAAACTGGTGTATTTCGTATTCTGGGCTTAGCCTGTCTTTTATTTTGTATTCTCCGATGTTTTTTCTGCCTTTCATGAATTGTATGACTATGACTTTGTAGCCTTGCCCGACTGCTCTCAACGCAAGCCCATAGGCTGTTATCGATTTGCCCTCTCCGTTGCCCGTGTAGAGGTGGATGAAGCCTCTTCGCTTCTTTTTTTCGCGGCTGTTTTTGGTGGACAATTTAGAGCATGTCTCCCCCTTGGCACATTGAATCTTTTCCGTTGCCTGAATATAACTTGTTCTGAAGCTTAGGCGTAATTCAGGTGAAAAGCGGGATTAGACGCATTTTTTGCAGGGCATTCTTTATGGTGCGGAGGATTCTCTCGTTATCTGTCTCTGCAGGATGATGGATAACGCTATGACCGCGATTGCGAGAACGGCTGCGATCAGGACGATCCATGGTGCATATTCGCCTGTTCCGAGCGCTATGGGGATGAATCCTATGAGCGCGAAGAATCCGAATGAGCCGTCTATCTCTCCGGTTAGGGCAGCGGCTGTCAGGGTGGCCGTGCCTAGAAATATTAGGATGAAACCTAAGAGAAGCATCCTTGTGAAAATGGCTGGGAAGGCGGGCGTCTGTTCCCGTTCAGCCTCATGGGCTTCTTCGAGGCGTTTGTGGCATTCTGGGCAGAGCCATGTGTGGTGGTCTAGGCAGATTTCGCAGACGGTGCGTCCGCATTCTTGGCATACGTATCTGGCGGTTCTTTTCTTGCAGATGCGGCATAGTTTGTCGTCCAATGGTCTGCCTCCGTTCACAGTAGGGCGTCCAGCAGCAGCAATGCGAGGATTATGCTCATGAGGATTATGGCAAGTGTGAGGAGTGTTTTGATGGTTTCTTTGTCTGTGCCGAAGGCTATTGGTATGGGTCCGATCATTATGAGGAATCCGCCCCTGGTTTTTCGTTGCCCATGGGTATTGCCGAGGAAAAGCAGCACGGTTGCCAAGAGTGTTAGTGCGAAGCCTGAGAGGATCAATGTTAGTCCGAGAATGGTTAGGGGCGTTTGGCTGAGCATTTCATTCTCGACCTTTGCCGTAGAAGTCTTTTCGTCTCAAATAAGGTTTTAATATCGTCTGTTGTATCTAGTGGGGGTTGAGGCTTGGAGAGAATGTCGTTTGAGGACACGGTTCAGCGGATACTTTCGGTGTGTCCAAGCCTTACCCGCGAAGAGGTGCTGAAGAAGATTGCGGAGAAAGAAAGGGATGCCAAGGGCTTCTTGACCGCTGAAAGCGCGGCTCGCGTCCTCGCCACGGAGCTGGGCGTGCAGAACTCGGAGGATTCTTGGAAGCATGGCATTTCGTTTGCCGACCTTATCCCGGGATTGAACAACGTCACGGTGACGGGCCGCGTTATTCTTGTTCATCCTGTGCGCAGTTTTGTTCGGGCAGACGGTTCTGAGGGCGTAATGAGGCGGCTGGTTGTAGCCGATGGGACGGGCAAGTTGAAGGTTGTGCTTTGGGGTGAGCCTGCTGATTTGCCCTGCATAGAGGGCGCTTTGGGTCGGATAGCGCGGTTTTCGCATGCCCGTGTGCGGCGGGGTCTCGATGGGAAGCCGGAGATAAGCATAGATTCTGCGGGTGACCTTGAGTTTTCGCCTTCGGGTGTTCCTGAGGGTGCTTTTCCGTCGCTTGCAAGTTTTTTTAGGGGTGTCGGCGAGGTGACGGGGTCTGAGCGTTCGGTGGATGTTGTTGGGGCTGTGGCGCGTGTTTTTCCTTTGACTACGTTCAAGAGGAGTGATGGTTCTGAGGGCAAGGTGCGGCGGGTGGAGCTGGAAGGCCGCGGGCGCAGGGTGATGGTTGTTCTGTGGGACCGGAAAGCCGAGGAGGTGGCTGAGGCGCATGCGGGAGGGTTTTTGGCGGTTCAGCGGGCTAAGGTCCGAAAGAGTGCTAATGGTGGTTTTGAGCTTCATGTTAACAGTTATTCTGGTGTCTCTGTGCTCAGTGAGGCCTGACTGAGGTGTGTGCGTGCGGTTCGGCTTGGCGTTTTGGGGGTTTAAGTTATAAGTAGCCGTGTATAATGCTGGTGAGAGTTGATTTTGGTTTGTGGTCGGGGCTAGATTACGTGATAAGTATACGGATTGTTGAGAAGCTGAAGAAGGTGGGAGCTACTTCTAGAGACACGGCGGTGACGCCTGAAGCAGCCAAGCTGGACCTGCAGGAAACTCGGTGGCTGGGATATCTTGCCGGCGGCTTCCTTGCAACCATAAAGAAGACGAAAAACGGACGATACTACGTCTAAGGCACCATCAGCCAACAGAACGCAATCCTGAGCTTCAGCTATATGCACCATGAAAGCTGGGTGCTGATCTGAGAAGCTCCTAGTAGATCTGTCTGACAAAATTTTTTCTGTTTTGTCAGTCACTGACAAATGAGCAGCCTACCAGAGCCTTTGTAGATTTGATTAACAAACAGAATTCCGAATTGATAATGATAATCAAAAAGAACAGCACCTATTTGTGGAACAATCTCGATTCTGCTTTACGACACAAAAACAACCAAAACACCAACCCAATACAAAAACACAACCATCAATTTAGAAATTAAATTTTAATTCAAGAAAATGTCATCCGACTCAGAGGGATGCATTAAATTTTAATCCCAAACCCAAAATGAACAAATGGTCACCGATGAGTAACCATAGTGTTTCAATCAAGGGATATTGTTGTTAAGTCAATACGGATTAAAAGACTATCATACCAAGGGATTAAACGACTAAACCGCCATTTGTCCTTGCCTGTCTATCCCGAAATGTCCATCCCATCTTATCTATTGAACTGGTTTTTCCAAACCACCTTTTGACATATGGTCTTGTCAAATAGTAGATTATCAACCCATTTATGATTAGACTTGCAATACTTTGAATTATTAAAAGAAGACTCCCCCAACTTGTGAAAACATTGTAATAAGATAACATAACAATATTTGAAAGTATTGTAAGAAGGCTAAATGTTAAACTTGGTACTGCAATCATCATACCTAAAGTCCAAGCCCAGCCACGACCATTCCAGTAACCATACGCTACTGCGAACCCCAGAACACCGACTACCAAGATTATGCTGCCGACAATAGTAACTACCTTGAGAGCAAAAATCGCCGATGCAGGATAATCTGGCGGGGGAGGGGGGATAATGAAGCCGATTGGAATTAATATAATTGCACCAAGCAAAGAGAAAGCAAGCCCACCTAGAACTTGTAGACCTGCAAGTATTGAAACCTCTGTCAGTCTTTTTTTGATTGTTTTTTGTCTATGGGTTACCACTGTCAAATCATGCCCACAATTGGGACAGAAAATTGCCTCAGGAGAATATACTTTGGCTCCGCATTCGAGACAAAAAATTGGCATATTGAACCCCTCAAGGATTGTTTAATTAAGTAATTAAAGTTTGTGTGTGCATCGTGTCTCTCTGTGTGTGGGGGTTAAATTTTAACCTTTTTCTTCTTCTTTTTGTTCAAAAATTTTTTATTCTTAAAGATGTCAAATTCATATGAGTAAGATGCAGAAAAAAAGGAAGAAAGTTGGTAAAGAGAAGGGCATAGTTGTTTGGGGACCTGTGGATCCACCTGAGAAACTGGGTATACGTGGAACTTATGTGGCGGTGGACTGGGACATTTGCACAGGTTGTGGTGTATGTCTTAAGGTTTGTCCGTAGCAGTTGTTTGAGTGGGTGGAAACTTCTGGTCATCCAACTTCTGAGAAAAAAGCTTTTCCTGCCAGAGAACCAGATTGCCTAGAATGCTATAAGTGTGAAATCAAATGTCCAGTCCAAGCGATAAAAATTGTTCATAGCGCTACTGGCTGGCAGAACTTGCTAGAATGGCTGTCATTTTTCTCAGCTTTTCTGCAACCAATTGGAGGCACTATCTATGGAGTCTTATTTGGTCCTTCTCTAGGTCTTCAGGCACTCTTCTATGTTGGATGGATTGTCTTAGTTCTCGGTTTTCTACTCGTTCTTTCATCGTTAATATGTTTCAGTAAAAGAGGTAAGCCAGCAGAGGGAAAAGGCATCATGGGTACAACGGTGCTCGTAGAGAGTGGACCTTATAGTATTGTTCGTCATCCACAATTTCTTGGTGTTACACTAATGGTGTGTGCTTCTTTTTTAGTTTCTCAACATTGGTTATTTGCATTATTAGGTGTTCCCCTCATAGCGTCATTTCCCAAATGGATTAAAGATTCAGAAAAACATCTTATCGCAAAGTTTGGTGATGACTACAAACGCTATATGGAGAAAGTGCCTAGAATGAACTTCTTACTGGGGATTATTAGGCTACTAAGACGAAGGGAGAAGGAAGGTATCTAGAAAAGCTAAAAAGTGAACAACTTAATCGAGAGAGAAAGGTTAAATTTTAACCGTCCCTTCTTTTTTGTGTTGTACAGTATAGAGAGTAGAGAACATAACAGAATAGAATATGGTTTTTTTGTGTGATATATCTCTCTGTCTATGTCAAAGTAGTAGAAAGAAGAAGAAAAAAGAATAAATTTTAACTTTGAGTTTGGGATTGGAAATTTACTTTGGCGTTGTATCGCTGATCGTCTTCTTGCTTTAGGGTTCAGAGATTTAGGGGTAAATGTCCACATAGACAAAAGTGCGGGGTTCGATTGTTATGTTGTGGTTTTCCCGTGCAAGAAGAACGAGATCAACTTCTGAGATCACAAACACAAGATTCACAAAAACTGTTCGTTTTACATTTTACATGATGATGGTATAAGGTGCATTGGTATTGTAACAAAATAGTCTCTCAGGGGTTTTTGCCACTTATCATTCTCTAGGATTCCATCTTTCTTTTTCTTTTCTCAAGTATCTAGCAAATAATAGCGCTTCTTCGTTTATCAAGGTGTCAAGTGTCTGGGTTTTGCCGTGTTTGATTCTTGGAACTTCAACCTTACCCTCAGAATAGCCGTTTATCTTCTTCATCAAGTCCGATGTCCTTGACTCGTTCAAGATAGGCGTCACATCAGGGCTAACAAGATGGTTAGGATGATGGTGAATGTGGGGAAGATTATGGCTGAGTTTCTTTTTGTTTTTTTTGCGGCTGTGTCGGCGATTGCGCTTAGATTGTCTATTTGCCGTTCGCCGATGGTCTTGACGCCCGATATCTCTTCCAGCCGCCACGAAACCTCCGCGGGCTCCAAATTCCTCAGCGCCTCTTCCGCCGCCACTTTCACGTACGCGATCAGCATGTCATGGTCGATCCTTTCGCCGACGGGAAAATAGCCCCGCTTAGTCAAGGCGACCGCGTTGACCCGATGAGTGTCCGTCGTGAAGACTTCGCCGCCGTCTATGCCCAACGCCTCTAGGCTCGACAATATCTTTTCGCGGAGACCCGGAACCATATTGTTCCCGTCAACCGTAACATACGCCGCCCTCTGACCGCCAACCTTAACCACCACGACAGTTATGCCGCCGGGACCCATGCCCTCCTCGACGCCGAACTCCGCCGGCACCACCTTCGCAGCGCCAACCTCGAAACCGACTTGCTCGCAGTTTACGGCTTCGTCCAGAACCCCTGCGACAGCCTTCTCCACGGAGTCGGCAACCAAACCAAAATCAAAGGAACCCTCGATGCTGTTATGCGCGTCAACAGCCACAGCGCCGGCTAAGCCCCTCTTTCTCGCCTCCCCAGCAACGGCGTCGTTCAGCTCAAGCGGCAAGTCCTCCATCGTCGCGGGCGCAAACGTCAAAGTCAACAGGGCAAAATCGCCGAAAACCTGGCAGCCCACCGTTGCGTCACCCTCCTTGCGTACCAGAAACGGACCCGCACAGGCATGAAAACCGCCGAACTCCGTGGCTGCAAGAAGCCTCTTCAAAACTATCTCGTTCTGAGCCTGCGAAGGCAGGTCCAGCTCGTGCCCCGAGATGCCGTGTGGAACCGCAACCACGCATCCACACTTAGCTTCGATGGCTTCTTGTATCAGGCTCGGTATGGAGCTGCTCCCGATATTCTTGAACGGACCCGGGTGAATGCCTGGCACGACAACAACCGCCTTCGGCTTCCCGCCCGAACTGAACGCGATTAGAGAGACCTTCACGGCGCGTTCTTCGCTTAGCTGCTCAAGAATCTCCTCAAAAGGCTTCTCCAAGCCCTCGATCCAGTCTGCCAGAAAAGCCTTAAACAGCTTCAACGAGGGAACGCCGACGGCCGCGGTGCCCACAACATTCAAAGACGCGACGAGCACCTGAACCGCGAGAAACGCCATAAACACAGCCGCGAAGAGATAAGCAAAGTAGCCTGCCTGAAAAGCAAACGACGAAAGCGGAACAACGGACGCAAGAGCAACGAACAGCGCGGGCTGAACGAGAACCGACAAGGTGGCTCTCAAGAACCCCACGGACGACACAGAGCAGAGCACCAGAAACCTAAGACAAACCGCGGCAAAAAGACCGACCGAAACAACCTTGACCCACAAAACCTGATCACCAGAATAGGCAAGCACCAGATTAGCCGCGAACACAAAGATGAACAGGAACATGTTTGAGGCGAAAGAGAGAAACGAGAACCTCCTCAAATTCAGAATGGGGTCGCCCTTCAGGAAAAAGCCGACAGATAGATAATCTCCGAGAAAGGTCGCGAAGAAGAGAGCCGCGGCGATGATTAGGCTGAAAGCCAGCCCGTAAGCAGAGAAATCAAGCGGAAGAACAGCTGCGAAGCCCGCGATGACGCATGAGGCGGCTAGAAGGGCCGCTATGTTCCTGTAAGAAGTGAGCGTGAACAACGACGAATATCGGCTGACCGCACGGTCCACATTGCTTGCGCCGGAGTCCTGCACCATCTGCGAACACACAAACATAATTCTGGCTACCAGTTCAAAAAGGTTAAGGTCGAAAACAAAATCCACACAAACATGCCTGATCAGCAAGACGCAGCCTCGATTTTTTTGAGGAAAATAGAAAAGAAGCAACCCGAAAAAGACAAAAAAGAAGAGATACGAAGCCAGATCTGTGTTCCAGAGGACCAGAAAGTTTATTTGCCCATAGCCGCATCATCTTTATGCTGAGACAAAAATGTCAGAGAGTGGGCTCCCACCGACAATTTTTCACATGCTTGAACAACACCAAGGCAAAAGGATACACGCCATTCTCGACAGGACCTACGGCTTCGAGGGAACCCTAGCCGCCATAACAACCGACCCGCCGGGAATCTGGCTCTCAGACGCAAAGGCAACCGTGCTCAGAGCCACAATCGCCCAGCCCATACCGCAAGTGGCAAGCAGAGAAGAAAGAAGCGAAATATTCATAAACCTCAACTCCGTCCAACGAATCGAAGTCCTACACGAAAAATAAAACCACCCCTCCCCTTTTCTAAAGCCAAACCACATTTCCTGCGACAAAGCTCTTTCTGACCGTGCTTAAGCCGTCGGATGTCTGTCAACTCTAAAAACAAAAGCAGAGGCAACGATGTCGTCCGTAGTTTATGCGAAGTAGCCCGAAACTAGGCAGACTATGATTAAGGCAACTGTCAAGATTACAACAACCTCAGGCGTCACACGAATCCCCTCAGTGTCTTCCTCAAAAAACCTAAGCAAACCCGCGCCTGTGGCAGGCATAGGTCCGCTGCTCTGTCTCCGTTTCTCCCTTCTTCCGCTCAATGCCGTAGACACCTGAACCTTTCACATAGCAAAAACCCTTTGCTTCTAATTAAGGTTACGCTCTTCAAGTTCGCGTGCCCAAATGCCAAAAAAGGCGCCTAACGAGTCCGCCCAAGTTCTGGTGCAGGCTTCCCGAGTTTTTTGTTTAGGCATGACTTGACAAAGCCATAGTATTCTGGTTCAGGCTTCGTTGGTCTGCTTTTGAATTCTCCGTGGAACTGGGATGCAAAGAAGAAGTACTTGTCCGGCAGCTCGAAGACTTCCATCCTCCGACCGTCAGGGCTCTTTCCCGAAAAGACTGCACCATGCTGTTCCAAGGTGTTCCAGTAGTCTGGATTGACCTCAAATCTGTGTCTGTGCCGTTCAAAAATCTCCCGTACGCCATACAGCCCGTAAGCCATCGTTCCCTCCCTCAGTATAACCTTGTGGGCGCCCAAACGCATGGTGGCTCCCTTGTAGTTCACGCCGTGCTGCTCCGGCATCAGGTATATCACCGGTTGTTGAGTGTTCTCCGCGATCTCAGTGCTGTTCGCTTCCGTTAGCCCACAGACATTCCGAGCAAACTCAACGATTGCCAGCTGGAAACCGTAACAGATGCCTAAGAACGGAACATCGTTCTCTCTGGCGAACTGGATCGCCTTGATCTTTCCCTCTGTCCCGCGGGGTCCAAAACCATAGGGAACGAATACCCCGTCATAGCTCTTCAGCCCATCTGTCTTCTGTGGGCTTTTCTCAAAGATCTCTGCTTCGATGTAGTCGATGAGGATACGTGCGTTGCACGCCGCGCCAGCATGCTTAAACGCTTCGTTCATGCTCACGTAGGCGTCGGTCAGCGCCGCGTACTTGCCTACAAGGGCTATCTTGACCGTGTGCTCAGGGTTTTCGAGGCTGTCAACGAATTTCCTCCAGCGTCCCCAATCTGTGGGTTTATGCGCCAGCTGTAGCCGCTTGCACGCGTATTCTCCCATGCCCTGTGCATCAAGTGTAAATGGCACCTTGAATACAGATTGCACATCATACGAACAGAAGACGGCTTCTTGAGTGATAGTGCCGAACAACGCTATCTTCTCTAAGATATCCCTTGAGATCATCTCCCGGCACCGGGCGACTATGATATCAGGCTGGATACCTATGCGGCGGAGCTCGTTGACGCTGTGCTGAAGGGGTTTGGTCTTCATCTCTTGAGTGACATCCAGAATTGGGACAAGGGCAACATGAACGTAAAGCGTGTTCTCGAAGCCCTCCTCCAGACGCATCTGTCGGATAGCCTCCAAAAAGGGCTGCCCTTCTATGTCGCCTACGGTTCCTCCGACTTCGGTTAGAACTATGTCAGCTTTAGATTTGCCCGCGACGACACGGATTCTACGCTTGATCTCATCTGTCACGTGCGGAATTATCTGGACGCAGCGACCGAGGAAGTCGCCTCGCCTTTCTCTATCTATGACGGTTTGGTAGACCTGTCCCGTCGTTATGTTGTTTTCTTTCGGCAGATCGATATCGAGGAATCTCTCGTAGCCGCCTAGATCGAGGTCCGTTTCTCCGCCATCATCGGTGACGTAGACTTCGCCATGAATGTATGGGTTCATGGTTCCGGCGTCAACATTCACGTAGGGATCTATCTTTATCGCGGTGACGGCGAACCCCGCGACCTGAAGCATCTTTCCAATTGAAGACGTAAGTATGCCCTTTCCAACTGAACTCAACACGCCGCCGGTTATGAAGACAAACTTAACCATGAAACGCCGCTCCTATGACAAGGAGTTTACAGTTGAACTTACTTAAAACCCTTAAGATGGAGACATGAACCGAAAGACTTTTCTGTCAAAACTCAGTAGAAAAATGAGATTCGTTATACCTTCGGAGGAAATGTCTTTGAGGATTGGAGTTCTAACAGGAGGCGGTGATGCGCCTGGACTGAATGCCGCAATAAGAGCCATAGTCAGAAAATGCGAGAAATACGGCTTCGAAGTCGTAGGAATCAAGTATGGCTGGGCGGGAATCATGGAACGCGAAACAATGGATCTGAAGTACGAAGAAATCAAGAACATAATCCGCGAGGGCGGAACGATTCTTAAGACCTCCCGAACCAACCCATCGAAGATACCCAACGGCATAGAAACCGTTTCCAAGAACTACAAGAACATGGGGCTCGACGCGCTCATAGCCATAGGCGGAGACGACACCCTGAGCGTAGCCAAAGCGCTGAGCGATGCCGGGCTGAATGTGGTCGGGGTGCCGAAGACAATAGACTACGATGTGCCCGAGACCGAACACACAATAGGCTTTGACACAGCTGTAAACAACGCCATGCAGGCGATAGAGAACCTCAAAGACACAGCGGAATCGCATGACCGACTCTTCATAATCGAGATCATGGGAAGACACGCCGGCTGGATCGCGCTGTACTCAGGTCTAGCCGCAGGTGCAGACCTAATCTTGATCCCGGAGGAGCCATTCAGCATAAAAGATGTGGCAAACTTCGTCAAGAAAAAAATGGACAGCGGACAGAAAGCAATAACCATAGTCACCGCTGAAGGAGCCCTAGTCAAGGATTACGAGGGCCCAGTTACGAAAGATGCCAAAGTCGATCAATTCGGGCATGTATCGCTGGGCGGCATAGCAGAATTCCTTTCAACAGAGCTGAGCAAGATGCTGGGAATCGAAACCAGAGCCGTCGCGCCAGCACACATCGTGAGGGGTGGACCGCCGACAGCCATGGACCGCATCATACCGACAAGATACGGGCTGGCAGCTGTTGAACTAATCAAGAAGAAAGAATTTGGCGTCATGGTCGCATTGAAGGCAGGCAAGATCGTCTCTGTCCCGCTTTCGGATGCCACTAACAGGACCAAAACCGTCGGCAAGGAGCTCTACGAGGAAGCCAAAGTCTTCTTCGATAACTGACGAGACGATCACAACCTCTTTTTTTCCGCTTGTTGTGCACTGTTGTTAGCGTGCGCCACCGTACCATCCAAGTTTGTCGGTTAAACCGTTGGCAAGGAAGCATCTGGCTTTCTCGATTGTTCAAGAATGGGAATGCGTGAGAAGTGACGCTCTACAGGCTCTATATTATTCCTTTTGGTTTCTCCAGGAATTCAAAGATCTCTTCTAGCTCCGCAACCTTGCTCTTCAACATGGCTACTCTTCCCTGCAACGGACCGCAAGTCTTCACGTACTCTTCTTCGTTGATTTCGCCTAGGCTGTGGGCGATTGTGATTCTCTCGATTTCAACGTCCAATTTCTTGATCTCGTCTTGGAGCTCACTAGAGTAGGACTCGAGACCGATCACTGCGGTTCTCACTTGCTTGGACTTCTCTTCAATCATGGCTTTGTACTTCTCTCTGAATTCGCTGTAGATCTCTTCCGAGAGCTTCGCTTTCTGTTCCTCCAGTATCTTCAGTTTCTTGTTGGAGTCCTTTATCTGGCTGATGACGGTCTGTATTTCGGTCAAAATCTCCTCAACGCTCTTCTGCTTCTTAGGAGCCTCACGGATGATCTGCATTTTGAGCTGCATATCTCGCCAAGTTGTGAAACCAAGTATGCTTTTCTCCAAGCCGCTAAGCATCCCTCTAATTTCTGAATATCTCTTGTATGTCTCGGGAAATCTCAGTACTGGAGTAAGGACCTCTCCGGTTTTTTCTCCCCTGATCTCGAAAGGAATGTTGAAGACCGATTGCCTTGGACCTGACGTAACAAAAGATACCTTAAAGGTGCCGCCCCTATGAATCTCTCCTTTCACTGAGGGAGGGTCTACCTTTGGACTCTGGATCTTTCCTATTGTCTCCCTAATATACGTGTACATCATTTCGCCATTACGGATATTATCCCGTATGGGCAACGCGTAGCTTACCATGTTGCCCTCATGTACAAGTTCGCCGATCATCTGCCGTTTCTTTGCTCTACCCATCAGACTTAAGCCTTGAGCCCTCACTGCTGGAATGTAGCCTCCAAGAAAAACCATGACTACGCCTGTGAAGAGCGCGACCAGAATTGAAACCATGGACCAGTTTGCGTAGGGAAGCGAAAAGGCGGGCGCTCCGGCTCCTCCTAGAAGACTTGTTGCGAAGGACAAGACGATCGTGAGCAGGTAGCTGCCAAAGAAGCCTATGAAGGTACCCATCAGCCCTAACAAAAGAGCTTCAACCAAGAATACTTGGAAGGTGTTTTTCGGGTCGAGTCCCAGAGTTGCAAGTGTAGAGAGTTCTCTTTTCCTCTCCTCGAAGACCGAAGCCATTGTGACATACACCATCATGCACGCGATTGCCAACGGCGGCATGTACGGCAGTAGTCCAATAGCTGAATACTCAAATCCCCACTCAATCTGTTTGGATATGCCATCTTTGTTCGCTATAACGGGCAACCCGAACGTGTAAGTCATCTCTTCAGCTACTTCCTCAACATCATAACCTTCGCGCAGAATAACTGTGACTTCAGAAATGAAAACAGAGAGATCCGTAACCGTTTGCAAGGGGAGCAGCACTAGGTCATGCGGGTTTCCGAATAGAGGGTCATTATCTATTCGAGTGAGAGCTGAGAAGCCAATGGGTTCGATGGTTCCCACAACACGGAACTGTCCCAGTGACTTTATACCCAAAAGTTCCTGATGATCAGATCCTGGCCGAACAATGTATTCATTAACTATAATTTTTATGTATCCGCCGACGGGCACGCCTAATGACGACGAAACGATGGCTACAGGGTCTCCTGCTGAAAAGGCTTGCCAGTCGCCCCTCACGTAGTCTGGCAGATTGTAGTACTCCTCGAAAAAGGCTGGATCTATGGCCGCCAGCTTGATGTGCGTTTGGGTTGAGTCCATACTAATGAAGCCGAGACGGGTTATATCCCCTTCCGGGGTCACATCGCCGCTTTCCCAGATCTTTCTTATGTGTCCCAAATCTTCGAACCATTCTTGTTTTCTAGTCCACTCTATGTCGTAGTCGCTGAGGGGAGTTGGATAATTGATACCGTCTGGCGTCACCAGAATACCATCAAGGTCACTGCCTTCCCATGTCCGTATGATTCGTGTCGCGCGGGACACGGATATGTTGACAAAGACCATGGCGGCGGATACGATGATTGTTATAGTGACCAGCGTGAGTATGGTTCTGGATAGCCTTCTCTTCAAGCTTCTCACGCCCAGCTGAATCGCAAGGTCTGTCATAGGAGCCTTCTTAATAGATATCAGTTCGACGACGAAGAGAGCCACGCTTCCCAAGACAAAAGCACCGAAAAGCGAGACAGGCAGATCTATGCTATTGCTGCCAACGAGAATTGCATAGAATATTTTAAGGGAAGGGTTGGTCACAGAGAACAAAAGCATGAACAGCGAAAAGATTATGACTTTTAATGTGAGGCGGGTCTTGTTCTGTGAGGGTTCCTCTATGGCGAAGATAGAAATCAGAGAAGCTAAGCCATAGACGAAAAAGCATATACCTATGGAAGACGCCACCGTCAGATCTTTCAGGTACCCAATCCAACTGCTCAGTTTATCCAAGGTCTCTGCAGATCGCTTCGCACCGCCTAAGGCTGATCCGTATTCTTCCTCTTGGTAGAGGGTTAAAGCCCGGTTCAGCAGATCTTTGATCGCTTGGTATTCCGCTGTCTCTTGCTGGATTGGATAGCCTGCGGAATCCAACCACGCCATTTCTTTTTCTATCGATGCAGTTTCGCTGTCGGCATATCCTTTCGCGCTGTAGTACATCCAGTTTATCAAAGTGGTGGTTTCGTTCACCTCGACTGCCATCTGTTGATAGGTCTTCGGATTGATACTCGGAGAGATGACCAGTCCATATTTGAGCGGGAGAAAATAGTAGCCTTCATAATCGCTCAAAACATTGGTTATCGTGGATTTCACACCGGGCTTAACCGAAAGGCTCGCTGCATCACCACTAATAGGGTCAACATCCGAAATCTTTACAAGTTTTCCGCTGAGAACCCAGATGTCCCCCTCAATGATGAACTGCGTTCCCAGATCTTCATAGTCAAGGTTTATGCTGAGACCGTCCGTGTACCGCGCCACATTAGGGATATAATCAGCAATGTAGGCTAGATCCTCCAGCATCCGATCTTGAATCTTGATCAACGTGTAATTGTTTGACAGGCTTATTTGCAGAAGCACCGGCTGCCTGATGGGTGACGGCCTCAGGATAGACCCCAGCGACACTTGGATCACTCCCGTGGCATTGGTGGCGGTCAGAGGCACTTGCTTCTGTCCTCTGTCTGGTAGTGTAACGGTTGCGGTTATCGACGTGTTTGAGATGGGCATATCATCCGCGTAGTTTCTCACGCGTAAGATCAGCGAAATGGCAACATAGCTTGCTGCCTTCGTTTCGGGCACGCATGAGGACTCTATAACGGAAAGAGCCAAAATAAACGTGAGTACGAAAAATGCTACGTGCGAAGCCTTCATCTCATCACCCTGCCGCCTAGTTCCATGAGTTTAGCCTCGTACTCTTCCTTCAGTTTTCGGTATATCTTGTATTCCACTTGACCATTGTTGTACATAGAACCAAGTTTCATCAGCATAGTTCTATATCGTTTAATCTCCATGGGCGCCTTAATTTTCTTTCTCTCCACCACCAAGGAAAAGAGTACAAGGGGAAGGGCTACAAAAAAAGTCAGAAGCCAAATAGTTGACTGAATGCTGCATGCAACTTTTATTGGGCCGTCATGACTGATGCTGACGATTGAATTGGTTGCATATATTTTTTGTGCGCATGAAACCTGATATGTTCCTGCAGGCAATAGCTGCGTACATCTCCCTTCGGCATCCGTCTTCATTTCTATGAAAGGCACCCATGTAGTCTGCGATCTCATCCTCAAAGTCGCATCTGCATCAGCGAGCGGGTTGCCAAATTGGTCCACGAAACTAAAGACGACTGTGTAGATTGGGCAGCTTGTCGTCAATTCCCTGACCTCAGTTGTGTTTATGGCTCCTGACCACACTTGGGTTCCCATCCAATACAAATAAATCCTGTAAATGTCCAAGTATACGCTTTCGTGGAAGATGCCGCCGTTCTGGTCCGTGCGGTCTCGATAGACAAGGTCCCCCGCACTGTTGTGTATGTAGACTGTTGCATCCACAAGCGGTTCGCCAAGCAATGTGGTGAAAGTCAGCGCCATGTAGGTTTTGCTACATTTTATCGTGAAGAAACCCGTCTCCTGAACGTTGACAACTTCTCTTCCAACCTGTTCGACGCCCACAACCTTAAGGCAGAAGGTTCCATTCCAAAGTCCATCGAAGTATGCGGTACCGTTCTCGTTGGTTTTAACCCAATTCAACAGCAGTCCTGTTCGGTCATCCGTTGCGGCGACTGTTGGCGATATATAGAAATCAGGGTACTCGTAGAGGAAAACAATGTAGTCCTGCAGAGGCTGGTTCTCTTGGTCAACGCACACAACTGTTAGGTTTCCCGTTTTCAGCGTGACCTCTGTTGGTTCTTGGACGCTCAAGAGGCATGTGCCGTATACCCCTCCATCCGCGTCTCTTATTCCGTATGTTCCGTTCCACACTCCAAAGAAGGACGCCGTCCCATTCACATCAGTTTCTATCTTGTCTGTCAGCTCGCCAACCTGACCGGTCATCACAGTGTACCCCCCTTGCGGCTGGAACACTATCTGGTCGTAGAGGAAGACTTCATGATTTGTCAACGGCTTGTTTTCCTCGTCAATGAGTGTTACGTTTAGACTGTATGCCCAAGTTCTGATTGTTACAGTCTCAGATGTCGTTACACTGATCTCTTGATAGCCCACAAGCCGACTTTCGCTGCGAACGGAAACAGAGTAAACACCTTCTTCCAACTGCAGAAAAACATGCCCTGTGCTGTTCGACAGTTTGGAGGCTACAACTGTCCCGTTTGAACTGCTCACGGTAACGTTGAGCCCGCCGAAAGCAATCTTCCCGTCCCAATCTTTCACCTGCAATGTCAGATTGTATTCGTTCACTGTATCTTGAACCTGATTAAGCAAAACAAACCCTAGGAGCGGGTAACCTGTCTCGGCGGTTCCTTGTCCATTACCGAACACAGCGGAAACTATGCTAGGCTGGAAAAACAGAATTATGAGGAGGACGAATGAGATGGCTGTTATTTTTTTTGTGTTCATAGTTTCTCTACCTTAGCATCTCACCGCATCTAAACATCTTCATGTCCATTTCGTCTATGCATCCCCGAACACTGGAAGTCTCCCTCTCGTTCTTCTTCAGCAAACCCTGAGCATCACCTGTTTTGTGCTCATAGGTGTCCTTTTCAAGTTCGCCGACAGCGAATCTTACCTCCAGTTCTTTTATCTCATCGTTCAACCGCGATGATTCCAATTCCAAGTTTATGATTTGTTCAATCTTGCTCCGTCGAATTGATGACCATCTCCCAGAAATTAGGCTTAGACGCTGGCGACAAGTTGCTATAGCCTTTTCGATTTCGTCGGACTTTGTTTGTTCTGCAAATCTTTCTTTGATCAGCGACAGGTATTGTTCGATAATTGAGGCTTCTTCTTCAATAGTTAAGGAAGAAAGCGTGGAATCTATCCTAGACACAATGTCTTTCCATCTACTCAATTCTGAGTAGTCTTCATGATTCGCTATCGCCTCATATGAAAACCCCGGTCGCGAAGGCTGGTTCTCTGGGCTCACTTCCTTCAGCCCTATCTTCGCTTTCGCCCATTCCACCTTCGCTTTAGCCCTATCTAACTCTAGGACTTCCCTTGACCTGAATATGTCTTCAACCGCCAAGGATAGCTGCGCACCCAGTTCGTCCATGAGAAGCTTATATGCGTTCTCTGGGATCTCGCCTGATTTCAGCAGCTTCGTGAGTTCATCTATCCGTACAGAGGTATCCTTAATGAGTTTGACATAAGACCGAAAAGACTTAAGCTCAGCACCAACCTCGCCTTCGATGTTGTTGACCGATAAAAGTTGAAATACGGGACGTATCTTCTCTTGCATCTCGGACTTGAAACTCTCTAATGGTTTTTGAAAAGAATCGACAGTCTTAATTACCCGTGACTTAATATCCGAAGATTTCTTGCGGCGCCGAAGAAATCCCAGCAACCTTCTTTTTCTCCGATCAGGTCCTCTTCTCAGCGTAATTTTACGAGAGTAACGAATATAAATCTAACGCATTCCAGTTTTTTGAATCTTCGAATTCCCAACTCCTGTGTGCCCGCTTCTTTTTCAAACTACGAGGTCCACGCCGTGTTCTTTGAGGAAAACATTCAGCTCGTTCTTGTGCGGTAAAGCCGTTATCGCACCGCGTTTCGTGACTACGAGGGCACCTACCGCATTCGCCACAGTTACACATGTTTTCAGGTCCCAACCCTTAACCAGCCCAACCAGCAACCCGGCGTTCCACCCGTCCCCCGCACCCGTTGTATCAATGGCTTTAACCTTGAATGCAGGCGCATAAAGCGGTTTGCCCTGCTCAGTTTCTAACAAGGCGCCGGCTTTGCCGAGTTTTATGCCGACAACTTTGACCCCATATCTCAGGGCGGTTTCAGCTGCTTCTTCAGGGTTGTTTGTTCCGAATATGAACTCTGCTTCTTCGCGGGAAAAAGTCGCAATGTCACACATCCTAAGCATCTGACCGTAGACTTTTCTTATCGTCTTTTCAGAGCTCCAGACATCAGCCCTCAATGTGGGATCAAACGAAATTTTAACCCCGCCCCTTCTCGCCTGTTGAACCGCGTCCAGTATGGTCGTTCTCGAAGGGTTCTGCGAGAGGGCAAAACCCGACACGTGAAGAATGCTTGCACTGGAGATATAGCCCAAATCAACATCTTCCACCGTCAGCATGCTATCAGAGGTTCCCCGAACCCAAGGGTTCCGATAGAAGATGAAAGCTCGTTCACCCGTCTCCGGCTCATTAGCAACGAAAGCCAGCGTGGTCCGCGCGCCCTTCTTCACCCTCACGCGAGACGTGTCAACGCCGTTTTTTGTGAGTTCACTCATCAGGAATTGACCGAAAGGATCTCCGCCGACCGCCGTCACCGCCCCTGTGCTTAACCCCAATCTAGCTGCTCCGACGAGCGTGTTCATGGGTGCGCCGCCGAAACATTTTTCGAACGCACGGACTTCAAGGTACGAGACTGGTTCAGTGCCCACGAAATCGATCAAGACTTCACCGATGCTTATCAAGTCGAGTTTCAAACAGCCAGCCTCCAAAGCAAATTATTGCTTCCTCTCCAATTTGCATATGCCGCTCATGTACGGCTTCAAGGCTTCTGGCACAACAACTGATCCGTCTTTCTGCTGATATTGCTCCAGAATAGCCATCATGGTGCGGCTTGTGGCTAAAGCCGTGCTGTTCAATGTGTGCACATAGTCTTTCGGGGGCTTTCCGAGTCCCTCTCGATATTTTGTGCCGAGCCGACGGGCCTGATAATCCGTGCAGTTGGAGTTCGAGCCGATTTCTCGGAATTTGCCATCCGCCATCCAAACCTCAGTATCATACTTGCGCGAAGGGACTATGCCTATGTCGCCAGTGCAAACGTTCACCACACGGTAGTGCAAACCAAGCTTCTGATAGAGCTGTTCGCAGTTCCATTGGATCTCCTCATGGAAGTCCCGAGACTGCTCCGGCAGACAGAAGATGAACTGCTCGATCTTGTTGAACTGGTGCACTCTGAAGAGACCTTTTGTGTATTTGCCGTGGGTTCCTATCTCCCTCCTGAAGTTTGTGCTGATTCCCACGAGCTTTATCGGGAGATCATCTTTGCTCAGGGTTTCGTTCATGAAAATCGCTGCCATCGGGTGTTCACTCGTTGCAATGAGGTAGAGGTCTTCGTTCTCGACTTTATACATCACTGTTTCGAAGTCCGAAAGGTCCGTGACCCCCTCGTAAGGTTTTTTGCGGAGCATGAAGGGTGGCTCGATCAAGGTGTAACCGCGGCTCATCATGAAATCAATAGCGAACCTCTCTATTGCAAGATCAAGCAGGGCCAAGCCATCTTTTAGATAGTAGAAGCCGGAGCCCGCGACCTTGTTAGCCCTCTCCTCATCAATCAAGCCCAGACCTAATGCAACTTCTAAATGGTTCTTCGATTCGAAATCGAATTCTGGAGGTGCCCCCCACCGTCGGATCTCTACGTTGTCATTCTCGTCCCTGCCAAAGGGAACGGAATCGTGCAGAAGGTTCGGGATACGCATGAGCATGTCTCTGGAAGTCTGCGCGTAGTGTTCAACCTGAACGTTCAGGTTCTTGATCTGTTCCTGTATTTTGTCTGCTTCATCTAGCAGTTGGCGAGTTCCTTCGGCTTGTTTTCCCGCCTTAGCGATCTTGAGGCTTAGCTCGTTCCGTCTTCGCCTCAGTTCATTGACCTCTGTCTGCAGCGACCGCCAATGTTGGTCAGCGCCTATGAAGGCGTCAAGCAGTTCTATTTTTGCGGGATCGTTTCTTCTCTCCAAGTTCTTTCGTACGAAGTCGGGGTTTTCTCTGATCAGTTTAACGTCTATCATGTTGAGACCCACCGACGGGTTAAAGATAGATTCGGCGAGACAAGATATAAATGTGCAGTGCGTACCCCAGACATCTGGCTCTTCGCACACTAAACCTTTTAATACTTCTGCCTCTCCAATTATTCGAGTTTGCTGTGGTGTTGAGGCGTGCCAGAGAGAGGTCGTGTCAAAGACAAGTGGCGCATCAAGAAATGGTACACCGTGGTTGCGCCCATGTACTTCGGAGGCATCGAGATAGCGTCGGTGCCCTCGGATGACCCGCAGAAACTCATCGGCAGAATCGTCGGGTCCACGCTTTATGATTTGACTAACGATTTTGCCCACCAGCATCTGAAGATGCATTTTCAGGTCACCGGCGTTGATGGGAAAAAGGCTACAACCATTTTTAAGGGTCACGAGTATTCGAGGGACTATCTGAGAAGCGTGGTTAGAAGAAGGACGACGAGGGTGGACGGAATCTTCAACGTCACAACCAAAGACAACTACAGGATGCGCGTCTCAGCCTGCGCCTTCACTCTGACCAGAATAAAGACCTCTCAAGAAAAAGCCATACGTTCATTGATGAAAAAGATCATCGAGGAAAAAGCCGGCATACTGACATTCGACCAGTTCGTGCAGGAAACAGTCTTGGGAAAAATAGCTTCAGATGTCTATAACGAGGCAAAGAAAATAGCGCCTCTACGCCACGTCGGCATACGAAAAACTAAACTTGTTGCGGCACCGGCAACAGAGCCAAGAAAGAAATCAGAGGACGCCACTGAAACAAGCGATTCAGCCCAAAGTGAGCCACAAACAGAATCTTGATGAACACGTAAGAGCCGCTTCGCGATGCTTGTTCTTTGAGAAAGCGGTCGCTGGAGAACGCTAAGAGGATTGTGTAATCAATATAAATATTGGTTCACGTTAATTCAAAGATTGAAGCACGAAAGTTTGAATGGTTAAGGGCTGAAAGAATGGGGATCGAAAAAGACCGATTCAAAAAGATGTTTCCTAAACTGGCAAAGGAGATGGAGAATTCGGAGACTAACACATCTATTAAGTCGATCAAGGTTGAAGACGAAACAGACGAGGAAGACGTGTCCCAACGGTTTGACGGCTACAAACCAGACGTCATCGATTTCCTTTGCAGGTGCGACAACGACCAACAGGCAGAAGAGATAATCGCATATCTCGAAAAAAGGGGCGAAATAGACCGAAAGACCGCAGAAATGCTGAGACGACAGTTGAGGAAGAAAGGCGTAAGGAGCTTCGGACCGAAGAAAGAGGACGCTTACTATCTTAAACAAGCGAAACTCTGAGTCCCCCACATTGCCACCCATTTATGGCGGTTAGGATGGCTAGACAAGCAAAGAAGAACTCCAAGTGGCGCTTTCTCAATGTAGGTGCAAGATGGGACCGGAGCACTGTCCCTATTTATGAGGCAACCAGCCGCGGGCAACATATTCCGCTCTTGAAGACGCTTCTGACTTCTCACTGCACCAACGACTGCAAATACTGCGCATTTCGACAGGGCCGGAAGTGCGAGAGGAAGTCATGGAAAGAGGATGAACTGGCAGAAATAACTATGCATCTCTGGAAGGAAGGGCAAATCAAGGGGTTCTTCCTCTCCTCATCGGTCCTTAAGGACCCAGACAGCGTTACTGAAAAACAACTGAATACCCTTCGAATTCTGAGAGGCTTAGGCTACACGGGGTACGTCCATCTAAGGCTGATGCCCGGCATAGACCGTCACTACATACGCGAGGCAGTCGAGCTAGCTGATCGTGTCGGCGTGAATCTCGAAGCCCCAACTGGCGGATTGTTCGAGGATCTTTGCCCAAACAAAGGCGGCTACAGCGAGGCTGTTCAGAAGCGGCTGGAATGGGTGGTTGATGAGACGCGGAGAGTGGAAAGCCTCAAGGCTGAAGCCAAATTCGGTTTTGGAAGGGCAGGTGTTGACACTCAGATGATTGTCGGAGCGGTCGGCGAAACTGACTGGCAACACATCAAGACAACCGCGTGGCTCTACAAGAAACTCAACTTGAAACGAGTGTACTACAGCAGGTTTGAGCCGGTGGAGCAGACGCCCCTTGAGGACAGGTCTCCGTGTCCGCCTTACCGTGAATGCCGCCTGTATCAATGCTCCTACCTGATACGCGATTACGGGTTCGAGCTCGAAGACATTGCCCAAATTGTCGATGACAGAGGCTTCTTGCCCGATGCGGACCCAAAAATGGTCTTCGCCATGAAGAACATCGATCTCTTTCCCGTCGACCTGAACGAAGCCGCTGAACATGAAATTATGAGAATCCCACAGGTAGGACCGCTGACAGCCAAGAAAATCGTCGAAGCGAGGAAAGACACCAAGATCAAGTACCTTTCAGACTTGGAGAAGCTTCTAGGGGCAAGTTCAGCACGGGCTATAGCTCCGTACATAGATTTGAAAGACGGACCCACGCTTACCAAGTTTTTGTGAACAGTGGATCTTCTTTCTTCGTTTTTGTCGTGTATGACCTACTCTTGAATGTTTGATTTCAGCCTTATGGTTCCTGTCGGGTTTTTGCCATTTACAGGACAGCGTAGTCTGGCGGCATTCGCATGTCTTCGGGTACCGTTACTGGGATCTCTTTTGGTTTTTCCAGACTCGAAGTTTGGGGGCAATAGTTGTATGGGTATCTGTAAGCCCGATTGGCACCCTCCACGTATTCCCAGACTATTTCTCCGTCCACCGTGACTTCGAAGACTCTTTTTCCAGCGGACTCGCAGATGAGGGTATTCCCGTTAGGAAGCCTTTGAGCATTGGATGTATAGCAAGAGTGAAACTGTTCGCCGTTCTCGTATTTCCAAACAATCTCTTTTGTGACGGGGTTGATTTCGAGAACATACGAATGACCTGCGTGATCCAGATCTTTCCAAGGCGAGGCTCCATTGTCAAATATGAGTATGTTGCCCGCCCCCGGCAGCCCTTTTTCTATCATGTAAGGTTCATGCTGCCCCGACAAGCCGCCCCCGTAATCTCCCGTGTAGCTCCAGACGACTTCTTTCGTACCGCGGTCAATGATATAGACTGTATCGAGATTTCTTGGGCTTATTATTACGTTTCCTGGTCTAAATCTTTCATCTCCTGCATCGTACCACTTGTTTTCTGGGAGTGCTCGAACAGTGTTTGTATGCATCCAGTCACATTCAGTGCCGTTGTAAGGTCCGTTGGACCAATCAGAAGAGGCAATTATCCTGTAGTGGTTCAGATCTAGATACTCATACCCATGCCACTCCCATACAACCTCTTTATCAGGCATTACTTCTAGGATTGTGTCTCCGTATATTGTGATGTTTTGGTATCTAGGGTCCCTCACTTTCTTCATATGTTCTCGTGGTACGGCCTTCCTGCAGATCAAGAGGGTGTTCCCGTTGGGTTTTCTGAAAAAGTCATGGTGAGGTCCTAGAAGTTCCTTGTGCGGAACGTGTCCCTCAGGAATGTATTCCCAAACCAAATCATTATTCCAATCGTATTCCTGAATCTTGCCGACCTCTGACATCATGTTTCTGTCATCATATACCAACACCAGAACATTACCATTCTTGAGAAGCTTTGCCCTCGGGATGATGCATTTGTCTCCCTCTAATTTGACAGTCCAACGATGAACTGTTGTCCCATTCATATTGATTAACTTGACCGCACCGTCTGACTTGACTGCACCGTCTGCCCAAAGCATCGTATAGCCGTTGTAACATTTTTTTGGTTTGTATAGGGTCGTGCCCTTAGGAAATACGGTTCTCATTTTCCAACTCGCTCCATCCACGTCTATAGCGCATTTGTTCTAATAAATATTCTATCGCAGGTTCTCTAGAGCCGTAGGTTGTTTTTCCTTCTTGTAAATTCTCGTTTGAAAGCTTTGCGCGCGGTGTAGGGTTGGCACTCGTTGTTTCCTCAGCCTTAATTGTTCTCTCTTTCAGTGTTCCTTAAATTCTGGGCTTTCCATCGGCAAACAGAAACCTTTAAAGACAAAAGGTTAACATACTTCTCCAAAAGTGATTATTTATAGCTGGTATGGGAGTCGCTGAGATTTGCGAAAGAAGAGTGCCCTGAAACGTTCTTCGATATGCTTCCTTTTCACAGTGTTAACATTCATTCTCTTCTGTTCAAGCTTCGAACCTGCCAAAGCGGAGGACACGGGGCAACCTTATCCCGACATACGGGTGAACCGTACCTTTCAATTTGACAGCGGCGGCGCACTTGTAATGAATGACACAATAATTCTTTCAGCCAACGCAAGCCAGAATGTCATGTCTCTGAACAGCTTCAAGACCGGTATTCCAGCAGAATATGGGGGCAATCTAACTTACTTCTTCGCTTTTGACGCCTCTGGAAGGCTGTCCGTTTCGCCGAGTTCATATCCAGACAGGACCGAGTTTCAGTGGCTGGAGGTGTCTTTTCCACAACTTGTCAACGTGAGCTACGGCGGGTCATACAACTTTACAGTTGTCTACGTCTTCTCGGGACTCGTTGGAGCAACTGGGACATCGGCATTCCGGGCTGATTTCCCGCTTTACCCGAGCCTAACGGTATCGACTGGTCCCTGCAACGTGACGGTTGTGCTTCCGTCCGACGCCGGTCTCACTTCTTATGCTTCGGATTTTTCTAACAAAACCGTGGAATCTGTCTGGGTCTTGAATAATGAGACCAGCTCTGTTGGAGCTTTCGCAAATGCCTCTTCTTGGGTGCAATTCTCCTCTTCGACGTTTCAGATCTTGGAGATAGACGAATTCAAAAGGCAAATAACAATAGATTCATTTGGGAAAATCAGCGTAACCGACTATTACCAACTGACAAACAAAGCCCTCGGGTACCCCATCGTGGTCTCGTTGACCCTGCCCTCAGACGCGGAGGCAATCTCTGTGCAGGACATCTACGGCACATTGAGCGGAGTTACTGTAAGCAAGGAAGCGACATACACTGAAGTGACGGTCACTCTCCGAGGATATCTGTGGCCAGGCGACAACGTGAAGCTCCTTGTCAATTATGGTCTGCCATCTGAGAAAAACATAATCCGCGATGGTTGGCAGGACTACACCCTGAACGTGAGCCTAGCAAGACCTCAGGGCTGGATCTTACGGGCATTCTCGGTAGTTGTTTCTTTCCCTGAGGGAGCCAGTTTCCAGAGCGCCACGATACCTTCCACTGTTGCGAAAGAAGGCTTCACTGAGACAGCCAGCTTCTACGAATACAACGTCACTAGATTTCACGATTTGAGCTTAAATCTCAAATACCAATATTCCATTCTTTGGGCGGCCTTCAGGCCAACTCTTTGGGTGGGAGTGGGTGCGGCCATAGTGGCCCTCGTTTTGTTTGTCAGGAGACCTCTCAAGATTGCCGTTGCTACAACGCCCTTTTCCACGGAGATTCTTAAGAAGTTCGTTGACACATACGAGGAAAAAAGGCGCGTAGAGCACGACCGAGAATCTCTGGACCAACAAGCCATGAAGAAGAAGATTTCCAGACGCCGATACAAGTTGCGCAGGAGCTCTCTGGACGGACGCATTTCAAAGATGCAAAGGGAACTTGCCGAGGGCAGAAAGGAGATAGAACGGATAGGAAGCCAGTACAAAGAAAGGATGAGGCAGCTGGAGGTTTCCGAAACAGAGATCGAGACGTCGGATAGGGACATCGCGAGGGTAGACGCGCGCTATCGGAGGCATGAGGTCTCAGCAGAAGCCCGCAAAAGGCTGCTAGACGAATACAACCGCCGAAAAGAACGTGCAGAAAACATTATAGCAGAAACTCTTTTGAGGCTCAGAGAAGAAATCCGGTAAGAGCTTCTTTGGAACATTAGATGTCCAGCCAATTTCTGAGTCTGAAGTTTTACGAAATCTGAAATATCAGGTGCAGGCGACCTTCTCAAGTAGTTCTGAGAGGCGACAAAATTGTCTCTAGGCCCTCTGTGGCAGAAGATTCGCGAATACGCTGACCTTTCTGAGTACGAGTCCAAAATCTACGCTTCCCTGATCAACGAAGGCCCCTCTACCGCGCGAAGACTGAGCATGCTGTGCGGTGTACCTAGAACCAAGATGTATGCGGCGCTGAGGAAACTGATCGAACGTGAAATGGTGACAGAAGTTCCTTCAAGCCCAAAGAGATTCACGTCTCTTCCGCCGACAGATGCTTTCGAGCCGTTCTTGAGGACTTTGGAAGAAAAGACCCGTGATTTCTATGCCTTAATCTCAGCACTTGAGGAGAACTACGTAAAGACTTTAGGTTCCGCAGAGATGAAAAGAGTTGAAACGTGGGTTCTTCTAGGAAGAACCCGCATACTTCAGAAGATTTCTGAGATGATGATGCAGGCTGAAAAGTTCGTTGACATAGTGACCACAGAAAACGGTTTGATCCTGTTCTACAAAACATACGGCGTCCTCCTAGACAGACTAGGCAAGGATGGACTTGAAATACGAATAACGGCGCCGATAAGCCCGAAGAATGAGAATATCGCCAGAGAACTCCGCTACGTCTGCAAGGTAAGGCACAATGGCATGTCGCCTCCGGTTCTTCTTTCAAGGACGGATAATGACCAGTTTCTTCTGGCCCGCATGATGCCTGACGACTACGAAATGTCTTCAGACAACGATGTCGGAATGTTTTGTAGAAGCCCTATCTTGTGCAATTTGATGATCCAACCTTTTCTCGGTTCCATAGGTCCAACTTTGAAATGCAACATTTTGGAATAAGCCCTCATAGGTTCGCGGGAACTTGTCATCTGAATGTGTAACCGAAGCTACCCAGATAGCAGTTACACCAGACTTAATTCTTCTTTGACACCCTTATCTCAACGAAAGACAGCACGGAAGAACCCGTGCTTACCTTGCGTCCGGGGGAAAGTGTCTGTTGCCGCCAAAGACAATGTGGCAAAAATTATGCGAATACTCGAATTTGTCAGAGTACGAGGCAAAAGTGTATATCTCTTTAGTCGAAGCTGGGATTGCTACCGCAAGAACATTGAGCATAATGAGCAACGTCCCAAGAACCAAGGTCTACAACATCCTGAGAAAACTCATGGAAACAGATCTTGTTGCCGAGGTGCCAGGGAAACCAAAGAAGTTCACTCCGACTCCGCCGAGGACAGCCTTCGAATCGTACTTAAGATCGTACGAGAGTTCAGCAAAAACCTTTCTTTCAGTCGTCATGTCTTTGGACGAGACTTTCAGAAAGATCAGAGACGACAGGGTGCCGCAACGTGAAACAATATGGATCGTTAACGGTAGGCAAGAGATCCTCAAGAAGATTCAGGAGATGCTGTCCATGGCAAAAGACTCTGTGGATTTGGCAATCGACGAGGACGGATTAACATTGTTGTACAGGCTGTTCAACAAATTGCTTGACGAACTTGTTGAGAGAGGTGTGAAGGTTCGAATCGTGACATCCGCAACCTCCAATATCCATCATGTGAAAAATCAGCTCAAATACACTTGCGAGATCAGAGAAACAGAGCCCGCTATGCCATTTATCTTTCTCTGCATCGATGAAAAACAGTTCCTTCTAACCGATCTTCGACCGGACGGCTCCAACACCGGTTCTACACATGACAAGAGCATCCTCTCTGACAACCCTGTTTTGAGGGACATGATCGACCTACTCCTGCTGAAAAGGACCGTTGCATCTCTATTTCAGCCGTTGACTGAGTGAAGAAGCCTTGTCTGCCCGTGAAAGAGACGAATCAAGGCATCCGAGTCCCCTCAGCTACATTGACCTATTGATCCTGACGCTTACGCAACACGAGAAAACTCTGACCCTTATAGTTGAAAAACTTGACCGAATATCCGACGATCTAGACCGAATCAGCAAGCAGATATCTGAAGAAAACGATGAATCTTGTAAGCAGAAGAGAAAAGGCAGACGCACTCGCTGATGCATCCAATGCTTCGGTAGACCCAACTATCTAACGCGACACTTTTCTGTGCGCGGGTAAGAGAACCATATTCTGTGAAACGGCTAAGGTTTTTCAACTTTTATTTTTGACTCGTTCTCACATCGTCTTTTCGACTGTTTTTCTGTTGCCTCTTTGGACTGTCTCAATAATAGCCTAGGCTGCCTTGTTGCCTCGCAAACTTGAAACCAAGCCGTAGAATCACGATGCCGAAGAACAAGAACGGTATATTCAAAACTGCTAAGAAGGCGAGGGAATTCATCACCACGGGTTGCCAAGTTAAACCTCCTAGAAGGATGAGCCGCATCCCGTTCAAGGCGTGAGTCTGGGGAAGAATCCAAGCGAGGGATTGAATCCAAAGGGGAAGAATGCTTATTGGGTAGTAGACTCCGCTGAGTAGGCTATTGAGCGTATCGATTACGAAGGACACAGGTTCCATTCCTTGCTTGCTCATGACAACGAAGCCCGCGGACATCAAACCCAACGAGAACGTAAAGGTCATGAAAAGGAGGAAGAAAAGAATGCTCAACAGAACCGCATCCAAGGTCAGCGGGGCGAATCCTCCCCAGATAACGGTAGCGGCGGCGAAGGCTACGACACTGCGGATCGTAACATCAAAAGTACTGGATAACGTGTAACTAATGATGTATGTCCAAATGCTCGCTGGACTCATCAGTAAGGGCTCGAGGACACCACTGCCTTGCGCCGATAGCAGAAAGCCGCTTGTGGTAGAGGAGACGCTGTTGCCCATGTCGGCTAGGATTATTCCCAGAAGGATGAACATGGAGTAGTTGCCTCCGTACTCACCAACCCAGCCGCCCAATGTTCCGCCAAAGGTTAAACCCACAAAATATATCATGACTATTCTGAGAAAGCCAAATTGGAAAGCTTGCCGAAAGAGGTATATGTTTCCGTAGCTCAGCTGCTGCTGAAATTCTGCTTTTATCAGCGCCCACATTTTCCCCATCTCGGGCATCACTCTGCCCATCCTAGTTTGGTTTAGTTTCATTGGCCTTCTAGTAAACATCAAGGGTTCCCTCCTTCTTGATCCTTTTGAGCGCCCTCCTAATCGAGAATATGCCTATTGGAAGAAGCACCACACAAAGCAGAGCCAGCACGCAGATATCATAGTAGATCAGACCCATATTGGGACTGGCGTTAAGAACGGCCTCTCTCACACCTTCAAAACCATAGGTTGAAGGAATTATTCGAGATACAGCCTGTAGCCAACTGGGCAATACTTCGATTGGGAAGTAGCCTCCGCATAGGTACATGCAAAACCACGCAAACATCATGAACATTGCCCGACCAGGGTACTTGTAGACAAGGGTCACTGCGGCGCCAAGCAGACCGATGGCCGAATTTGCAACCAACAAGAGCAAGACCAACAACACCACAAGAGACACTGAGACAAAGTTCAACTGCAACCCGAAACCGCCCGACAGAATCAAACCAAACGCTACCATGACGGCGCCTCCGTAGAACCTTAATGCGAAATCCCAGCTGGTATTCAGCAATAGATATGTGACGATACCGACGGGGGTTGAGAGCTGGGCCCCAATGACCCCTCCATATGTGTCCCTTTGCACCTGTTCAGTGAAGGCCACTATACTAGGATAAATTACCTGATTGCTGAGCACCACCCCCGTGAGAAGGAAGAGAAAATAGTTTCCTCCGTACTTTGCGAGGTATTCTGAGCTATACATGCTCAAGGCGGCTCCCCAAAAATAGAAGTGGAGAGGACTAAGGGCCAAACCACAGAAACTAAGAATAAATCTTGTCTTGTAGCTGAAGTGCTCGCGAAGCCTTGCTTTCGTGAAGAACCAGAGCTTTAGGACGAAGGAGGTCACCTTCTCTGAGAGTCTTCTGCTTGGCAGGTCCATTATTGTCTCTCCGTCAACTTGATGAAGGCATCCTCCAATGTGGGAGTGGAATGCTTGAGTGTCTGAAGGAAACCTCGGCGTTCGAGAGCCTTGAGAAGACGCGGCATAATCTTCTCCTGATCCTCTACATGCATTCGAACCCGTAAAACGCCCTCTTCAGTCAACTCTGTCTTTATACTTCTCACGCCCTCAATCTTGGAGAGAATGGACGGCAGATCTTGGGAAGGCTTGGAAATCTCAAGTTCCAAGATGTCTCTTTCTCCCATCATATTCTTCAACTTGTCCGGTGCATCAAGGGCAACAATCTTTCCCTTGTTGATGATGGCCACCCGCTCGCACAGGTCATCGGCCTCCTGCATGTAGTGGGTTGTGAGCAATATCGTCCTTCCCTCATCCCGGTTCAACTGTAGAAGAAGGTTGCGGAGGCCCTTTGCAGATTGGGGGTCAAGTCCTAAGGTTGGTTCGTCGCAGAGCAGAATGGGAGGATCCGGTAGCAGAGAACGGGCAATAATGAGTTTGTTCTTCATGCCCGATGAGTATTCGTAGACTCGGTTGTTCGCCCTATCCGTCAACCCAACTATTCCCAAGACTTCATCGATCCTTTTCTTCGCAAGATCCCGTGGCAAATCATACAGGCTGGCGAACAACTCTAGGTTCTGTTTACCCGTCAACCTCCAAAACAGAGACCGCGCAACAGGACTGATCACGCCCACAGAGGCTCTCACTTTGCTGTCTTCCTTCAATATGTTGTACCCGTTAACAACAGCGTAGCCATCGTCGGGAAGTATAATGGTGCAGAGAATCTTGATTGTCGTCGTCTTCCCTGCGCCGTTTGGACCCAGCAAACCAAAAAACTCGCCCTGTTTCACCTTAATATTTATATGGTCAACTGCCACAACTTCCTTCTTATAATCCGCCCGCTTCCTCCTAAACCTTGAGAACCTGGCAGGTTTGAAAACCTTCGTCAGGTCAAAGGTTTCAATGGCATATTCCATCAGTTAATCGCCGATGTTCTCAACTCACATTTTCTCAACAATTGATTTTTGTTCAATTAAATTTTGCGGTACTGTAAAGCCAGTCTTCTAACATGACACTCTGCTTGTTTTTGTTCTCAGTTGTTTGTCGAGGCAATGTTATGCGTTTGTCTCTGATATAACGAGTCTAACGTTGTAAACTAGACATGGCAGCTCCTAAACGTTTTTATTCCAGATATCTTAATTCTTTCGGACATTGAAAGGTGACATCGAGTTGGTTAAGATAAAGATCGACCTTGACAAATGCACTGGATGCGGAACATGCGTGGATGTGTGCCCAGTCAGTGTTTATGAACTGAGGAAAGAGAAATCCGTCGCAGTTAACGTTGACGAATGCCTAGTCTGCAGAGCATGCGAAACACAGTGCCCCGCCAATGCCATCGAAGTCATCGAATAATCAAGAAGGCAGGCATCTTCTTCAGTCTACAAGTCCCAAAAACGGGACTGAACCCTTCTTGCATATTCCACAGTTTTTTCTGCCTCTTTTTGGATTTCCCAATTCAGAAGCGGACGTCGATCTCGAACCCTCGCATGTAGCCCAGCCATCTGCGCAACAATCGCTGGAACAACTCTTCTAAGGAAAGTAAGACGGTAGCCGCCTTCCAAAACCACCACAACTCTGTCTTTGCAGAAACGATGCGCCAAATCCAAGACTAGATGGAAGACACGCGGATAAACATACGCGGAGAGAGATAACTCGCCTACGCTGTCCCTATAGTAGCCATCAAACCCCGCAGAGACAAGAACAAATTGAGGCCTATACTGCTGGGCTATCGGCATCACAATGTTTTCTAACGCCTTCAAATAGGCGCGGTCGCCTGTTCTGAAAGGCAAGGCAACGTTCACGGTGTATCCCTTGCCTTCGCCTTCGCCAGTCTCGTCCAGAAAGCCTGTCTCTGGAAATTCTGATGGGTCCTCATGAAGGCTCACGTAAAGCACCTTGCTCGTCCCGTAGAAGATTTCTTGTGTTCCATTTCCATGATGCGAATCAATATCCAGCACCAAAACCCGCTTCAAACCAAATTCACGAATCAGATAGGTCGCAGCTAACGAAACGTTGTTGAACAAGCAGAATCCAAGGGCATATTCGGGACCGGCGTGATGCCCCGGCGGTCTAACCAGCGCGAAGGCGTTACGGAAATCGCCGTGGACCACGCGTTTCACGGCTTCGATTGTCCCGCCGGCTGCTAAACGGGCGACTTCAAAGCTCTTTCGGGAAACTATCGTCCCTTCGGCCATGCGGCAACCGCCTGACTCGGACGCCTTCCTTATGGATTCAATATAGTCGCGGCTGTGGACCATCTCAAGTTCTTCGATGCTGGCGGCCCGCGGCTTGATGATTGAAAAATCTCCGTGCCCGAGGATTCCGTTTTCTTCAAGCCCAGACATTATGGCTTTTAGCCGCTGTGGAGACTCGGGATGGTTTTTGCCCGTATTGTGCTTTAGGTAGGTTGTCGAGTAAACGATTGCCGTCTTCTTCATGGCGATCACTCTTGATGGTGCCGGCTCTGCAACGGCACCTTTTGGCTACGGAAAGATTGTTCAACTAGTTCTTGAAGCTTTAGCCCTTTCGCTTTGGCTAACTTTCTGAGGGCTTTGTCAACACCTGTTTCGTATTGGATGGCCCTCTTCGGTCTGTCATAGACTTCAGGAGGCAGCCCCACTTCTTTGGCAAGTTTTCTCAAGACCCTTTTCCGCAGGGGGTCCTCAGCAGAGGCAATCTTCATGTTAACAGGTAGGCTTAGAGCGGACAAGATTACACTTAAGTCACAAAAGGGAAGCCTCAGTTCCACCTGATGGAAGGCACAAACCTTGTCGTCACGCTCAAAATTTACCTCGTATGAACTCACTGTGTCATGAAAAAGGGCGTTCTCAACAGCATCCGCACCTGCCCTTCTGAACTCGCCGAGGTATCTGTGGTAGCCGCCGAAGAGTTCATCGCTTCCCTGAGCCGCCAAAAGCGTCCTGCAATCCAGCCTTGAAGCGGTTTCGGCAGCCCAGAATATTGGGAGGGCTATAGACACCTTCAACGCGTCTGGCTCCTCAACAAGCCACAGAACTCGTGAAAAAACATTTTCAACATCCTCCGAAGTAAACTTCGCAAGTGTGAAGGGTAAGTCCAGTTTTTCAGCCACGTGCTCGGCGTGTTGCATCTCAGGCTGTCCTTCTAGCCCAACAGATATCAAAGAGACTTCTGCGCCGCATTCCTTCGCGAAAAAGGCAATCACGCTGCTGTCGAGACCGCCTGAGAACGCCAGCGCAACCCGTCCTGAATCGGTCACTCTGTTTCTGGTTGATTCTAGGAGAAGGGCATACAGTTCTTTTGCGGCTAAGCCTTCGTCAACATGCCTAATCAACGGTTTAGTTATGGTCTTGGCATTTTGTAGCGACATGCCGCTCCGACTGATTGCCGCAATGTTTCCAGGTGGAAATGATTTTACGTCACATATGCCCAGTGTCCAGAGTGCCTTGCGTTCGGATGCCAAAGCGTAAAGATCTTTGCTCTCCCCATAGTAGAGGGGAACCGTTCCAACTGGGTCGCGTCCAGCAACCATTCGACCACCTTGAGAGCAGGCGAAAGCATAGGAGCCATCTCTCTCCACGATCAGATGTCTAGCTCCTTCTAAAGGGTCTCCACTAAATGTCTTCGCGATCTTTACAGCCTCGTCTCCTCCGAGTGATGGAAACAACCTGCCTTCAAATACCAGTGCAAGATCGTCCGCTTGAACTGGCTGGGGTGCATCTTCAGGAATGATCCTCGCGAGATTCTGTCCTAAGGCTATATTTGACTCCGAGCCTGAGGTGGCTAGTTGCTCCGTTGTTCCAGCAGTCGCCAAGGCGTCGTTTGCTGCTATGCCGTGTGCGTCTCTGCCTCTATGACCCATGGTATCAAGCATTTGGACAACGCTGGGAACGACGTTTTTTCTGTCCTTCGCAACCGCTACTGCAAGTGCACCCAAAGATAGCCCCTCTGCCTCGCTTTGTTAACGTAGTGTTTAATGGTTAAATATTTGGCGGAAGATATCTTCAAGATGGAACGAAAGCAAAGAGTTTCGGAGAGGAGAAAGATGCCCATCTTACCGATTGACACAGGCAGATACGGAACGCCTGAAATGCTGGCGATCTTTGAAGAAGAGAACTATGTGCAGAAGATGCTGAACGTAGAAGCCGCCCTCGCATGGGCGCAAGCACAAGTCGGAGACATACCTCGCACGGACGCCCAGAAAATCGCCGAGATGGCCTCGACAAAGTATGTTAAACTTGCTCGGATAAAGGAGATAGAGAAAGACATCAAGCACGATGTCATGTCGCTTGTTCGAGCGCTGGCAGAAGTCTGCGGCACCAGCGGCGCCTATGTTCACCTCGGGGCGACAAGCTACGACATCGTTGACACAGCAAGGGCGCTTCAGCTTAAGGACGCCATCGATATAATCTGCCAGAAACTGGACGATTTGGAACTCGTCACCATGAAGGCGGCTGAACGCTACAAGAGCACTGTGATGATGGGTAGAACACACGGACAACACGCGTTACCCATCACGTTTGGCCTCAAATTGTCAGTTTGGATGAGAGAAGTTTCAAGATACATCGAACGATTGAATGAGTGCAGAAAGCGAGTACTAGTTGGAAAGATGAGTGGAGCAGTTGGAACCCAAGCAGGGCTGGGCTCTAACGCCGTAAAGATCCAAGAACTCGTCATGGAGCGACAGGACATACGGGCAGCTGAGGTGTCCACGCAGATCGTTCAGAGGGACCGCCACGCTGAACTCGTGTGCTTGCTCGCGATGGTGGCGTCATCGCTGGACAAGTTTGCAATAGAGATAAGGGAACTGCAGAGAACCGAGATCGGCGAAGTCTCTGAACCCTTCGAGAGAAAGAAGCAAGTTGGCAGCTCAACGATGCCCCATAAACACAATCCAGAACTCTGCGAGAGAACCTGCGGACTAGCAAAGATCGTTCGCAGCCTCGTCATACCCGCCTTGGAAGACATACCCACGTGGCATGAGAGGGACCTCACGCAGTCTTCCGCTGAGAGATTCATAATTCCAGAGGCTTTCATACTCACGGACTACATGCTGCATCTGATGATAGGCATCATTTCAGATCTCGAGGTTAACGAGGAAAATATGAAAAAGAACATCACCCTAACAGGAGGTCGGACAATGTCTGAAGCCGTAATGATCGCTCTTGCAAGGAAGGGCGCCGACCGCCAGAAGGCACACGAACTCATGCGCAAACTGACCATAAAAAGCGTTGCCGAAAAGATTCCTTTCAAACAAGCCCTTCTGCGTGACGCGGATATCAGGCGCTTCTTGGACGAAAAAGAGATCGACGCGGCGTTAGACCCCGGAAACTACCTTGGCACATCCGTGGAACAAGTCGAGCTAGCCACCAAAAAAACAAGAGAAGAGAGGCATAAGAGAGGCCTAGTCCAGAAGTGAAACTGCGACTCTTCTAGCCTGTCAAGACACTCGCTTTATTGTTGCCGAGACTTCTTCGCCGAACCTGCGAACATAACCCATAACATATTCATCCATACTCAATCTCGGGTCGTTTACTAGGGGCGTAAGGTCCATGGCGAAGATGATTGCTGACGTGATGTCTACGCCGTGTGTTTCATAGTATGTGGCGTTGGCTCTTCGCCTCCCCATCGTGGCAAGATCGTACCTCTTTCCACCGCTTATCTGGGAATCAAAAACGCCAGCAAGTGCCACAGCCAAGTTCTCGTGCGAGGCAACATCGAACGCCACTTTGTCCTTATCAGCCATCCAGTCAAGGCTCCGCCACACTTCGCAACCGTACAGTTTCTTCGGATGCTGCTCTTTTGGGAGCTCCCTTAATGCTTGGATGACTCTGACGGCTACTACCACATGCGTTTCATGCTTGTCGGCGAGATTATGAGTGTATATGCATGAAGGCCTCGTTGCAGATATCAATCTCTTCAGATCTTTCTTGACGTCTTGGTTCTCAGGGGCTTTCACAGCGGAACTAGGGTAGTCGAGGAACACCATTCCGCAGTATTCGCCTACAACAGCAGCCTTCCTCTGCTCAGCCCTCCTTACCCGCCGCATGTCATCATCCGAGAAAGAGGCGTAAAGGTCGTCTCTTGGGCTTCCAGCTCCGTTTGTGATTGTTACGCCGAGAAACCCTCTATCTTGCCTCATGAAGCATTCTAGGATTCCGTGGTACGCCATTATTTCGAGGTCGTCCTGATGCGCCCCGATGCCCAAGTGTGTCGTCCTTCTCAGAGCCTCTTCGACGGGTCTGCCATCGGGTGCAAAGAACTCTGCTCCGGCATTCTTGAACTCCACACGTTGCACCTCACAACCTATGTTGGAATGCGCATTATATTATCTTAGCGCATAGATGTTGCCTGCTCGCTTCGATTGTTGCAGGGTCTAAACACAAACCACATGTTCTTATGAATCGTTGAGTCAATCTTAGGACTGTGCCTCAATTGTGCTGAGCTTGAAACACGATTCTTCTAATTTGGCGTGAAGCCAAAAAATGCGTCACTTCAACATAGGAAGGCTTGCCGCTGCAACTGCTTGGCCGACTCGTCTGCCAGATTCGTCAGGAAGATGTACTTGGATACGGGTCGCGAGGTCTGGGAACTCGGAGTTCAAGACTTCTTCTGTCTTCTTTAGAATTATGTTTCCGCCTTCTCCTGATGTGACTCTTCCCATGAGGAGCACATGTTTTATGTCGTAGAAATCGGCGTAGTACGCGATGCCATACCCCATGTAACATCCGATAGTTTCAAAGATCTGTCTCGCTCTTCCATCCCCGCCCAGCATCAGCCTCTGGACCTGCTTTAGCTTTTCAGCAGAAGTTTGCTTCCCATCAAGCACAATCCCTGCCTTTGGCGCAAGCCTAACTACTGCTTCTTGGGAAAAATATTGCGAGCCGCATCCTCGGGTTCCTGACCATTCATCGGTGGGGGCTTGAGGGTTCAAGTCTATAGGCACAAAAGCCAGCTCGTTCAGCCAACCTACGATGTTGCCATCCGCATCCACATATCCGACGCCTTCACTTGATCCAAGCGCAATACCGAGCACTCTTGTTTCGTTCAGCGCCATTGCACCAGCAAGGGCTGCAACATCACCATCATGGATGACTTCCAACGGGATGCCTCTCCACTCCTTCCTTACGGCTAAAAACAGGTCTTTCACCTTCTCCTCGAACACGTCATGCGGCACCCCTCTGAAAAGCGAGGCAACCATAACACGGTTGTTTATGTAGATTCCGGCAGCGCTGACGCCGATTGCGTCGACCCGCGGCATGTGCGAGGCAGCAGAGCGTAGGGCGCTCATGATCTCGTTGAAGTGGTATTGCGGGTCGCTCTGGGTCTTAGGATTCCAGACCACCTCCTCGCTGAAGACTGCCTCGCCGTTGACGACCGCAGCAACCTTCCTATCGCTTGCGCCTAAGTCTAATCCGATGCGGCACCCATCAAGGTGCCTCCCAAGCGGAGTCTTTCTTTCTTTGGGTTCCCGGAGGGCTTCGAATCTCGCGGCTTCAACGGTGAAGGGCTTCTCGTACACTTTTCCCATGAATTCAGCATCAAAAGCGTGCTTGCCGCTTGGCGAGTATTCTTTTCTTATGACATCTGCAACAGGCTCAGATCCGGCTATGGTGATTCTCCATCCGCCCCGTTGCCACAGGAGCATCTTCACGAGGCGCTCAACATAGGCAGAATTTGCCTTGACCGCTCTATGGCTATCGGTGGAGATGGTTGTCTTGAAGACTGAGACCAGCCCGTCGTTTCGTTCGATGGCGATTTTCAGCGGTTCTTCCTTACCTGTACTCTGAACGGCTTTTAGATAAGCATGGTTTTGGAGTACGGTCGGCTGAAAGTCTTTGCCAAGAGGTGGAATTATTCGTGGTTTGACGGTTTTCTCCATCACAGTCTCTTTTCTCCGTCAAGGCTTTTGCGGACGGACACTCATATGTTCAAGGAGATTATTTAGAGGTTTCTTTCTGCCGTCTCGTCAGCGGCGTAGTGTTAACATAGTTTTTCCAAGAAGACCTTAGCCTTCCTTATGTCTTCTATCTGTTGGGGACCGCTTATTTCCCTCTCGATTGTTAGAGCTCCAGCAAAACCCAGCGACTTCAGCTTGGGTATCAGAACGGGAAAGTTGACTCGTCCCTCACCTATAGGTTTCTCTTCGCCGAGTTCCCGCCCGCCGGTTGGATAGTCGCCGTCTTTCGCATGAACGCCACGGACATAGCGCCCGATAATGTCCAAGGCATCCACGGGATTTGCCTTTCCATACATCAACAGGTTGGCGGGATCGAGATTTACGCCGAGATTCTCCATGCCAACATCTTCAATCGTTCTGAGCAGAGTGATCGGCGTCTCTTGTCCGGTTTCGAACCAGAAGCTCTGCCCGTTCTGCTGGCAGAACCCAGCGACTTCCTTCAGTGCATCTATCACTCCGGTGTAGAGTCTGTCAGTAGGGTTCTCTGGAATGAAGCCGACGTGAGTAGTTATACTTTCGATGCCGACTTGCCGGGCAAAACTAGATGCCTTTTTCAAGATTTTCACACGCGTTCGCCGAGTTCCCGGCGGCACAAGCCCTATTGTGCCCGGTCCATCTATGAAGTCCCAGACGTGTTTTCCAGGGAATCCTGCCCACAGGGTTGTCACCTCAATGCCTTTATCCGCAGCCGCGGCCTTAAGCTTCTGAGATATTTCCTTGAGATACATCTCGACGTTCCAACAGGCAACCTGACATGTCGGGAACCCAAAACTCTGGATTCTAGCCATCTCGTTTTCCGGTTCACCCGTAAGGCTTGTGATCGTTCCAAGCTTAAGCTTAACCAAAGGACAACACCTTCTTGACAGATATTCTGCTGGCTTCCTTATAAATTAGGATTGATGCCGCTCAGAAAGAGGAATGGACCTGTGGAAAAAAGGTATGGTCCAACAAAGAAATAGGGTGCTTAAGAACGCCGTCAAAAGTTTGTGACGAACAGTTGTTTATCCGCTCCGCTTGAACGCTTGGTGTAAGATAGCCCCTTCACTGTCTCGAGGAGGGGGAACCCCAAGTATGTGGCAGATAGTCGGTGTTATATCTGTTAGCCAGACTGTTCTCTCAAGCACGAGACCATCGCGTATGTTCGGTCCATGCATGATGAAGATCGAGCCATTCGAGCTAATGTCCCGTTGTGCTGTTGAGAGCTGTTCACCGTGTGTTCCCCCGAATTGTTCCTTGAAGGTGAAGACCAAGTCCCCAATCTTCTTGTTGGTCGGATCTCCATAGAGTCCTAGGTACCGAGCGTCCTTCTTACGAAGGACAAGGTTGTACGGATGAAGCCCATTCCGTTCGTCCACGTAAGCGTGCAGCGCAGCCATAACCTCGTCGCATACCTTCTCGTAGTCTTCTGGCGGGACGATCCCCTCAGGCTCTCTTCCCTCAAGGTTTATGTTTATGAATATTCCGTGCTGGAGATAAGCCTTCGTCCGGCTCCAATCAATAGAGCTATCTTTGCGAGTAAGTAAACCTGACTGTTCAAGTACCTTGGCAGTATCCACACGACGATGACCCGGAAGCCCACCGTGATCCGAGATGACCATCACCACGGTTTCGTCATCAACCCAGTTGAGTATGTGACCAAGCATCCTGTCTAGGCTCTGGTACAGCCTCTCGATGAAACCGAGGTAACGTTCCCTCAACTCAGTTGGAGCCCCATATGCCGGATCGATTAGAGCCAAAGCGTGATGATTTGCACAGTCAATGCAATGCGCCTGCAACATGCACAAAGCCCAATCACGGGTTGAACATAGATGTTTGAGGGCGCCCACCAGCCATTGATGCTGATAATCAGCGAGCTCCTCCATCACGTCGGTGCCGAACCACGCACGTTTCAAATCGTGGCCTAACCCTTCCCAGCCGATGTCGGTGATGAACGGTCCGACCGCACGGTAAAGCTCCCGTCCCGCTGCTCTCGGCATTGTGTAGTGGTCGATATCCATTATCTGAGATGCATAGATACCCGCCACACTTGCATCTGGGGAGAGTTTCTCAAGTTTGAAGCGGAGGGTTCCCTCGCGTACGCCGTCAATGGTCTCGAAGGGTTCGCATATCCAATCCGACCATTCGGCTAGGGCCAGATCTGCTATGACATCCCTGCTCTTGGAGTCTCGCGAGATGACTACCCGATTATACGCTTTGCCGTCTGAGGAATAGACTTGAAGGTGAAACCTCTTACCGGGCGGAACCAATTTGCAGACTGGGGTTTTTAAGTTGACGCCTCTGGGCTTCTCTTTCTTTTCGCTGTCGGGAACTCCATAGAGCTGGCTCCTCTCATCAAGCCCGTCGCCGATAGTCTCTCCGCCTATGCCTCTAGCCTCAAAATTGAGGGCTCCTTTAAGAACTGGCAGTCCGCTTCGTTTTTCTCCACTTGGCTCTAAGCGGAGCTCAGAGTTTCGAGGTTCAACTGTTGAGAAGTAATGAGCGCCATCGATTTGGTGAGCGCATGGTCTGACATGACAACCACATACGTGTACACCCTTCTTCATAGTGGGCGGCCATGACGCCGGATACTTTATCAGGATGCATTCTTTGCCCGCCCGTTCTACGGCGTCCCATATGAATTCGGCTTTGCATTCTTTAGATGTGTAGCCTGCCATCCATCTTCCATGCAGTTCTGGTAGCTGGAACGTTTGAAACGACATGACCTGATGTGTCCCGTTCCATGCGCCGGTTGCTATCGTGGTCCAGTTTTCAGGCGTGGACGTAGGGACTGCTGATAGGCAATGCGGCGCGTATGTCCCTTCCTTGAGCATCCGCTGAAAAGCAGGTAGTTTTCCCTCTTTAACCATTCTCTCGATAAAGACAGGGTTTGCCCCGTCCATTCCGACTAGAATGCACTTGTACGCCATAATACATCTTTCCTCGCGCGTCAGATAGGTGTGTTCTGATTGACAATTTAATTATTGCGGTTTTCGGTTCTGTTACCTCTTCGGTTGTTCGAGTTCTTTCGTGAAGGAGGGTGTTTTTAAAACCGAATGATCATGTTTTCAAGAGATCAAAGAAAAATGGCATGGACCGCAAGACTTGCTTTAAGTGTTATGTTCTTAACGACTTATATCTGTCAATAAAGACAATAGTTAGTCATACAATGTGAATCCAAGACAGAGTTGCCAGCAAGTATCGGAAAAAGGAGGAACCGTTGTGATAGAAGTTGGAATATACGGTGCTTCCGGTTACATGGGTGGAGAGGCATTACGGATACTGAATGAGCATCCGCAGGTAAAGATAGTATGGGCAACGAGTAGAAGCGGAAAGCCGATCGAATATTTTCATCGCAATTTGTATGGTTCCGGGATACATCTTGTAAAACCAGAAGAAATAACTCCCTGCGACATTGTCTTTTTTGCCTTGCCCACAGGAAATGCCATGAGAATGATTCCAGATCTACTAAAGCATAATACCAAGATTATCGATCTTGGTGCCGATTTCCGCCTAAAAAACCGTACCGAATGGGAACGCATCTACAGCATGACTCATTCGTGCTGGAATCTAGTTGATGAAGCAGTCTATGGCATCCCAGAGCTACACCGAGATGAGATAAAAAAGGCAAGGATCATAGCGAATCCGGGCTGTTTCTCTTCAGCGTCAATATTGGGCCTCGCGCCTTTAGTCAAAGGAAATCTGATTGATACCGAGAGAATCATAATTGACGGATTATCAGGAACAGCCGGGGCTGGTGCTGAACTTCATATAACTATGCATCATCCTGAGATCGGGAATAACTTAGTTCCCTATAATGTTGTAGATCATCGTCATACTTACGAAATTGAACAAGAGCTTGGCCTTCTAGCTAAATCAAAGATAGGCATACACTTCACACCGACTTACGTGCCAATCACAAGAGGAATCTTGGCGATCTGCCACTGTTTCCCGAAACGAGAAGTAAATAGAAGCGAGTTACTAGATCTTTACAGGAGCTTTTATCGGGATGAGTATTTCATAAAGGTGTTCGATATGCCAAAAGACGCAGATGCTACGTGGCAGTATTTGCCTTATCCTTGGGTTTCTGCCGTATCGGGAACAAATTTCTGTCACATCGGCTTAGATATCGATGAAAGACGTAATCGAGTGGTTGTTTTTAGCGTTTTGGACAGCGTAGGAAAAGGCGGGGCGCACGCAGCAGTTCAAAATCTAAATTTGCTGTTTAGTCTAAAAGAAAACACGGGACTGACAAGATATGGTCTCCACCCATATTGAAAGACTCAACTTAAAAAGAAGAGGGATAGTTGCGAATTTTTTTCATCGTCTACTAAAATCAGGTTTCTTTGCCCATAATTTCAAGTTGCGATTTCCTTGACCACTTCTCCTACAACCCTGATTTTCTCTATGTCGCCGTTAGGTGGAAGCATATCTCCGATTCCCAGAATTAGGCGGGGTTGGAACATCTCAATGACTTTTCTTGCGTAGTCGCGGAGTTCCTCGCTGCTGCTCCAAGGAAGAAACCACAACGCTGCCATTACATCCATGAACACCATGCCATCGAGAGCCGCTTGAATCTCGTCCAGATCGACATCGCCTTGAGGTAGACATGTCACGCATTCCAGAGCATCGAGACCAGTCTCCTTGACCAAGGGCAGAAGTTTCTTGATATAGCCGTCCCAATGAGATATGCAAAACTTTCCAGCTGCATGCATCTCCCGCGTTCTCCTCTGATAGTTTGGGAGCATGTACTTTTTGAAGAGAGGTGGGGAACACAAGTCGTGGTGAACGTTATCAGCGAAGTTCACTATTCGGTATGGAGACTCCTTTATGGCTTTCTCTATCTTGGCATCGTTTGCTTCGATAGATCTGAGAAAGTCTTCGGTTGTCTCACGCTTTGTCCAAAGCATTTTCACGGTTCTCTCAAAACCCATGAAATCCAGCATCAACCTCATTAGAGGTGCGTGAGGAAGCACTGCTATGGGTACTCCTCTGTCACCGATCTTCATGTCTAACTTCTTGAATAGTTCGGGGTCAAACTTGAACTCTTCCTGTTCAAGGATGTAATTCATGATTTTCATGTCTTCCTCGTTTTTCACTGGGAAATCGGTGGTGTAATTGGAAATTCCGTAGACCGTCTTCCTTCTGATTTCATTTAGCTCGCCGAGAGGCGTCGAGTATTTGATGTAGATGTTGTCCTCGCTCTCTTTGGTTTCAATTTTTACGTCTCCGCCTTCAATCTTATTTACAGCGGTTTTTTCCCAAATATGCCTAGACTTGTCGATTGAGGGAAAATATCTAGGCGATATCTCTAGGTTGTCACAGATTTCAAGATAACTCATGCCTCTGTAGCGGACAGGCATATCACCCAGCGTAACCCTAGCCTCATACCATTTTTCTATTCTAGGTTGCCAAACTATCTTGTCCGTGGGCTTTCCTTCGAAAGTAGATATGATCCTTTCTCGAAACCTCATGCATCCACAGCCCCTTACCACTAACCCTCGTTTACTATAAATTTCTTATTGAAAAATCCTAATCTGCCGGCATTCGGAGAAAGCCTAAAAATCAAAGAATGGCGAAGTTGCCTACCCCTAAAACTAAACATAACCTTAAATTTCAGTTTCCCCCGTAAAGCAGGTTAGAAGCGAGGCGCATGCTAAAGTGGGTATCCTGCAGCTGAAGTTGATCAAAGAGTTGCTGGACAAAAACGGCATACCTTACCAAGTTTTCGAGCACGAACCGGTCTACACTTCTGAGCAGGCAGCAAAAGTTAGGGGGGTGGAACTCAGGACGGGTGTAAAAGCTCTTGTACTTAAAACAAGCCTAGGAGACTTCGTCGTGGGATTGGTTGCCGCAGATAGGAAAATAGATCTCAAAAAACTGGCAAACATCGTCAGAACCGAGAAGCTGAGACTGGCTAGTCCCCAAGAGGTGTTGGAGAGAACCGGCTGCGAGATTGGCTCTGTACATCCCTTTGGGAACCTTCATCGTCTTCCAACATATCTGGATGCCTCCATTCTGGAAAACGAAAAAGTCAACTTCAACGTTGGATTGCACACAGTCTCCATCCAGATGAAGGCGGCAGATCTGGTTAAGGTGCTTAATCCAACAATCGGTGATTTTTCAAAAACATAGATTGAAGACTGCCAAGTCTGATTGGATACATGATCAGGAGTGTTCTATTTGGTTTTGCCATCCGGCTAGCTCCTTTGGAAAACGCGGGCTGTGTCTTCTGGAGTCAGGGCTTTCTCTTCTTTCAATGAATCTTCTCCTCCTGTTCTCAGAGATAGAGAATGTCCATAAAATTCTGTTCTAGAGCCATTTTTCGATAATTTGAGGCAAATCGCTCCATGTACACGTAGATGTTCGACACATGTTGAAACTCTATTACTCTAATCGTGAACTCCACTGGGAGAACTTCGGAGATCGAGTTCCTAAGTATTCCAAGCTCATTTTCAGTCACGATCATGGGGCTTCCTCCTTCGTTATAGATGTATTTGAATCTGAGCTCCCAGACTTCGTTCCCTTTCGAGTCTTCAGGTCTCACCAATTGCACATTCTCCGCTCTCTCAACTGAGCCATATGGAAATCTTTCCAGCATCCTTGCGTACCTCAAAAAATAGTTTACGAACTTCTCTGCGTTGTCTTCGGTTATCTTGACCGGTATCTGGAACGTCCAGATAGACAGCTGGCCAATGGATGGGGGTGGAGGTGCCTCTATCCACCACCTCTTTAGGAGCGAAGGTGTGGCAAGCATTGAAGCCTTCATTGCGGGTATGATGGTTGAGACTATGGATGCGCTGACGGCAAAGAGAATCATTGCTATCGCCCATGATGTCATGACTTCAAGAACAGTGATCGGTAATGCTGCAAAAATGAGGATGTAAAGCCCAACAGCATAGCCTATGCCGCCTCCAACAAAACCAACGATGAATGCCTCAGCAAAGGATAGCCCGGCCAGTTGGTCTGGGTTCATGCCTACCGTTGCCAGGCTGAATATCTCGCTTCGTCGTTCGTAGACATGGCCTATCATGTTTATTGCTACTTGGCATATGACGATCAGGAATAGGACTAGTAACGTATATGATGGTACGACGTAGCTGAGGGACACAACGCTGGCTACAAGCACGGTTACCGAGAACAAAGAAACTGAATAGCGCCGTTTTCTTGCGTTCAGAAATCTCTTCGTTAACTGGAGTGTCTTGATGATAGGCGAGCCGAGCAGCATATTGTCAACTAGGAACGCTATCATCAGAACCACTATGATGAAGACTGCTGCTACAAAGGGCGCCGTCGTCCAATTCACGTCTATGTATGTTTCGGGTTTGCTCATGTCTCTGTAAACGAAATCGTAGAGATACAAAGACACAAAGAACGGAACTACAAGGACAACGTAGATCAGAATAGCGGATGAAGCTTTAGCCGCGTCTCTGTCAAAAAGAGTGGACCCTGCTGTAGCTGCAACGACTGAGAGAAGACAGAGCATCGCGTAAATGGCGTATATTTCACTGATTACTGTTATAGCGCCCAAGATGATTGCAACAAACAAGAATAGAGCTATGGATACCAGAGGATTCATAAGCCACCCCCTCTTAGTCGACGGCTCCAACAACAGACTTACCCCCCTAAAAATTCAGGCTCTTTTTCAAGTGTACTTATGATGAAAGGTTCTGATTGTCAAGGTCTCGGTTTAGGTGAAGCTCGTAGACTGGGTCAGTGCCTCTTGAATAGGGCG